>DASZRP010000254.1:0-65815 GCA_035548895.1 Puia sp. | reverse complement strand
TAATAGTCAGGTATTCCTGCATCCGATGAGCCGCTGGCATCTCTATTCTGCTTTCCAGGATGGCGATTCCGATACAGGCCGCATTCAATATATTCGCCTCTTCGGCATTATCGGCGCCTTTGTGCTGCTGCTCGCCTGTATCAATTTTATGAACCTGAGCACGGCCCGCTCCGAAAAGCGAGCCAAAGAAGTCGGCATCCGAAAAACGATCGGGTCCCTGCGTGCTCAACTGATCGGGCAATTCTTTGTCGAATCGATTGTTGTCTCCTTCCTGGCCCTGGCCGTCGCGCTCACCCTGGTCTGGATCAGCCTGCCCTTCTTCAACCGACTTGCAGAAACCCAAACCGCAATTCCCTGGTCGAAACCGCTCTGGTGGATTGCCTGCATCGGCTTCAGTCTCTTCACCGGACTGATCGCCGGCAGCTATCCGGCACTCTATCTTTCTTCCTTTCAACCTATTAAAGTGCTGAAAGGCGTTTTTCGTATGGGTCGCCTTGCCGCGCTGCCCCGCCAGGTTCTAGTGGTGCTGCAATTCACTATCTCCATTGCGATGATCATCGGTACCCTTGTCGTGTTTCGCCAGGTGCAGTATGCGCGAGAACGACCGGTCGGCTACAATCGCAGCGGATTGCTTATGGTAAACATGCACACGCTCGATATATATAATCATTTCCCGGCCTTTCGCGCCGATCTGTTGAACACAGGCGCAGTAATGGCAGTTACGGAATCTGTCAGTCCCGTTACCGCTTCCTGGCCTCAGAATGGGGGACTGATCTGGCCGGACCATGGGAGAACCGATCCGATCGACGTTGATTTCACTATGAAGGGCGTTACACGGGAGTATGCGAAAACCATTGGATTGCAAGTGACGGAAGGTCGGGACTTCCGAACGGATGCCCTGGGTGCGGATGGGCTAACGATGATCCTGAGCGAATCCACCGTGAAGCATATGGGATTGAAGGACCCGGTCGGCAAAACGATCACCTGGCAGAACACGCAATTCACCGTGATTGGCGTAGTGAAGAATATGGTGATGGAATCACCCTACGAGTCGCCTGTTCCCGCCATTTATTATCTCGCACCGTTCAGCATGTCGAGCCTGACCATTCGGCTCAACCCTAACCTCAGCGGACAGGAAGCGATACGCCGCATCAGTTCTGTATTCGCACAGTATAGTCCGGCCGATCCCTTCGATTATAAATTTGTCGACCAGGAATACGATGCGAAATTCCGGGCTGAATTGCGCATTGGCCGGCTTGCCGGTTTCTTCACCATCCTGGCGATCCTTATCTCCTGCCTGGGCCTGTTTGGCCTCGCGTCTTTTGTCGCCGAACAGCGCACCCGCGAAATTGGTGTAAGAAAAGTATTGGGCGCAAGCCTCTTCAATCTCTGGCGCCTGTTGTCGCGCGAGTTTGTTTTGCTCACGGCGCTATCCTGCCTGATCGCCATACCTATTGCCTGGTCGGTGCTGCAGGGCTGGCTGCAACATTTTGTGTATCGAACGGCAATCACCTGGTGGATATTGGCTTCGGCAGTTATGGGCGCCTTGATCATTACATTGCTTACCGTGAGTTTTCAGGCAGTTAAAACGGCAATGACGAATCCGGTGAGGAGCCTGCGCTCGGAATAAGTTGATGGTAAGACTTCGGGCGGGCCTGGCGAAAGCGCCTTACCTTACTACCACCTTTCTTATATTCCCCTCGCCGCCCTGGCGGAGGTGAAGAAAATAAATTCCGGGCGCCATCCCCGAGATATTCAGTTGGACACGGTTGCCCTGGCCGCTGAAATTGCGACCAACGGCTTGTCCGCTGCTGGTAAAGAAGTTTATTTCGTATGAGCCTTCCCGTGAAAATAATATGGTAAGCAACCCTGTCGTCGGATTGGGATATACGGAGACGACCGGAAGCTGTCCTTCCATGTCCACCTTCCGGGTCTCCGAATAAGTTTGCCTGCCATCCATGTCCACCTGTTCCAGGCGGTAGTAATTGTTGTGCCGATAAGGCGAAAGGTCGTTGGTGCTGTACGACTGTATGGTTTCATTGTTGTTCACACCGGGGATATCTTTCATGTTTTCCCAATGTTCTGCATCTTTTGAGCGCTGGACGATGAAATGACTGTTGTTGATCTCTGACGTAGTCGACCAGGTTAGCACTACCTGGTTGCCGGCAGGCAGGGCAGAGAAAGACAGAAAGGTTACCGGCAGCGGGCTGCTGGTGATATTTACCGAAGCCACATAAAAGGAATTATTTAGATTGCTCATAGTGAGTCCTGTTCGATTGATCTGTGGATCTCCAACGCTGCCGCTATTGCCACCGGGTGAACCGGCAACGCCATTCGCGAGCGTGATGCGCAGATCGTTGACGTTTCCAACGATTCCAAGACCCGATCCGCGCGCATCGAGATTATACGTTCCACCGCTCAGCCCGTTTCCGGTACTGAGGGTCCAGTACAGGTTCTTTCTCACCACGATGGGAAAGATCCCGTCATAATAGCCTGGCAGGATAGTATTGGTCACTGCATCCGCATACGACACGGTGATGGTACCGCTGCTGCTGGCCGGAGCCAGCGGGTCGGATATATAGAATGGCCTGTCTTCAGTAGCCGTACCCATGGGAAAGAGGCCGGCGGTTGAACCGTCGGCAATCGCTGTGGTATTGAACCAGCGGGTGAAGGATCCGGCGCCGTACATACTGCCCGAAGTATAAAAGAGTGTTCCTGTGCCCGATGCCGAACTGCCGAGTATAAATGCATTTCCGTTCAGGTTGATATTGCCTTGCATCATCGTAAGACCAGCGGTGACGCTGACTGTATTCATCAGGGTGACGCCGCTGCCTGAATTCTGAAATTCCAGGTTATAAAACGCAGGTATGGTTCCGGAGATAGCTTGCGCTGCCGCTCCGCCGAATTTCACCAGGCCATTATTGGCGGCGAAGCTGCCTCCGGTAAAAGCTGCATCGCCGTCTAATTCCATCGTGGCTGAGGTGGAAGTAAAGCTGGTTGCAGAAAGAGTGAAAGTCCCGCCGATCCTAATAGCAGCATTGCCTCCGGTGAAACTGCCTCCGCCAAAGCCGGCATCGCCAGACACGGTAATCGTGTAACTACCCTGACTGATCGTTCCGTCATAGTCTGAGCTGACCCTGATGCCGGCGACACTCACATTGGCATTGATGGTGCAATTGCCGTCGCGCAGACCGAGTGGGCCGCCATCGAAAATAGCGATATCGTTGATGCCGGGCACACTGGCCGGAATCACGCCGCCGGAACTGGCAGACCAGTTCAGGGTGCTGTTCCAATTGCCCGCCACCAGCCCCGTCCAGTAACGGTTAGCAGCAAATGAAGAAACTGAAAAAAGAAAAAGACATGAAATTGGCAACAGACAGATCTTGTGGTTTTTCATAAATCCGGATTTCTGGAATTTCAGCATGCCTTCAGATCAACGGATAAAACAGGATATTATTGAATCATAACCCATTCATTTATAGTGAGTAAGGGTAAACCCGTAGGAACTTTTCCCGAAACAGGCTGCCGATTTTAATCTGTGTCCTGGAAGCGGTTTGGAGAGCGGCAAAAGCCCTCATTCATCTTTCAGGTCGTTGAATACAAAGTCGCGCTGCAAAGTAAAACTGACAAAGAAGAGAATGGTTTCCGCGATTATTTTGGCTAACGCGATGCCGACTCCGTTTTTATGGAACAGGGAGATCAACAAATATGACAAGAGAGCCACCAGGGCAACTAAAAGGTAATATTTGAATGCAGAAGCCGCTACATTCCTGCTTCGGTGAAACACGAATTTTAGATTGACGAAGAAATTGATCGCCGAGGAGATGATCCTTGAAAAAATTAGCGAGATAAGAATGTTCTTTGAAAAGGAATAAACTGTCAGGAATACGGCAAAGTCGATGCCGGTAACAAAAAGAGAAGAAAGAATGAACCGGAAGAAGACGAAGTAGATTTTCATCGAATCGATGAAGGGGTTGAATTTAGACGACTCATTGCGGTTCAGATAGACAGTCTTTATTGGCAACTCATGTACTTTAATGCGGGCATGCTTGACGAGGATCAGCATGGCCAGTTCGAACTCATAGGCTTCCCCGGCTTCCTTGAGGAGGGCCGGCAAAAGGCTTTTGGGAATTGCACGCAAGCCACTTTGGGTATCCGACAACCTGAGTCCGATGAGGAAGCGGAAAATATAACGGGTAAGAATATTGCCAAACCGGCTTCTGAGTGGAACATCAGGCCCAAAGGAACGGACGCCGATAAAAAACCCGGACGGGTCTTCTGCTGTTGTCCGGATGATCCGGACAATATCTTCGGGGGCATGCTGTCCATCGGCATCGGCCGTTACTACATGCCTGGTTTCCGGAAAGTATTTTAATATGTGGTTGAATGCCGTTTTCAGGGCTCTTCCCTTGCCCAGGTTCACGGCATGGTGGAGAACGATACAGGAGGAATCTTTTTCGAGCTCTTCAAACAAGGCTTCATGGCCGCTACTGCCGTCATTCACGACGATCAATTGTTCAACACCGCCTGCTTTCAAATCAGTGACGAGTGAAAGCAAGCTGCCGTCCGGTGGATTATAAGCAGGAATAATGACGATGCAGGCTGGCTTGTTCATGCATTGCGTTTTAGGGATTCGGCTTCAGTTCGATCAGGTTCCATCCAGGGTCTGTTTTAATTTTCGATTTGATGTATCCCTGGGAGTCCAGTTGTTTAAAGTATTCCCACACTTCAGGAGCGGATCCATCCTGAAGAAGACAAAAAGGATAGCTTTTGATTTCCTTCGGCAGAATGAGCTTCAGGGTATCGAGGTGAGCTGAGTCGAACGAAAAGGGCTGAACGTAGTCCTTCAGGTCCGGCAGAAAAGCCATCATTGGATAACTGCACAGAATTTTTCCTTTCAGCATCCCGGAATCATAACGCTGGTAAAGCAGCCGGTTCATCCCGGAATCCATCAGGCGCTCCATCGCCATTCGCCGTTCGATAGACCGGAGTTTCTGCCCGGGCCAGGAGACTGCGCCCATAACGATTGCCAAACCCAGTACCGGCCATAACACCCGCTTCCTGGAGCGGGGCGTTGTGATGGCCATCCAATCAAAGCAAACCTGCGAACCCACGCCAAGCGAAAATCCCCAAAAAGGTATGAGCAGCGATACATTCCGGAGATCGTAGCTGAAATAAATGGCCCAGATCAGGTAATAAGGAATAACTAAAAGCAATAAGACAAAACGGGAATAAGGTTTCAGCAGCGAAAGTAGTGAAAGGGCTAAGAGAAGAGCAAAGAAAGCAGACTTCGCCACCGGCCTTGCCGTTTCGGGCAAGGCATTGATCAGGGTGGCTTCCGTCACAGCGTCTTTAAAGTGCGCAGAGGCATCCTGCAGGCGTTGCATTTTTGTTTTGCCGGCATAAATATCTTTTGTGACCCAACTCACTTCAGAATTTTCCGTACCACGGTTCATCTGGATCTGTTTATACAAATACCAGGGCCCGGCAAGTAAAATACAGGCAGAAATTATTGCGACAATCAGGGTTTTCCGGTGAACCGAAAACCCGTGCGCCTTGTATAAAATTATTATACAACCACAAACAAAGGGCGGGATCATCGCCAGGCCCGCTTGTTTAATGAGCAATGCCGCAGCGAGGAAAACGGCAGCTAACAGAAGCCCCGAAAATACGGGCAGCAGACCTTCGCTTGTCAGCGCCAGCATGTAAAAAGTGATCAGACAAAAAAAGGTAACGGGAATATCCATATAGCCCGTGCCGATATAAGAACCGACAATATTCAGCAGCAAAAATCCCGACCAGGCCAGCGCGGCAAGAAAGAAATCCGAGCTCAGCTTTTTGTACAGATCATAAAATGCCAGCAATATGCCTAAGGCAAAAAGGGCCATGATGGATTTCGCAAAAAACTGTATTTCCGGCGTTCCCACGAATTGATACATCATGGACCAGTTTGCCGGAATCAACTGAGGGTAGTGATATGTTTTTGCCGGCAGGTGCCCGTTATACCATTCGGCGGCCCAGCGATTCCAGGAAAGCACATCGTCCCAGGAATCGAAAATACCCGGATTTCCACCTAATATTTTACTGACAACGCCCAGGACGACAATAAATGAAACTGCAGCAAACAAGGTGGTAAAGACAGTTCGCGTTCTGCCTTTTATTTGCACATTCGATAATTGTCCGGCGGCCAAATTTTCTTTATCAGAATAACCGCTCATCGGCTTCCGTTTGCTGAGCCAGATCCAGCTTAGGCATTCCAAGGCGAACAAAATGAAAACAGCCGGCCTGCCATAGAGGCCTATGGCGGTCAGTAGTAAAACAAACTGGTAATTGAACAGCAGGCTTATTCCAAAAGCGACAAGCAATTTGGATTTTCCTTTCAACGGGAAAAAGAATCGGCTGATCAGGTAGCCGGGTAGAAACAGGGCCTGGAAGACAGACAGCAGCCCCAAAATAAAGGTCATTGGAATTCTTTTAATTTTTATAATGAGGCCCGGAATTTATGGCATCTGCGGCTGCCTGCTGAAAATCACGACGCAGGTCGCTGGCGTCGCCATTGATCCCGGGTCTTTGTACCATGAGGATATAGGCCACTCCGCGAACCGGGTCTATCCAGGCCTGTGTGCCCCAGGCGCCGCCGTGACCGAAGGTTCCCGGAGAAAGCATGGCCGCCACGCCTTCATGCGATGTGCGCAGAATGCAGGTGCCGATCCCCCAGCCATAGTTGCCGCCATGACCCGAAATAAATCCGCAGGGCAGATCGCCGGTTTGAACTGTCGTCAGCCATTTCATGGCGTCTGCGCTCAGGTAGCGCTTTCCATTGCGCACGCCTTCGCCCAGCAGCATCTGGCAGAAACGCGCATAGTCCGGGCCGGTAGAAAACAGGCCGCCGTTTCCGAGAGGCGGGAAGCCTTTTTTGCCAAAGTTGGCGATCATGGGAACTGGCTCGAGCGAGCCGGTGTTTTTGTTTTTGACGTATCCGGTAGCCGGCAGCTCATCAGGCCTACGCGATGGATAAAACGTAGTATGCGTCATGCTCAACGGATCGAGGATTCTTTTTTGCACGAAGCGGTCGAAGGTCATGCCGCTCACTACTTCTACGATGCGGGAAGCCGTATTGACGCCCGACTGCGTGTATTTCCATTCTGCGCCCGGTTCGTATTGCATCGGAGCCGCGAGGTAAATCGGAATCAGCTCCGCCAGTTTTTTTGCTTTGGATAATTCATTATTGTTGCCTTCACCGAGCCCTGAAGTATGCGTGAGGATTTGTGCAATAGTCAGATTGGCCGGCTTACCTGAGGGCGTTTTCAGACCCTCAAAGGCCGGAATATATTTTGCTACCGGATCGGTTACTTTCAGTTTGCCTTCATCCTGGAGCATCAGGATGGCAGTCGCCGTAACAGGCTTGGTCATCGAAGCAATCCAGAACAGGGTATTGACGCGCATGGGTTCCTTGCGGGAAATATCGGCCAGTCCGATGGTATCTAAATGAAGGATCTTGTCTTTTGTAACGACCAGGGTCACGGCTCCCGACATGTCTCCGGCGTCGATATATTTCTGCATCGCCTCATGGATACCAGGAAGTTCAGGAGTAGCAGATGCCGTCGTATTCGGGGCAGGCTTTTTCCGGTTCACCGGGATCATCCATGCCGAAGCAATAAGCATGGCGACAAATAACGGAACGATCAACCAGGAGCGTAGTATTGCCTGTAATTTTTTCATATTGAAATAATGAAGAATGCCCGCGTGAAAGTAGTAAATAAGCGGGAATAGGCTCGGGGTAAAATTGCATGTAGACGGCAGTCGTTAATTTTGTAGAAAATTCTATAGATGAAACAAATATTTTTTCTTGCAGGGATCCTTGTTTTGTTTTCTGCATGCAATCAGCGCGAACAGGCAGGCAATTCAAAAAAAACATACGGTTCACCCAAAGCCGTCATTACCCGCGAACCCAATACCGACACTGCTATTAAAGGGCCGTTGGCCTATGCGCCGGAGGTGCCGAAGATTGCGGAAGGCGACACGGTTGACGTGAAATTCGACGTAACACATAAGTTGTTCAATATATCCAAAACCGTAGCTTATACGGCATGGACCTTTGGAAATTCCGTACCGGGTCCCGTGCTGAGGGTGAGGGTGGGTCAGACGATCCGATTCTCCATGACCGATCGCTCCAACGACACGATGAAGAACATGAGCATGCAGATGAATATGATGCCGATGCCGCATTCCATAGACTTCCACGCGGCGATGGTGAACCCGGAAGATAAATATCGCAGCATCGACCCGGGAGAAACAATACAATTTACCTGGACGGCCAATTACCCCGGCGTATTCATGTATCACTGCGGAACGCCGATGGTTTTAATGCACATGATCTACGGCATGATCGGCATGGTAATCGTGGAGCCCAAAGAAGGATATCCTGACAAAGTGGACCAGGAATTTTCCATTGTGCAAAACGAATATTACCTGAAGCAGCAGGGAAATATTTTTGTTCCCGATACGACTTTGGCCATGAAGAAAACACCAACCTATGTAGCGTTCAACGGCAAACCCGCGCAATATGTGGTTAAACCGCTAAAAGTAAAAGCCGGCGAAAGAATCCGCCTGTATGTATTGAATGCGGGCCCCAACAACGCCAGCAGCTTTCATGTTATCGGAACCATAATGGATAAGGTCTGGCTGGACGGGAATCCGAAAAACGAGTTGAACGGCATGCAATCCGTTTATCTGGGCCCGGCGAGCGGGGCGGTTGTTGAATTTGTCATTCCCGAAAAGGGCACTTATACGTTTGTCGACCACTCATTTGCCGATGCCAGCATGGGAGCGATCGGTTCATTCGAAGCGGAGTAGTTTTCAATACCCGGTTCACCAGGAATGAGGAAGGACATTGCTGAGGTTCAACTGATCGGAATAGTCCTCCATCATTTTGGACATGGCCTGCGTTGCCGGTTCGATTTTATTTACTGAATCGAAGAGTTCGTGATGGTACCAGGCCAGGTTGGCTTTTTCAATACCCTGGTCTTTGGCTATTTGATTTATATAATCGTACGAGAAAGTTTTGAATGCGTATCCGTTCAATGCTGCATCGACAAGCGCAAGACAGCTCGTTTGTTCCGGAAAGCTCAACACAAAATCTACGGCAACCCGCCCACCCATGGAAAGCCCGACCGGCGCCACTATGGAAATGCCGAGACGGATTAAAAGTTGATACAGATCCTCCGCATGGGAATACGGCGTATCGTCTGGCAAGGAGGACCGGCCAAAGCCCCGCAGGTCGGGGCGGATCACAGTAAATGTTCGGGAGAGAAAATCGAATTGTTCATCCCACATTCTTCCATCGAGCCCGAAGCCATGGATCAGGAGAACAGCTGGGCCGCTTCCTTTCTTTTCATAATAGATGGAAGCGCCATTAACGGTCTCTACACCGGTTTTCATATCTGAAAGTGTTCCGGGCATTCTTTCTCTATTGGAAACGTTTTGATCGGGCTCTTAATTTACCTAAAATCCTTAATAACTTGCATTATGCCCGCCATCAGTATAAAACGCATTTATGATGAACCGTCGCCCGGCGACGGTTACCGGATGCTCGTCGATCGCATTTGGCCCCGCGGCGTGAAGAAGACTTCGGCCAAATTGGACGAATGGAATAAACAGCTTCCGCCCTCCGACGAACTCAGGAAATGGTTCAACCATAAGCCCGAACGGTTCAAGGCCTTTGAGGAGAAGTACCGGCTCGAGCTTGAGAAACAGACTGAGGAGTTGAAACGGGTGAAAGCGCTTGCCCGGCATCAGGAGCTTACCCTGCTCTATGGCGCGAAAGATCCCGAAATGAACCAGGCTGTCGTTCTCAGAGCCGTACTGTCGGGGAGATAGGTTTATCGCATGGTTATTCTAGGGCCTGTTTAAGGTACTAACGGATATGAGCATCCGGGAATCGTTCAATGAAGGATATCTTAATACTTCTCAAACACGCCGAGGCCAAACAGGGCATAGTCGTATTTCACCGGATCTTTCGGGTCCATACGACGCAGGGCATTGGTGAGTTCGACGGCAGTCTCCCAATCGGTTTGCTTCCGGGTAATAAGTCCAAATCTTCTCGCTACGCGGGCCACATGCAGGTCGACGGGACAGATCAGGTCGGCCGGCGAAAGCTGTTCCCAGAGCCCGAAGTCCACTCCCTGTTTATCCTGTCTTACCATCCAGCGCAGGTACATGTTCAGGCGCTTGCAGGCGGCATTGCGTTCCGGCGTGGCGATATGCTTCCGCGTTCTTTCCGGGGCATCTTCCAAAGAAAAGAATCGCTGATGAAAGGCGGCCAATCCGTTTTTCATGCGCTCGGTACGAGGCCCTCCGTCTGCCAGGAAAGCGCTTTCTAATGAATCCTGCCGGCGATAATGGAACTGGAGAAAACGGATGAAATAGAGTAGATCTGTCGCATTGAACGTACGGTGTTTGAATGCCAGCAGTTTCTTCAGGTCGCGCGGGCGGTGATGCAGGATGAAATCATGCGGTGCCAGGTCCATGAATTGCATCAGCTCCTCTGACTTACGGATGATGGTCGGCCGCTGGCCCCAAGCAAAGACGGCGGCGAAGAGGCCGGCGATCTCGATGTCCTGTTTTTTGCTGAACCGGTGCGGTATGCTGACGGGATCGGAGGCGATAAAGGAAGGATGATTGTATTGCTTCACTTTCCGCTCGAGCAGATCCCGGAGTTGACGGTTGACGGCTTCGCCCGCCGCAACCTTATTGCCGTCGATGGAGTTTTGGCGATTGAAGGCGAAGGCGGGATGATGCAAGTTCATACCGCAAAGGTAGCGAATAGGCTCGGGCAGGTTTTTCAGATTGACTATGAGCTAAAACATTTTGTTAACCAACGTTAACAAAACGAGTTGATCGAATCCGCTAATTTTAGCTCTGCTACCTGGCAACACCTCGCCACCGTTCAGAGATCCGAAACCTGGTGCAAGCTGAAATGCAGGATCTGAACCAGTTTATCAACAAAATCGTCGTTTATGGTTTTGAAAAGGATTTATCCTTTTTTGATCATTACTGTCTGTTCTCTTTTCTCCTTATCCATCCAGGCACAGTCGCCCGCTCCGCCGGCTGATTCCATTCCCTTTTTTACCCTGGGTCAATGCATCGACTACGCGTTTAAGCATCAGCCAACCGTTCAACAGGCGCTGATCAACGAACAGGTTACCAAAACTTCCAATGCCATCAGCCTTGCAGGCTGGTATCCCCAGGCCAATATCAATGGCAACCTGACACACTATATGCAACTGCCCACGGTCTTTGTAAAAAACGCGAATGGAATAGTACAGGAGCAGAAAAGCGGTGTGGTGAACACGGCGGTTCCCGTACTTTCGGTTACGCAGTCGATATTCAGTCCCGCCCTGGCCTATGCCATCAAAGCGGCACCGCTCTACGTACAACAGGCAGAACAGATTACCGATAGCGCCCGCATCGACATGGTCGTCGCGGTGAGCAAGTCATTTTACAGTCTTCTGCTCACGCTGGAGCAGATCCGGGTGCTGAAAGAAGATACAGCCCGACTTAATAAGAGTCTTAGCGATTCTTATCATCAGTTCGTGGCGGGCCTGGTAGACCGGACTGATTACGAACAGGCCACCATCACGCTGAATAATACGCTGGCGCAGTTGCGGACGGCGACAGAGAATGTGAGTCCACAGTATGCCATACTGAAACAAACGATGGGTTATCCGCCGCAGTCGCAATTCAATGTGATCTTCGACACGGTGCAGATGAAGCAGGATATCGCTTTCGACACCACGCAGCAGCTTGATTTCAATAAACGCGTGGAGTATAATCTGCTGCAGACTTCGCGAAACCTGCAGCGCCAGACGACCAACTACTACCGGCTGGATTTCCTGCCAACGCTTTCTGCTTTCTTCAGCTACGACTATGACTTTCAGAACAACGAATTCTCCCAGCTCTTCGCGAACGCTTATCCCTATTCTTATGTGGGGCTCTCATTGAGCCTGCCCATTTTTACCGGCTTTTCGAGATTGAATAATATCAAACGCTCCAGGTTGCTGGAACGCGAGCTCGACTGGAGCGAGTTGGGATTGAAATCGCAGATCTATACCGAATACACAACTGCCCTGGCCACCTATAAAAGCAATC
The DNA here is from genome assembly GCA_035548895.1 of Puia sp. GTDB lineage: Bacteria > Bacteroidota > Bacteroidia > Chitinophagales > Chitinophagaceae > Puia. The sequence continues at coordinate 53,665 of DASZRP010000254.1, read as the reverse complement.
TCTATAATCTGAGCGTGATGGGCGATAACGCGGCCCTGGCGCGGGATGTATACGAGATCGTCACGCTGCAATATCAGCAGGGCATCGTGCCCTACCTCAATGTGATCACAGCGGAGTCCAACCTGATCAGCTCGGAGATCGGGTATTCCAATGCCCTGTTTACAGTGCTTTCCAATAAGGTTGACCTGGAAAAAGCCATGGGAATCGTTTCATATCATCATTAGCATAAATCAATCAGCTCCATGAACAGCGCGGCAAGCACCTTATTCCTGATCAGTTGTCTCGGCATTCTTTCCTGCCAGCACAAACAGGCAACGCCACCTCCGCCCACACCGGTGAACCTCGATACGGTGAAGGACGCACAGGTTTGGTATTATGAAAAATACCCTGCTACCACGCAGGCACTGAGTCAGGTAGACCTGCACGCGCAGGTGCAGGGATATATCACCGGCATCTTTTTTGAAGAAGGCAGTTTTGTAACCAAAGGACAGAAACTCTACGAGATCGACCGGCGGCTTTATCAGCAGGCCTACGACGCTGCGGCCGCTAACCTCAAAGTGGCGCAGGGGAATTTCGTGCAGGCGAAGCAGGACGCCGACCGGTATGTATACCTGAACAACCATAATGCTGTGGCCAAACAGCAGCTTGACCACGCGGTGATCGCACAGCAGAATGCCGATAACGAAGTCAAGGCTGCGGAGGAGCAGCTGAAAACGGCAGAGACCAACCTAGCATACTCGATCATTCACGCTCCATTCGACGGGCTGATCGGCTTCAGCCAGGTGAAATTGGGCAACCTGGTCACGGTCGGTTCAACGGTATTGAATACCATTTCGACCATTAACCCCATGGCGGTCGATTTCCTGATCAATGAAAAACAACTGACGCATTACGAAGACCTGGCCGATGAGCATAAGCATCATCCCGATTCACTTTTCACACTGCTCCTGCCTAACGGCAGCCTGTATCCATTTTTAGGTAAGATCTCCGTGATCGACCGGGCAGTGGATCCCCAGACTGGCGCCCTGCGCATTCGGCTGGTATTTCCCAATCCGAAGTACGCGCTGAAAGCGGGCATGAGCTGCGTGGTGCGCGAACATAACCAGGATACCGGTCCCCAGATCGTGGTGCCGGGAAGGGCTGTGGTGGAACAGATGGGCGAGTATTTTGTTTTTCTGGCGAAGGATTCCACGGTGGGCTCACCGGACTCTGCTTCAACCCGCAGTTCGACACCGAAGCTACGTGCCTTCCAGGTGAAAGTGCAGCCCGGCCAAACCATCGGCGGCGATGTCGTGATCAGGTCGGGACTGAAACCGGGCGACGTGATCGTGGTCGACGGCGTGCAGGCCCTGCATGAAGGTTCCGGGATCAATGCTTCCAAAGCCCAATCCGGTAAAACGGACAGCACAGCCGGCAAGCCGGGCGAAAGGCAACCACATCATTAGACGATACTGAAGATCCATGATTGCGAATACATTTATTAAGCGTCCGGTCACTGCGATGGTGGTGTCGATCGTGCTGGTGATTGCCGGCGCCATCTGCATTCTGAACCTGCCCGTCGATCAGTATCCCGATATCACGCCTCCTATTGTGCAGGTGAATGCGCAATTTACCGGCGCCGACGCACAGACGGTGGAACAGACCGTAGCCACACCCATAGAAGCGCAGGTGAACGGTACGCCGGGCATGGAATACATGCAGAGCAACAGCACGAACAACGGACTGATGTCGCTGAACGTGAACTTCAATATCGGCACCGATATCGATATCGCGACGCTCGACGTGCAGAACCGCGTCAGCATTGCTTCACCGCTTCTGCCCGCCGTGGCCAGCCGGTTGGGCGTCACCGTTAGAGCGGTGAATCCCAGCATGCTGATGATGGTGGCGGTCTATGCTCCCAGGAATACCCACAATATCACCTTCCTCGATAATTACACGAATATCTTTATCCAGGACGCGCTGCTGCGCGTACCGGGCGTGAGCAGCATCAACCGCTTTACCGACGACTTCAGCATGAGGATCTGGATGAACCCCGAACACATGGCGGCTTATAAGCTGACGCCCCAGGATGTGATCAATGCGCTCAACACCCAAAATGTGCAGGTAGCTGCCGGCTCTGCAGGCGTACCGCCTCAGCAGCAGACGCAGACTTATGAGATCGGCATACTGGTGAATGGACGCTTAAGCAAGGTCTCCGAGTTCGAGAATATCATCGTAAAAAATATTCCTGCTACCGGCGAGCTCGTTTACCTTAAAGATGTGGCGCGCGTTGAGCTCGGCAAGTTCACTTTTTCGAGTAACTCTTTTGTGGACGGTCATCGCGCTTCCTTCCTGCGCATCTACCAGGCGCCGGGAGCCAATGCCCTGGAAACAGCTAAAGGGATCTATAAGGAACTCGCTTTGCTGAAGCAATCTTTTCCTGCCGATGTGGAATATTCGGTTCCTTTTGAGTCGGTCACCGTGGTGAAAGTGTCAATGGCCGATGTGGTAGGTACTTTGCTCAAGACCCTGGGGCTGGTCGCCATCGTGGTCTTTCTCTTCCTGCAGAACCTGCGCTCCACGCTGATCCCCGTGCTGGCGATACCGGTTTCCATCATGGGAACTTTTATTTTCTTCATTCCGCTCGGGTTCACCATCAATACCCTTACGATGTTCGGTTTCGTGCTGGCCATCGGGATCGTGGTTGACGACGCGATCATCGTGGTGGAGGCGGTGCAGCATTATATCGACGAACAGAAGATGTCGCCCAAGGAAGCGACCTACCGGGCGATGAAAGATATCTCCGCGCCGGTGGTGGCCATTGCCATGATCCTCGCGGCTGTTTTCGTACCTGTCGGGTTCATCCCCGGTATTGTTGGCCGCTTATATCAGCAATTCGCTATTACGATTGCGATCTCGGTGATCCTCTCTGCCTTCATCGCCCTTTCGCTTACTCCCGCTCTTTGTACTTTGCTGCTGAAGCCTTCCGATCCGGGGCGGCAGCAGAAAGGAATAGGTCGCGTCTTCTTTGCCTTCAATAAATGGTTCGACCGCGTTACGGAGCGTTATACCCGCGGCGTGCAGCGCAGCATCAGGGCTTCGCGCTATGTGATCGTCCTGCTGGTCTGCATCTGCGCCGGTGCTTTCTTTTTATTTCGCGTCAAGCCGACGGGCTTTATTCCATCGGAAGACGATGGAAATCTTTATGTCACTTTCCAATTGCCGCCGGCTTCTGCCACCACCCAATCGGTGAATGTGATGAACCGGCTCATGCGGGTGGTAACGAATACGCCGGGCGTAGCACATTATGCAGCGCTTTCGGGCCTTAACGTAGTGAATAATGCGACGAATTCCAACGCGGGTACTATTTACGTGCAACTTAAACCCTGGGACGAGCGCAGCAACCGGGAGCAACAGGTGCCGGGCATCATCGGCGTGATGCAGAAAAGAATTCAGGATGCGGGCATCCGGAATGCGAACGTGGAAGTGATCCAGCCTTCGCCCATTCCCGGTATCGGGGAAACGGTGGGCTTCAGCATGCAGATCGAACAGCGAAGCACTAACGACGACCTCCATGCTTTTGAGCAGGTGGTCGACCGGTTCATCGCCGAAGCGAATAAGAATCCTGCCATTGCTAATGCCTTCAGTTTCTATTCTTCCCGTACACCGAGTTATAATCTAACGGTAGATCGCGAAAAATGCGAAAGGCTGGGGGTGAATGTGGGTGATGTATTCACCACCATCCAGGCTTACATGGGCAGTCTTTATATAAACGACTTTACTGTTTATAACCGGACCTTCCATGTGGTGGTGCAGGCAGATACTGCTTTTCGCACGCTGATCAGCGACATGGATAAATATTACGTGCGTAACCAGGACAGCGCCATGGTGCCCCTGGGTACGCTGATCAGTTACCATCCCACGGAAACCGCGCCGCTGATCTCACATTTCAATATTTTCCGCTCGGCGGAGATCGACGGAGCTTCGAATACCGGCTTCAGCAGTACACAGGCCACCGATTCCCTCGTTTCCATTGCCAACCGGGTGCTGCCGACAGGATATAATTATGAGTTCTCGGGACTGAGCTATGAAGAGATCCGCGCCGGTTCAACCACCATCTATATCTTTTTATTCTCGATTACGTTCGTGTTCCTCTTTCTGGCGGCATTGTATGAGAGCTGGTCAGTGCCCTTCTCTGTGTTGCTGGCCGTTCCCATCGGCGCCTTCGGCGCTATCCTCACGCTGATCTTCGTCCCCTCTCTAACGGACAATGTATATGCGCAGATCGGCCTCATCACATTGATCGGCCTTGCGGCCAAAAATGCCATCCTGATCGTCGAGTTTGCGAAGATCCGGGTAGACCGGGGCGAGGATCTGTTACAGTCCACCCTCGATGCCGTGAAGCTGCGTTTGCGTCCCATCATCATGACCTCCCTGGCCTTCATTCTCGGCGTATTGCCCCTGGTATTGGCTACAGGCGCCGGCGCCGTGGCGAGGAGAACGATTGGATTTACCGTACTGGGCGGGATGACCGCCGCTTCGACGCTGGCTATTTTTATTGTGCCGGTATTGTTTGTCGTCATTACCCGCGTTTCCTATGGCAAAGAAAAACTGGAATGGCTGAAAGCGCATCATGAAGAATTGATGGAGCGGGCAAGGAAAGTGGAACAGCAGGGCATCGACCCTGAGCTGGAATATGAGATCGCCCACTCGCGGGAAGCGTTAAAACCGAAGACGACATGATCGCGAGCACCTTCATCAAGAGGCCGGTGACCGCTATCGTGGTTTCCCTGGTGCTTAGCATCGCGGGCATCATCTGCATTTTCAATCTCGCGGTCGACCAGTACCCGAATATCTCGCCGCCCAGCGTGTCGGTGAATGGTTCCTATACCGGAGCCGACGCGCAGACCGTCGAGCAGACAGTCGCTATTCCCATCGAAGAGCAGATCAACGGTACGCCCGGCATGGAATACATGACGAGCACGAGCACCAATTCCGGTGGCGTGAATATCCGGGTCACTTATAGCATCGGGACCAATGTGCATATTGCGGCGCTGAACGTGCAGAACCGCGTCGGCATAGCCAAGCCCTTGCTACCCTCCTTGGTTAGCCGGCTGGGACTAACGGTGCGGGCCAGCAATCCCGACCAGCTCCTGCTGATCGCGATCTACTCACCCAAACACACACACGATATTACTTTTCTCGATAACTACACCAGCGTGTTCATCGAGAATGCCATTCTGCGCGTACCAGGGGTAGGGGACGTGAGCGCCCGCACTGACCAGTTCAGCATGCGCATCTGGATGAACCCGGAGAAGATGGCTTCGTATAACCTCACGCCCTCCGATATAACGGCTGCCCTGAATTCACAGAATGTATATGTCGCCGCAGGCGCGGTGGGCGCGCCGCCGCAGCCGGCAGACCAGACGCAGGAGATCAGCATACTGGTGAATAGCATGCTAAGCAAGGCCAGCGACTACGAGAACATTGTGGTGAAAAGCAATCCCCATACAGGAACCCTGGTCTACCTGAAAGACGTGGCCCGCGTAGAACTGGGCAAGTTCACTTTCTCCAGCAATGCTTTTGTTGACGGCAACCGCTGCTCCCTGCTGATGGTGTATCAGACGCCCGGTAGCAATGCCCTGGAAACAGCCGATAATGTCTATGCTGCATTGAAGCAGCTCAGGAAATCCTTTCCGACCGATGTGGACTATGTCGTCCCCTTCGAATCGGTGACGATCATTAAGGTCTCCATGCAGGAAGTGGTGGGCACGCTGCTGAAAGCGCTGGGACTGGTAGCCGTGGTGGTCTTTCTCTTCCTGCAGAACTGGCGATCGGCGATCATACCCATACTCGCCATTCCTGTATCGATCCTGGCGACTTTCTGTTTCTTTATTCCGCTCGGGTTCACCATCAATACCCTCACCATGTTCGGCTTCGTGCTGGCTATCGGGATTGTGGTGGACGATGCGATCATCGTGGTGGAGGCGGTGCAGCATTATATCGACGAACAGAAGATGTCGCCCAAGGAAGCGACTTATCACGCGATGAAGGATATCTCTGCGCCGGTAATCGCGATTGCGCTGATCCTCGCTGCTGTTTTTGTACCTGTCGGATTTATTCCTGGCATTGTGGGCCGTTTATATCAGCAGTTCGCGATCACCATAGCGATCTCGGTGATCCTTTCGGCTTTTGTTGCATTATCGCTCACGCCGGCGCTCTGCACTTTGCTGTTGCGACCCTCTACGGTGGAGAAGCAATCCAATCTCTTCGATAAATTCTTTTTTCGTTTCGATAAATGGTTCGACCGGTTCACCAGGAAATACACCAATGGCGTGAGGCGAAGCATCCGCTACTCGCCCCTGGTGGTGGTCATTCTTTTGTGTATTTGTCTCGGCGCCTATTTTATGTTTCGCACCAAGCCTTCGGGATTTGTGCCGATGGAAGATGGCGGCCGTTTGCTGATCACTTATCAGTTGCCCGACGCTTCGGCTACGACGCAATCGGTGGCGGTGATGAACAAGCTGATGAAGGTGGTGAGTGAAACGCCGGGCATCCTGCATTATACCGCCGTGTCGGGCTTCAATATTCTGAACGGGGGCGCCACTTCCAACTCCGGATCCATGTTCGTGATGCTGAAACCCTGGGACGAGCGAACGACGCCGGAGACCAAGCTGCCCGGGCTGATGGATGTGATCAAGCGGGGCGCGTTGCGTGCGGGTATCAAGAATGCCAATGTGGTGGTGATCCCGCCGCCGCCGATCCGCGGCATTGGCATTGCCGCCGGTTTCGCGATGCAGATCGAGCAGGGGAATTCGACCGACGATATCCATACGTTTGAGAAAGTGGTGAGCCGATTTGTGGCTGCTGCGAAAAAAGTGCCGGCTACCTCCACGGCCTTCTGCTATTTCTCGGCGCATACTCCCAGCTATAACCTGACTGTGGATCGCGAGAAATGCCAGAAACTGGGAGTGAATATTTCCGATGTGTTCACCACCATGCAGGCTTATATGGGCAGCCTCTTCGTGAACAATTTCACACTTTATCATCAGACCTACCATGTGGTGGTACAGGCCGACACCATGTACCGGGCCCTCATCTCCGAAATGAATAAGTATTACGTGCGCAACCAAATGGGTGAAATGGTGCCGCTGAGCACGCTGATCAGCTACAAACCGGATATTGCCGCGCCATTGATCTCGCATTTCAATATCTTCCGGTCCGCTGAAGTGGACGGCTCCATTCCTGCCGGCTATAGCAGCGGGCAAAGCATCCAGGCCTTGCGTGAGCTGGCCGCCAAAGAGCTGCCGCGCGGATACACTTATGATTTCTCGGGACTGAGTTACGAAGAGATCAAAGCGGGATCGCTCACCATTTATATATTCGGCTTCTGCATTATCTTCGTCTTTCTCTTCCTTGCCGCTTTGTATGAAAGCTGGTCGGTGCCGCTTTCAGTGATGCTGGCCGTGCCCATCAGCGCTTTTGGCGCCATCCTGGCGTTGACCTGCATTCCGCCGCTGACCAACAATGTATATGCGCAGATCGGGTTAATTACGCTGATCGGTCTCTCGGCGAAGAACGCTATTCTCATCGTGGAGTTTGCCAAGATTCGCGTTGACCGTGGCGAGGATCTGCTGCAATCCACCCTCGATGCCGTGCGACTTCGGCTGCGGCCCATCATCATGACATCCCTCGCTTTCATTCTGGGCGTGCTGCCCCTGGCCCTCGCTACTGGTGCGGGGCGCGCGTCGCGCAATACGATCGGGTTCACGGTGCTCGGCGGCATGATCGCGTCTTCCACATTAGCCATTTTTATCGTGCCGGTCCTCTTCGTACTCTTCACGCGGATGTCGTACGGGAAAAAACGTCTCGCCTGGCTAAAGGATCATCATGACGAGCTTATGGAAAAAGCGAAGAAGGTGGAGGAACAGAATATTGATCCGGAACTGGAGTATGATATAAAATTTGTTGACAGATGACAGTTGGCAGTACTCCATGCTTTTCGGTGTAATGCGAAACATATTGCCCGACTGCGGTATTAGACAACGTAATTGCCAAAATGAGAATTGGTAAGGTTAAACATTGTTTTACTACGTTACTGCTTTGTGATAGTTAAAGTCTCCATCATTTCATTTACAATTAGTCCTGCTTTCGTAAAGTCCTCGTCAGATTGTATAGGAGCATTTACCGTAATAATTTTATTTGAAATGACTGTTGAGGCAAGAAGCTGGATTCTTATTCGCTTGTCTACTTGCAGGGGTATCTCGCCAACTCGAAAATACCAAACGAACCAACCCCTCTTGGAATTTGTTACAACCCATTGGCTGTTTGGATTTATTACTTCGACATTGAGATCGGTTTTAAAATAGTTCAATTCGTATCGCGAATAAATGTCAAGGAGTTTCTTTTGATTATTCGTGTCCAGGTTGGGGGCGTCGTATTTATAACCATCAAATTTTATAGGAATGACTTGTATAACCTGACTGTCGACCATGACAAAATTATTTTCCCCCGTTGGAATCACATTGTGCTTTAGCTCGAACTTTATGGATATTGTTGAATCTGAGCAGATAAGATTTGTGGCGTTATTTCTTTTTTCGAACGTTAGTTTACAGTCATCGTTTGAAAATACTATTTGACCGTTCAAATCGCTAAAAAAAGTCCCTATGAGAATTGTAAATAGGAAATGTTTCATAATATTCCGGCGCCGTTCTATCCAATCGTTTTATTCAAATCCTCGATCAAATCCTCTGCATCCTCAATCCCGACACTGATGCGAATCAATCCGTCGGGGAGGCCATTCTTAACTCGTTCCTCGCGGGGTATGGAAGCATGGGTCATGGAAGCAGGGTGGCTGATCAGGGATTCGACACCACCAAGACTTTCCGCTAACGAGAAGAGATGAGTGGAAGAAAGCACGCGCTTCACTTCTTCGGGACGATCATCCTTTAGCTCAAAGCTGATCATGCCGCCGAAGCCGCGCATTTGTTTTTTGGCGATGGCATAGCCGGGATGATCTTCGAAACCGCACCAGTAGACCCTCGCTATTTTGGCGTTCTTGCGCAGCGCGTGGGCAATGAGAGCCCCGTTTTCGCAATGCCTTTCCATACGCAGTTGCAGGGTCTTGATCCCGCGCAGCACGAGGAAACAGTCCTGGGGACCGGGAACGGCGCCGCATGATTTCTGGATGAAGTAGAGCTGATCGTAAAGAGCCTGGTCGTTGAGCATAAGGCATCCGTGGATCACGTCGCTGTGGCCGCCGAGGTATTTGGTGGCGGAATGGACTACTATATCCGCACCGAGGTCAAGCGGGTTCTGCAGGGCGGGCGAGGCGAAGGTATTGTCGACGCAGAGCAGGAGTTTTTTTTCTTTCGCAATACGGGATACGGCTTCAAGGTCCACGATATTCATCAGCGGATTGGTCGGTGTTTCTGTCCAAATCAACTTTGTCTTCGCAGTAACGAGTGACCGGATATTCTCCGGTTCCTGCATGTTCACATAGTGAAAATGAATTCCAGCTTTTTCGAATACCTTGGAAAAAAGACGGAAGGTTCCTCCATACATATCGTTTGCCGCGATCACTTCGTCGCCGGGAACCAGCAAACGGATCACAGCGTCGGAAGCAGCCACGCCGCTGCCGAAGCTCAGCGCAAAGCGGGCATTCTCGATATTAGCCAATGCGGTTTCAAGCGCTGTACGTGTAGGGTTCCGGGAACGCGCATATTCATATCCTTTATTGTCTCCCGGCGCCGCCTGTACAAAAGTGGAGGTCTGGTAAACCGGTGGAATAATAGCTCCGGTAGATGGATCGGGCTCCATGCCGGCATGGATAACGCGGGTAGCAAATTTCATCGTAATGAGTTTTAGTTACCAGCTGATGGGCATGGAGACCTGGCAGTTATCCCAGGACATGCTCAGGCTGGTCTTGTTTTTATCGTCGCCTTCAAAATTGACCGTAAATATGTCGACCGTATCGCTGAGTTTTTTTACCGGCAGGTCGAGGCGAAGCACGTCTTTCTTCGCATCGTAGCCAAAAGCGCCCCAGGTGTCGGTCTCCGTATTCAGGATCAGTGTCCATTGCGCCGTATCGGGAATGGCATAAAGGGTATACTTCCCTTTGGGTATTTTTTTATTGTTGATTTTCACGTCGCGGAAGAATTCGATCTCCGTGGCTTCATTGGCTCCGAGACGCCAGACGCTGTGATAAGGCACCAGGTCGCCGAAAATAACCCGGTTCTTTTTCTGCGGGCGGCCATAGATCACCCGGGCAATAAGCGGCGCATCGGCCTTATGTTGAATTTTGAGGATGGGGTAGTTGACGGGATAATAGCTCATATCCATCGGCGATTGATCGAGCGGGGATTGCGTAGTGGATTGCGCGCTGGCGATGGCAGAACAGCAAATAAAGGCCAGGCTGAAAATCATGCTTTTCATAACAGATCAATTAAACGCGAAGATAAAGCAACTCGTTGTAGGCAAAAGCCTTCACTGCAGGAAAGAAGAGTTCATAGCAGTTTCTTAACGGTTCATATTCGTCGAGAAAGGCCTGGAACACCGGTTCCGCGTTATCCATATACTTCGCGCGATGAGCCAGTCCCTGGAAACTGCGATGAATGCCTTCTGTGAAGCGATAGTTGAAGAGCCAGTTCTGACGGCGCATATAGAAGAAGAATTTTTCGAAGTTGTCCGGCAGCAGCGCTTTCCGGGTATCGAGCTGATCGTAAGTCTTTGCTGCAAAGTTCGCCAGGTCGGTATCCGTTTCAAATTCATGCAGGTCGTTGGCCAGGAAATGATCGTACACGATGTCGATAAAGCTGCCGGCATACGCGCCGGCCGATGGCTTCAGGATCTGTTTGGCTTCGGCGGTGGCAGGATGATGATCGGTGTAGTCGTCGATCAGGCGATGCAGGGTGATGCCGTTTTGTATTGGCTTCGGGTAATCGAATTTCTTTTTCCCTTTCACAAAATCGCTGATCAGATTTCCCGTAAGGATATCCGGATCACCAAAAGAAAGCCAGGCATGGGCCAGGTAGTTCACTTTACTTCACGTTTTTATCGAGCCAGTCACCCATGATCTGCAGGGCTTCCGGCGCGAAGGTTTCTTCAAGCTGGCCGTATTCTGTCGTTACGCAGGTTTTGCAATGCTGGAACAAATGGTTCAGCCCGTCCAGCTTTTCAACGGTTGCATTCGTCACGCTGCTTTTCTTCAGGGCTTCACGAATAGCAGCCTGATTTTGATCGGGGACAACCTGCACATCTCGGCTTCCATTCAGGGAAAGTACTTTGCAATGCAGCTTGCTGATATAATCTGCCGGGTCCGTTTGCAGAAAATAGCGCATCCAGGGTTTGTTCAACCCTTCCACCTGTTGCTGCACGAAGATCTTTGCACTGCTGTCGCCATGATAGCCGAGCGCTCTGGTGACCTCCGGCGGCGTGCTGTTCTTCCAGGAGGTAAAGGAAGTCCAGGCAGCCTGCATCTGCCTGCTGGTATCCGGAGAAGAAATAACGGCTTGCATAATGCCCAGGCTGCCATTTTTAAATGCCTCCGCTATTTCCGGCGGCGTTCCATTCGATCGCAGGATGGCTTCCTGCTGCAGCGAGAGCAGATCGATTCCCTTTAATCCCGGTCCCGCTAACATGATAATGAAATCGACGTCCTTATTTTCCGCAGCCACCATGTCGGCGATCAGCCCTCCTTCGCTATGCCCGATGAGCCCGATCTTCGACGGATTCACATCCTTCCTTTTGCGCAGTTCGCGGAAACTTACTTCCACGTCGTTGGCAAAGTCGCGGGTCGTGGCTTTGGCTACGTCCCCCGTGCTGCGACCCATCTGACGGTCGTCCACGCGCAATATCGCATAGCCCCGGCGCGTGAGATAGTCGGCGATCACCGCGAAAGGCTTATGACCAAAAAGTGTTTCATCGCGGTCCTGCTGACCGCTGCCGGTAATGAGGATCGCTGCGGGGAAAGGACCTGCGCCGGGAGGCAAGGTTAATGTAGCGCCGTAGTGGTTGCCGGTTGCCGGATCATCGTATTCGAGGTCTTCGCTTTTATACGGGAAAGGGGGCTTGGGCGTTTGCGGTCTAACAATCACTTTGGCAGCGGTATCGGTTGAACGCGCGAGCGGCGTGGAGAACTGCGCGCCGTTCTGGAAAAAGTTTCCACTGATTCGGTCTGCATGATCCCATTGTCCGCGATAGCCGCCATTGATCGTCTTAATGATCATTTCGATACTGTCACCCTTAACCTGTGTTTCGCTGCAGGGCAGTCCGAAAGCGGCCTGGTCGGGACTGTCGAAAGTAGACAAGTATCTGCCGTCGGAATCGGCGCGAACATGAAAAACAAGCCGAAGCTTCTGCGCCCCTACCGTAAGCAGTCCCTGCCAGGTTCCGGTAATGGATTGGGGTTTCGCGACAAGCGATAAAGCGATCGCAAAGAAGAAAAGTATTTGTTTTTTCACAAATGATTTTTATAAAATTAACATTTCCCGGCTTGCCGGATTATTTTGAAGAAGGGGTCAAAAAAAATTATTTTTGCGGTCCAATCAACAGCACATGAAAAAAGGACCAGTATCCCAGTTTGTCGAGCATCATTACAGACATTTCAATGCAGCAGCGCTTGTGGATGCAGCCAAAGGCTATGAGCAGCACTTAGCTGAAGGCGGAAAAATGATGGTCACCCTGGCCGGGGCCATGAGCACGGCGGAGCTGGGCGTGTCGCTGGCGGAGATGATCCGCCAGGATAAAGTACATATCATCTCCTGTACGGGCGCCAACCTCGAAGAAGATATCATGAACCTCGTGGCGCATACCCACTATAAAAGAGTGCCGCACTATCGCGATCTTACGCCGCAGCAGGAATGGGAGTTGTTAGAGAAAGGGTTGAACCGGGTAACGGACACCTGCATCCCGGAAGAAGAAGCATTTCGCAAGATCCAGCAGCATATCGTAAAGCTCTGGAAGGATGCCGATCAGAAAGGCGAGCGGTATTTCCCGCACGAATTCATGTACAAGCTGCTGCTTAGCGAAGTGATGAAGCCGGGCTATGAGATCGATGTGAAGGACAGCTGGATGATCGCCGCCGCGGAGAAGAACCTGCCCATCGTGGTTGGCGGATGGGAAGACAGCACCATGGGAAATATTTTCGCTTCTTATATCGTTAAGGGAGAATTGAAGCCCACCACCATGAAGAGCGGTATCGAGTACATGGTCTGGTTGAGCGACTGGTACCGCAGGAATTCAGGAGGCAAGGGCGTCGGTTTCTTCCAGATCGGCGGAGGCATTGCGGGCGATTTCCCCATTTGCGTGGTGCCCATGATGTACCAGGACCTGGAATGGCATGATGTGCCGTTCTGGAGCTATTTCTGCCAGATCTCGGATTCTACCACTTCGTATGGCTCTTATTCCGGCGCGGTGCCCAACGAAAAGATCACCTGGGGCAAGCTGGATATCCATACGCCTAAATACATTGTGGAAAGCGACGCGACCATCGTCGCCCCGCTTATCTTTGCCTGGATACTCGGCTGGTAATACGGTTCATCCGTAACCTGAAAACTGCACTACTGAACCGACGCCATCCGGACAATCTGAATCAGGATGAAAAAGCTTGGAAATTATATTGCAGGCAGATGGGTGGAAGGAACCGGAGCAACGCAGACACTCTTTGACGCCGTTACCGGAAAGCCCTTATACGAGGCCGGTAGTGGCGGCATCGATTTTCAGGAAATGCTCGATTATGCGCGCCTCAAGGGCAATCCCGCTCTGCGCAGCATGAGCTTCCACGAAAGAGGGCGCATGCTCAAAGCGTTAGCTCTCCACCTGCAACAGCATCTCGAAAAATTTTATCAGCTCAGCTATCAGACGGGCGCTACGAAGGCCGACAGCTGGATCGATATTGAAGGCGGTATCGGCAATCTCTTTTCCTATGCCGCGCTCCGGAGAAAATTTCCCGACCTGCCTTATTGCACCGATGGAGAACCGGTGAATTTGAGCAAACAGAACAGCTTCATGGGCCATCACCTGCTGGTGCCGAAAGAAGGCGTGGCCATTCATATCAACGCTTATAATTTTCCTGTCTGGGGCATGCTGGAAAAGATCGCGGTGAACCTGCTGGCGGGAGTGCCCGCGATTGTGAAGCCTGCAACGGTTACGTCTTTTCTTACGGAAGCCGTGGTGCGGGAAATTCATGCATCCGGCATTCTGCCTGCAGGCGCTTTGCAACTTATTTGCGGCAGCACAGGCAACCTGCTCGATCTGCTCACCGCGCAGGATACAGTGACTTTTACCGGTTCGGCGTCCACAGGACTTAAGCTCAAATCCAATCCCCATATTTTACGCGAGAATGTTTCCTTTACCATGGAAGCCGATTCGCTGAACTGCATTGTGCTGGGAGCGGATGTAAGTCCGTCGGATCCCGAATGGGATATTTTCGTCAAAGAAGTGAGAAAGGAAATGACTGTGAAAGCGGGGCAGAAATGCACGGCGATACGCAGGATCTTTGTTCCGGAGAACCGGATTGAAGAGATGGGAAAAGCGATCGGGAAAGCATTAGCGCAAACAGTGATCGGCAATCCTGCGAATGAAAAAGTGCGCATGGGCTCATTGGCTGGTCAGGATCAGCGAAAGGAAGTGCGGACGCAGGTGCAGCAATTGCTGGCCTCATCGCAACTGATCTATGGCTCGTTAGACAGCGTGGAAGTTGTCGATGCCGATGCGGCGAATGGCGCGTTCATCAGTCCTCTCCTTTTGCTGAACGAGAAACCCTTTTCCGGCGAAGCCTCGCACAGCATCGAAGCCTTTGGTCCCGTGAGCACGCTGATGCCCTATAAAACGACAGAAGAAGCGATTGCCCTGTCGAAGAAGGGAAGGGGATCGCTCTGCAGTACGATTGTAACAGGCGACGATCGCATCGCGAAACAATATGTGCTGGGCGCTGCAACGTATCATGGCCGGATACTCGTACTTAATCGTGACTGTGCAAAGGAAAGCACGGGACATGGTTCACCCTTGCCCATGCTGGTGCATGGCGGTCCGGGCCGCGCAGGCGGCGGAGAGGAGATGGGTGGTGTGCGCGGCGTGAAGCATTATATGCAACGGGTGGCCATACAGGGTTCGCCTACCAGCATTACGACGATCACGGAAGTCTACCAGCCCAACGCGGAGCAGATCATCAGTGAGCAGCATCCTTTCAGGAAATATTTCGAAGAGCTGCAGATCGGCGATACGGTGGTGACGCATAAGCGCACGATCACGGAATCGGATATCGCGCAGTTTGCCAACCTGAGCTGGGACCATTTCTATGCGCATACGGATGCGACAGCTTTGGAAGGCACCATTTTTGAAAGACCGGTAGCGCATGGTTATTTTATCTTAAGCGCGGCCGCGGGATTGTTCGTCGATGCCGCCAAAGGACCGGTATTGCTGAACTACGGCATTGAAGAATGCCGTTTTGTAAAGCCGGTATATCCCGGGGCGACGATTGGGGTGAGGCTAACCTGCAAGGAGAAGATAGACCAGGAGTTGAAGGGAGGAGATACGATCCCCAAGGGCATTGTGAAATGGCAGGTGGACGCTTACGACGAAACCGGCGAATCGGCGATGATTGCCATGATCCTCACGATGGTTAGAAAAAAGCAAGCGATATGAGCGGAAATCAACAGGGCTATGTAAGAACGGAGCGTCATGGACTGTCCATGACCATCGAATTTTATAGCCCGCAAAGCAATTCCCTTCCGGGGGATCTGCTGAGCGAACTGGCTACGCAGATCCATAGTGCCGGGCTGGACGATGAAGTGAAGCTGATCCTGCTTCGTTCGGCAGGCGACCGGGCTTTCTGCGGAGGCGCTTCCTTCGCGGAATTATCACGCATACAAACCGCGCAGGAAGGGGAGGATTTCTTCAGCGGTTTTGCGCATGTCATCAACAGCATGCGAAAATGCCCCAAGTTTATTATCTGCCGGGTGCAGGGCAAGGCTGTTGGCGGAGGGCTTGGGCTCATTGCTGCTTCCGACTATGCTATTGCTTTAACCGGTGCAGAAGTAAGGCTCAGCGAACTCTCATTAGGTATTGGCCCTTTCGTGATCGGGCCCCCCGTGGAGCGCAAGATCGGCCACTCCGCTTTTTCGCAATTAGCCATCGACGCTTCTTCCTGGCGAACAGCAGAATGGGCCAAATCACGCGGACTTTACGCTGAAGTGCATACCAACGCGGAACTGATGGATGAATCCATAGCCAGGCTTGCCGACCATCTGGTTCACTCCAGTGCGGAAGCCATGCATGAAATGAAAAAAGTATTCTGGGAAGGCACGAATCATTGGGATCATCTGCTTGCCGAGCGTGCGAAGATCAGCGGAAGGCTGGTGCTTGGCGCCGTAGCCCAGGCAGCGATCAGGAAAGTGAGCGCTAAAGTCTGAAAATCCGAACTTCTTCTTTGCCGATGCTTATTCCGGCTTCAGGTCATGGTAACGATAAAGATCGTCTACCGGCGTGTTGGGCGCCATGTAAAATACCTGGTGCAGGAGGCCATCCTGCAGGCCATACACCCATCCGTGCAGATGTGGCCCCTGGCGGTACTGCCAGGCTCTCTGGATGATGGAAGTCTTTGCCAGGTGCTGCACCTGTTCCTGCACATTTAACTCAACAAGGCGGTCTTCTCTTTTCTTCGGATCGGCAATGGCTTCGATTTCCTGTCGATGCAGGCGGTAAACATCCTTAATATTTCTCAGCCACATGTTCAGCACCTGTTTGAAGTCGTGGTTCGTCATCGCTGCACGGATGCCGCCGCAGCCGTAATGGCCGCAAACGATCACATGGTTTACCTTCAGATGCACCACGGCAAATTCCAGTACGCTGAGCAGGTTGACATCCGTATGAATGACAAGGTTGGCGATATTGCGGTGGACAAATATCTCCCCGGGCTGCGTACCCGTGATTTCGTTGGCGGGAACGCGGCTGTCGCTACAACCGATCCAGAGAAACTCCGGTGTCTGCAGTTTGGAAAGGCGTTCAAAGTATTCAGGATCGGCTTCCGTCTTTTCGTTTGCCCAGGTTTTGTTGTCGTGCAGCAGTTTGTTTATCGTGATCATCATCCCGGATTTAACGCTTAAAGAATTTTGTTTCTGTTGAACCGGCTGCTCAGATGTTCAGACCGCCGCAAACGCTGATCACCTGCCCGGTGACATAGCTGCTGAGGTCCGAAGCAAGGAAAAGCGCAGTATCTGCAATTTCCTCTGCGCTACCGAACCGGCCCATAGGAATTTTTGCGAGAAAAGATTTGGATCCTTCTTCGTCTTTGAGATAATGCGTCATGTCGGTCTCGATGAAACCCGGCGCAATGGCATTGCAGCGAACGTTGCGGCTGCCGAGCTCATGGGCGATCGATTTGGTGAACCCGATGATGCCGGCTTTGGAGGCGGCATAACTGGACTGCCCCGCATTGCCGCGCAGGCCGATGATGGAGCTCATATTGATGATCGAGCCCTTCTTTGCCTTCATCATGGGGCGGATCACCTGTTTGGTCATATTGTACACGCTCTTGAGGTTTGTGTTCATCACTTCGTCCCATTGTTCGGGACTGAGGCGAAGCAGGAGATTGTCTTTTGAAATACCGGCATTGTTCACGCAGATGTCTACCGTCCCGAATTCCTTCACCACTTCATTCACGAACTGCTCGCAGGCTTCATAGGAGCCGGCATCGCTTTTATAGCCTTTGGCTTTTACGCCAAGGATTTTCAGTTTTTCTTCTAAAGCTTTTGCTTTTTCTTCGCTGGAGAGAAAGGTAAACGCGATCTGCGCGCCGTGAGCAGCGAGCTTCAGGGCAATGGCTTCTCCGATTCCCCGGGATGCTCCGGTAATGATCGCGGTTTTGCCTTCTAATAGTTTCATGCGGGTGCCTTAATGATTGTCAAATATATAAACTCGTCGGTTGCCTCTGAACAAAAAACATTAATTTAACCATTTTCATTTGCATGGACGGCAAAGTTCCAAAGAAACTCTTATGGATATGTTTCGCGGCGGAAACATTTTTCGGCAGCTATGGATTGCTGCTGGGATCGAACGCGGGAATTGCATCGGTGCTTTACCTGATGGCCGGAATGGGTTTTATCGTCGCCCTGCTCTGGCTGCCGGAGATCCGGCTAAATATTCGGAGCGTGTCCGATCCCTTTGGCATTCGGGTGAAATGGGCGCTTGCCCTGTTAATGGTATTGTTAGCCTGGGTCACTGCCCGATACTGGCTGGAAGAAATTCCGATCGATACGGATTACGCTGATATGTTACCGGTAATCCGGGTGATGAATGAACGTTTTTTAAGCGGGCACTGGAAACAGGTTTATGATCCAATTTCTGAAATATGGAATGGTACACATCCCGGCTATCTTCCGGCCATGTGGCTGCCCTACCTGTCTGCCGTACATTTCGGATTCGATATGCGATGGATCACGGTCGCCTGTTTACTGAGCTGCTTTAGCGCTTTTCTCTTTTTCCTGCGACTGACGAAACGCAATCTTTACGGGTGGCTGACAATTGCCGTTTCCGCTCTGCTTTTCTGGTGGATTTTCGCGCGCAATGATATTCATGGAGTGATTACCCTGAGCGAAGAAGGGCCCGTGATCCTTTTTCACGTGATGCTTTGCTTTGCCATCGCATCGGGAAATATTTATTTCATTGCCGTCAGCGCTTCGCTTTGCCTGCTGAGCCGCTACTGCATGATCGGCTGGGTATTGCCTTTTCTGCTCATCCTGCTTACACGGAAACGATATAAACAGGCCTTCCTGTTTTCGGCAATCGGCATTGGTTGTTTCCTTCTTTTTTTTCTGATCCCGTTTGGAACCATACCGGTTCAGCAATTGATTCATCTGCCGGGCGACTATATCGCTTTTGCTTCCCGGGTATGGCACGACACGCCCGAAGTGTTCTGGCTGAATCCCGGTCTCGCGAAGTTCTTCGGTCCCCATCGTACGGTGCAACTTCACCAGGCGCTGGTTGATGGCAGTTTTCTGATCCCGTTAGCCTTCGCGCTGCTTTGCCTGCGGAAGACTTTCCGGTTCAACAATATTTCTTTAGCTACTTTAAAGCTAAGCCTGCTCGTCTTCTTTCAATTCATCGACGTGCCCTACGGGTACCTGTTCTATACTGCTTCTTTTGTGAGCCTGGCGATTGCCGGCATGGCGGGTACCGCAGATAAGGTCAGCGCGCAGCTGCGTTGAGCAGTTCATGGATCTCATCCACGTATTTCCGGTCGTTGCTGAGCCGTGGTACTTTATGCTGGCCGCCAAGCTTGCCCTTGCTGCGAAGCCAGTTCGTGAATAATCCTTTGGGCAGTGATTTGATAATCGGGGAACGCAGGGCAATATCTTTATACCGTTTTGCCTCGTAGTCGCTGTTGAGCTCCTTCAGGGCTTTATCGAGCTCCTGGGCAAAAGCCGCCAGTGAAGCCGGTTCTTTTTCGAATTCGATCAGCCACTCGTGTGCGCCGTTGCTATGATCGCCGAAATAAACCGGTGCAGCCGTGTAATCATTCACAATCGCGTCTGTTTTATCCGCGGCTTTTACGATGGCCTTGTCGGCATTGTCTACGATCAGCTCTTCGCCGAAGGCATTGATATAATGCTTGAGGCGGCCGCTCACACGGATGCGGTAGGGCCTGAGGGAAGTGAACTGAATGGTGTCGCCGAGCAGGTAACGCCAGAGGCCGCCGTTGGTGCTGATCACCGGCGCATAGTTTTTTCCGATAATGACTTTGTTAAGGCCTACGGTCTGCGGGTCTGATTTCCCATACTCTTCCGCCGGCATGAATTCCATAAAAATGCCATGGTTAGTGAAGAGCAGCATGCCGTCTCCCCCGGGATAGTCCTGCGCCGCAAAGAATCCTTCGCTGGCGTTATACATTTCGAGGTAGTTGATGCCGGCCCCGATCAGTCTTTCGAATTGTTCACGGTAGGGGGTAAACGAAACGCCGCCGTGAATATATAGTTCGAGGGAGGGCCATACATCGAGCAGGCAGCTCTTGCCGGTGATATCGAGGATCCGCTTGATGAGCACGAGCGTCCAGGTGGGCACTCCGGACATGGAGGTCACGTTCTCGGGTCTGGTATTCCGGGCCAGCTTTTCGATCTTCTCCTCCCATTCGTCAAGCAGCGCAATATGCAGGTCGGGCGTGCGTATCCAGTTGCTCCAGAGCGGTGAATTCTGCAGCAGCACGGCGCTCAGGTCGCCGTATTGCACTTCTTCGTTGAACTGGTTAATGGTATGACTTCCCCCGATCACCAGGCCTTTGCCCGTGAGCAGGTCGGAGTCGGGATGAAACTGGTAGTACATGGTCAGCACGTCCTTGGCGCCGCGGTAGTGGCAGTCCTGGAGGCTTTCTTCACTCACGGGGATAAACTTGCTCTTATCGCTGGTGGTGCCGCTGCTCTTGGCGAACCAGTTGATGGGCGTATTCCAGAGCAGGTTCTCTTCTCCCTGCATGATGCGCTGGAAATAAGGTTTCAGGTCGTTGTATTCGTGAATGGGAACGGCTTCCTTGAAGGCTTTGGCTGAAAAGAGTTTCGAGAATCCGTATTTGCGTCCGAATTCCGTGTACTGGGCAGAAGTGACCAGGTCCTGCAGCACTTCCCGCTGAACGGCGACGGGCTCAAGCACCCAGCGCTCGATCTGCCAGAGACGCATTCTGGCCAGGCGTGATATGGCCGGGCTAAGCAATTTCACTGCGGAACAAAAATTTTAGTGGTTGTGGGGAAGGTCTCAGATAACGGGTCTGGACGCTTCTTCGTGAAGATAGTCTTTTCGTTTCAATTCGAAATTGCGGCCCAGGTAAAGACGGCGAACCTGTTCATCGGCCGCCAGCTCTTCGGCAGTCCCGTGCTTGAAGATCTTGCCTTCGATCAGCAGGTAGGCGCGGTCGCAGATGGAGAGGGTTTCGTTTACGTTATGGTCGGTGATCAGCACGCCGATATTCTTGTATTTCAGGCGGGCCACCACGGCCTGGATGTCTTCCACCGCAATGGGATCTACCCCGGCGAACGGTTCATCCAGTAGAATGAATTTGGGGTCGACCACCAGGGCGCGGGCGATTTCAGTACGCCGGCGCTCGCCGCCGCTCAGGGAGTCGCCGTTATTCTTGCGCACATGGTGCAGGCGGAATTCATCGAGCAGGGATTCCAGCTTGTCGCGCTGCTCCTGGCGGGTGAGTTTGGTCATTTCGAGGATGGCCTTCAGGTTGTCTTCCACGGAAAGCTTCCGGAACACCGAAGCCTCCTGCGGCAGATAGCCCAGCCCGAGCTGCGCCCGCTTGTACATGGGCAGTCGGGTAATATCTTCCTCGTTCAGAAATACTTCGCCTTCATCGGGTTTGATCAGTCCCACCACCATATAGAACGTGGTGGTTTTGCCTGCGCCGTTCGGGCCCAGCAGGCCAACGATCTCACCCTGCTTCACGTTCACGGAGACCTGGTCCACCACGGTCCGGCTGCTGTATCTCTTCACGAGGTCTTTGGTATAGATGGTCAGGCTCAAGCGAATGGAATTTGGAACAAAAATACCAGAAGAAAAGGGAAACGTTCCAATTTAAAATAGTTTAACAACCCCTTGTGTTCTAATGCGATTAAACTAAGTTTGCAATCCGAAAAATAAGAGCGAAAGCCAATACTGATGAAGGTTATAGAACATATCCGGGAGGCGAAGGGAACTCTTGTTTCTTTCGAAATACTTCCTCCGCTGAAGGGCAAGACCATCAACTCCATTTACGATCACCTCGATCCCCTGATGGAGTTCAAACCTGCATTTATCAACGTGACCTATCACCGCAGCGAGACCATGTTCAAGAAAAAGGCCGACGGCACTTTCGAGAAAGTGGAAGTGCGCAAAAGGCCGGGTACCGTGGGTATCTGCGCGGCCATCGTGAACCATTATCAGGTAGATGCCGTGCCGCACCTCATCTGCGGCGGCTTCGGCAGGCGGGAAACGGAAGACGCGCTGATCGACCTGCATTTTTTAGGCATCAACAATGTGCTGGTGCTTCGGGGCGATGCGGCTCATAACGAGGCTTCTTTCAATCCCGAGCCTGGGGGCAACCGCTATGCACTGGACCTGTTGAAACAGGTTGTGGCGCTTAATCATGGCCTCTATCTCGAAGAAGATATTCAGAACGGGGGAAAGACCGATTTTTGCATTGGCGTGGCAGGCTACCCGGAGAAGCATTTCGAATCG
Organism: Puia sp.; assembly: GCA_035548895.1. GTDB lineage: Bacteria > Bacteroidota > Bacteroidia > Chitinophagales > Chitinophagaceae > Puia. The sequence continues at coordinate 31,480 of DASZRP010000254.1, read as the reverse complement.
CCCAACCTGGCTACCGATATGATGCATCTTAAGGCCAAGGTGGAAGCAGGGGCAGAATATATCACGACACAGATGTTCTTCGACAATCAGAAATACTTTGATTTTGTGAAATCGTGCCGGGAAAGCGGGATCGATATTCCGGTGATCCCGGGGCTGAAACCCATTACGAGCCGCAAGCAGCTTACCATGCTGCCCAAAGTGTTTCATGTGGATATTCCGTCCGACCTTTCCGAGGCGGTGATGAAATGCAGGAACGACGAGGAAGTGGAAAAGGTAGGAACCGAATGGCTGCTCCAGCAAAGCCGGGAACTGAAGAAAGCCGGCGTACCCGTACTGCATTATTACACCCTGGGAAAACCAAAAGTGATCCGGAATGTTGTGAAAGAGCTGGTTTAATAAATAGCAATGGCTTTTACCGACTACTATAAGATCCTGGAAGTGCCGAAGACCGGTTCGGCCGACGATATCAAGAAGGCTTACCGCAAGCTGGCGAGGAAGTATCATCCCGACCTCAACCCGAACGATAAAGAGGCCAATAAAAGATTTCAGCTCATCAACGAAGCCAATGAAGTGCTGAGCGATCCGGAGAAGAGAAAAAAATACGATCAGTACGGAGAGCACTGGGCCCAGGCCGAGCAGTTCGAACAGGCCCGCCAGCAGCAGCGGGGCTCGGCTCAACAGGCGAACGATCCTTTCTCCGGAGATTTTGGCGAAGGGGAATATTCCGATTTCTTCGAACAGCTTTTTGGCGCCGGGGCAGGCAGACGGTCTTCTGCTAAATACCGCGGTTCCGACTACCAGGCCGAGCTTCATCTTTCCCTCCGCGATGCGGCCAGGACCCATCAGCAGACACTTACCGTGAATGGTAAGAATGTGCGCATCACCATTCCGGCCGGCGTGGAAGACGGCCAGGTGATCAAGCTTAAGGGTCATGGAAGTCCCGGAGCCAATGGCGGCCCTGCCGGCGATCTCTATATTACCTTTGTCGTTACTCCCGATGCTGCATTCCGGCGGGTGGGCAACGATCTGTACACCGATGTGAACCTGGATCTTTACACAGCCGTGCTTGGCGGAGAGGTGCTGGTGAACACGCTTGAAGGCCAGATCAGGCTGAAGGTAAAACCCGAAACGCAGAATGGTACGAAGACGAGACTGAAGGGGAAAGGGTTCCCGGTATACAAACAGGAAGGTTCATTCGGCGATCTTTATGTCACTTTCAATGTGCTGATCCCGCAGAATCTCTCGCAAAAACAGCGGGATCTGTTCACCGAGCTTTCGAAACTGAAATAATCCGAAATGGCTGATCAGGAAATCATACCGCTCGAGATCTATTGTTCCTACTACCAGGTGGAACCTGAATTCCTTCATGCGCTGGAAGAACATGGGCTGATCCGGATCAGCTACCAGGAGACTAAAGGATATATTCATCCGGACGATATGCCGCAGCTCGAGCATTTCAGCCGGCTCTATTACGAACTCAACATTAATGTTCCGGGCATTGACGCGCTGGAACATATTCTGGAAAAGCTGAAACAGGTTCAGCAGGAAGCCGCTGCTTTGCGCAACCGGCTTAAGATTTACGAGTAACCAATACTAAACTCCGCTCGCAATATGAAAAAAGGACTGCTCCTTCAAGCCATGCTGTTTTTGACCCTCGCCTGTTTTTCACAGCCGACCCTTTCCATTCCCTACGAGAAGATCAGCGTGATGATCCCGATGCGCGATGGCGTAAAGCTGAACACGATCATCCTGAGCCCGGCAGATCATTCAAAACCCTATCCTTTTCTGATCCAGCGTACACCTTACGGGGTCGATGCGCGCTTTCCGAAAGAAAATGGAACCATTCAAATCACCGAGCGGTTTCCCTATTCAAACATGGCGGCCGACGGATATATTTTCGTGTTCCAGGATATACGCGGCAAGTATAAGAGCGAAGGTTCCATGGAAATTCACAAACCCCTGATCCATCGGACCCACCCGGGCGCTGTGGATGAAAGCACCGACACCTGGGACACGATCGACTGGCTGCTGCACAACGTGCCCAACAACAATGGCAAGGCGGGGATCACCGGTATTTCCTATCCCGGATGGCTGGCCCTGGTCGGCGCGGTAGATCCGCATCCGGCTTTAAAAGCTTCTTCCGAACAGGCCTGCATGGGCGATCTTTTCCTGGGCGACGATTTTCACCACAATGGCGCCTTCCGTCTCAGCTACGGCATGGAGTACACTTATGAAGTGGAATACGACCATACTACCGATAGTCAGTTTCCTTTTACCCAGTTTGACCTGTTTAACTGGTATCTCCATCTCGGCTCACTGAAAAACGTGAACGATAAATATTTTCACGGTAAAGTGCCCACCTGGAACCATTTCGTGGAGCATCCGAACTACGATGCATTCTGGCAGCAGAATTCACCGCTAAGCTATGTCTCCAGCCCCCGGGTGCCGCAACTGCATGTAGGCGGTTATTACGACCAGGAGGATATCAACGGACCGCAGCTCATGTATGCGCACATGGAAAAGACCGACAGCTTCGACCGCAATCATATTGTGCTGGGCCCCTGGTTTCACGGCCAGTGGAGCAGGCTGGTGGCCGACAGCATCGGAAAGATTGCCCTGGGCAGCAATACCGCCGATTGGTTCCGCGACCTGCAAAAGAAATGGTTCGATTACTACCTGAAGGGCATCGGCGACGGCCGGTTTGAAGAAGCTTATGCTTTTCAGACGGGAACCAATGAATGGAAAACTTACAGCAGCTGGCCGCCAAAAGAAGCAACCATTCAGCATCTCTATGCAGGGCCTGATCAGAAAGCCGGATTCGTAAAGCCGGCTGCGGAAAAAGGATCGGTGAGCTATGTGAGCGATCCGGAAAAACCGGTTCCTTACCGCCCATTACCTATTGAAGCAACTTATGGACCGGGCAGTAATTGGCGGCCCTGGCAGGTGGGCGATCAGCGTTTTGCCTCCACGCGCCCCGATGTGGCCTGTTTTTCCACCGATACCCTGCAGGAGAATGTGATCGTCACCGGACAGATCACGGCGCATCTCTTTGCTTCGAGCACGGGAACCGATGCCGACTGGATCGTCAAGCTTATCGACGTATATCCGGATTGGGACTCGGCGAATTTCCTAATGAGCGGTTATCAGTTGCCGGTAGCGATGGAAGTATTCCGCGGAAGGTTCAGGAAGAGTTTCTCCAACCCGACGCCCCTCATGCCGGGCAGGCCGGAAGAGTTCGTGATCGACCTGCACCAGATCAATCATGTATTCAGGAAAGGTCATCGCTTCATGATACAGGTTCAGAGCACCTGGTTCCCGGTGATCGACCGTAATCCTCAGAAATATGTGCCGAATATTTTTGAAGCGAAACCCGGCGATTACATCAAGGCCACCCAGACCATTTATTTCTCTAAACAATATCCGACGCATATCGACATCCCGGTGATGGTCGGCGTTGAATAGTTATCGGTTCAGCAATTCCTTTACGGCAGCGCTGATGGCCTTGCCATCGGCCTGACCGGCCAACTGTTTGGTGGCGACACCCATTACCTTGCCCATATCGGCCGGAGAGGAGGCGCCGGTATCGGCGATTATTTTTTGCAATACGGCTTTCAGTTCGTCGGCCGACATCTGTTTGGGCAGAAAGCGCTCTATAACGACGATCTCTTCCTCTTCTTTCTGAGCCAGGTCGGGCCGGTTTTGCTGTTGATAAATTTCGAGTGAGTCCTTGCGTTGCTTCACCAGCTTCTGCAATAATTTGATCTCTTCGCCTTCTTTGATCTCGCCACCTGCACCTTCGGAGGTCTTGGCTAAAATGATCGCGGCTTTTATGGCCCGCAGGGCGCGAAGCGATTTTTCATCCTTGGCTAACATGGCTGTTTTGAGGTCGGCCATTACCTTTTGTTCGAGGCTCATAGCAACTATTTCAGTTTATTTTCTTTGAGTTGTTTTGCCCTTGATTGCTGGAACAGATCCCGGGCGAACTGGCGGATCTGATCGGCCAGGTCATTGTAGCGGGTAGCCCGCTCGTAGGTATCGGCCATGGTGACCAGCGTCTGATAGAAGAAATCCTCCATTTCATCGATCATCATATCCTTGGTCCAGAGATCAATGCGCAGGGCGTTCTTTTCCTGGCCGTCCCAGAGGGAAAGCAGAAAGGCCTTGGCCTTGCGAAGGTTTTCCGCTGAAGTATCGCTGGCGTTCCAGTGAATGGTTTCGGGTATTTTCTGTTCATCGAGGGCGACCTGGATCTGTATGGTAGACTGCTTCATTTGCCGGTTATTGAGCTTCAACCCTTTCGGGAGCTGCGAATTTCCGGCGAAGTTAAAGGGAAAACCGGGCTTTTGGGGGCTTAAAAACAAGGTTGGGGCTATTCGGAATTTACGATCTGGTTCTTTGCGTATTAGCCCGCTGGCGATGCCGACAAAAGCGGGCTATTTTTACAGTTGGAGTTAGTTTTCCGTCAACCCGCCTGCGTCCTTCGGACTCCGGCGGTGAATCCGTCAACCGTCATCAAAAAATCCGTGTCTATGAAACAGATCTACCTGAAGGGGGGTGTGCTGTTGGCTTTCATAGCCATTTCCGTCAACCCAAGTTTTTCCCAATGTATGTGCAGCGCCGGAGTACCGGCCACCGCGATCGATCAGACAGTAACCATTGCGCCCACAAAAGCCAGTACGCTGAATTTTACTTTCCAGCAATTCGATCCGTCTATCGGCAACCTGAGCTGCGTTACCCTGCATGATGTTATCAGCGGGAGTTCTGTAACCGGAGCCAGGAATACCGGACCGGACAGCACAGCCTTTCTTTTTCAGCTTACGCTCACCAACAAAGTAACCGGACCGGGAATCAGCATTTCGCATGTGTTCAACACCACTTACGGGTACGATACCCTTGCGCCCTACGGAGATCCGGCAGATACCATCAGCTACGGCCCGGAGAATATCATTACCGATCCTAATGATATGGCCAGCACTGGCGGGAACGCCGCGTACCTGGGGGTAGGCACGGTGAATTTCAGTTATAATATCAATGGGGGCATGATTACGCTTGACGGTGGATCCAACTACCGGTCCAGCGTGACCACCACGATCGGCGGCACCCTGAACCTGACCTACTATTGGTGTCCCACCATTCCGCTGGCCTCAACGATCAGCAATTTCTCCGTATTCAAGAACAACGGCATCATCAGCCTGCAATGGCTGGCCACGAACGATCAGAACGGGATCGTGTACACGATCGAATACAGTAAGAATGGAGAAAACTGGAGCGACCTGGCGACGGTGCCTGCCGGCTCAGCGCCTGTCGGGGCTGCGGCAGATTATCAATACCAGTACCGGCCCACCTCGCACGATATCGGAGAATTTTATTTCCGCATCAGGCGGACAGACGCCGCCGGCAATATCAGTTATTCAATAGTTAAAATGATCAGCCTGCAGCAGGCCGATCAGCAGCCCGGCATGCATATTTATCCCAACCCGGTGAAGGGCAGGGTAAATATCCAGTTCGACGAGGCGCAGACCGGCCGGTTCGCGCTCGAGCTGATCAGCACCACCGGGCAGGTGGTTCAAACGCAGCAGGTGCAGATTGCAGGAAGCCGGCTGGCCGGGCTTGATTTGCCGGCTCAGCCCGCACGCGGGATCTATTTCCTCCGGGCCAGGGACCTGAATGGCGACCGGCAGTTCGTTTCGCGGGTAGTAGTAGACTGAGTTTTTTTCCGTATTTTGCCGGCTTAAAGCCTTGTAACATCATGGAATATAATACGACGCGCAATCATCTGATTATGCGCGAATATGGCCGGCATATCCAGCGAATGATCGAATACCTGGTCACCATTGAGGACCGGGAAACGAGGGAAAGGAACGCGCAGGCCGTGATAGAGCTCATGGGATTTCTAAATCCGCATTTGAAAAATGTGGAGGACTTCCGTCATAAACTCTGGGACCATCTTTTCCTGATCTCCGATTTCAAGCTCGACGTGTCTTCGCCCTATCCCATCCCAACGCGCGAAACCCTGAAGCTGAAGCCTGATGTGCTTCCTTACCCGAAGCGTTATCCGAGATTGCTGCATCTTGGCAAAAACCTTGAGCTGATCATCGACAAAGCACTGCAGGAAGAAAACCCGGAAAAGAAAAACGGGTTGGCTAATGCGGTGGCTTACTACATGAAGCTGGCCTATAACAACTGGCACAAAGAAACCGTGCATGACGATGCCATTCAGAGTGAATTGAATTCGATCACCAACGGACAGCTTGAATTTACCAATACGCCCTTTGTGCGCAGCTATCGGCCGAGCGATAACCGGGAGCGCGGTGGCAATGGATATGGCGACTATCGCAATAAGCGTGGTCAGAAATTCCAGCGCAACAATAATAACCGGAATAACGATCGCAATGATCGCGGCGGCGGTAAATTCAAAAAGAAAAGGTATTGATGAATGCGTTTGAAGTTACCGGCGGCAAGCGATTGAGCGGCGAGATCACGCCGCAGGGAGCCAAGAACGAAGCGCTCCAGGTGATCAGCGCCGTTTTGCTTACCAAAGGCAGGGTAACTATCTCCAATATCCCGGACATTGTCGATGTCAATCTCCTTATCGAACTGCTTGAAGAGATGGGCGTGAAGACCGAACGCAGCTCCCGCCATGTTTGCAGCTTTCAGGCAGACAATGTGAATGTTGATTATCTTACCAGCGAAACTTACCGGAAGAAGAGCGGAAAGCTCCGCGGCTCCATCATGTTAGCCGGTCCTCTCCTGGCCCGTTTCAAAAAAGCTTTCGTTCCCAAGCCGGGCGGAGATAAGATTGGCCGCCGCCGGCTCGATACCCATATCATCGGCTTCGAAAAACTCGGAGCAAGGTTCCTCTACGATCAGGGAGCCGATTATTTCCGCCTGGAAGCGCCGGAGCTGAAAGGCACTTACATGCTGCTGGAAGAGCCGTCCGTTACCGGAACGGCCAACATCGTGATGGCGGCTTCATTGGCAAGCGGAACGACCACGATTTACAATGCAGCCTGCGAGCCCTATATTCAACAGCTTTGTCATCTGCTCAATGGCATGGGAGCCCGGATCAGCGGTATTGGCAGCAATCTGCTGGAGATAGAAGGAGTAAACGATCTGGGAGGAACCGAACATCGCATCCTGCCCGACATGATCGAGATCGGTTCTTTCATTGGTATGGCCGCAATGACCCAAAGTGATTTATTGATCAAGGATGTCAGTCTGCCGAACCTCGGCGTTATTCCCGATAAATTCAGACAATTGGGTATACGGCTCGACATACAGGGCGACGATATTCATGTGCCGGCGCAGGACGTCTACGAGATACAAACTTTTCTCGATGGGTCTGTGCTGACCATTTACGATCATCCCTGGCCCGGCCTCACGCCTGACCTGCTGAGCGTGCTGCTGGTAGTGGCGATCCAGGCCAAGGGCAGCGTGCTGATCCATCAGAAAATGTTCGAGAGCCGGCTTTTCTTTGTCGACAAGCTGTTAGACATGGGCGCCCAGATCATTCTCTGCGATCCGCACCGGGCAGCGGTGATCGGTTTGGGGCGTGCGCAACGTCTCCGGGGGATCACCATGAGCAGCCCCGATATCCGCGCAGGCGTCTCCCTGCTGATCGCGGCGATGAGCGCGGAAGGGAAAAGTGTGATCCAGAATATCGATCAGATAGACCGGGGATATCAATATATCGACGAAAGGCTAAACCGGCTGGGAGCCTCTATCAAACGCATTCAGCCATAAATTCCGCTTCCATGCTCATCATCATTACGGCGCCGTCGGGTGCAGGCAAAACGTCCATCACGAAATACCTGATGCAGCGTTTCCCGCAGCTGGCTTTTTCCGTGTCGGCGGCCACGCGCCCGCAAAGGCCGGGGGAGATCAATGGGGTGGATTACTATTTCCTGACGGTGGAGGAATTTCATCAGAAGATACAGAACAACGAATTCATAGAATGGGAAATGGTGTATGAAGGTAAATACTACGGCACCCTGAAATCGGAGATCAAGCGGATCAAAGAACTGAAGAAAGTGCCCATCCTCGATATCGATGTAAAAGGAGCCATACACGTTCAGCAGCAGTCCTGGGAACGATCTATTTCCATTTTTGTTCAACCCCCGTCGATAGAAGAACTGAGGCGCCGCCTGGAGCGCCGGGGCACGGAAGCGACCGATGCCCTGCAGGACCGGATCAATAAAGCCGCCTATGAGATCTCGTTCCGGCAGCACTTCGATAAAGTCGTCACGAACGATAACCTGGACCAGGCCTGCCGGGAAGCGGAGGCCATCGTGACCGAAGCCTTCCGGGAAGAGGGGATTCTCTCCTGACGCCTGGCAAATCCCGGTTTTTCCCGCTATATTCGTATTTGCATGATCAATACCAATACCCTTGTCTGGATCATTATCGCCTGGGTGATGATCATTTTCTTCGCCGGTATCGAGATCGCGTTTGCGAACGCGAACCGCCTGACCATTGAATTGAAGAAAAAACAGGGGTTGAACCGCAGCATCCTGTTATCCAGGCTGCTCGACCAGCCCTCCCGTTTCATCAGCGCGATCCTGATCGGGTTCAATATATTCCTGGTGATCTTCGGTTTGCTGGTAGGCGAAACACTCTCGCCGCTCTGGGAATTCATTATCCGGAAAACGGCCGTACCTCAGGCCTGGGTCGATATTTTCAGGCTTCTGTTCGAGACCTTCACCTCGACCCTGTTCATTTTATTCTTCGGAGAGATCATTCCCAAAGCCCTTTTCCGCGCCAAGGCCGATACGCTGTTAGACGCTTTCGCTTCGGTCTGCAATTTCTTCTATAACTTCTTCTACCCGGTTTCGGTGTTCTTTACCCGGATCTCCGAATGGATCCTGAAGTACCTGTTCAACGTGCGCATCGATGAAGGCAAGGAGTTGTTCCCTAAAGCCGATCTTGGCCATTTTTTCCGTCAGAACGGAGAGGCGGACGAACAGCAGCAGCAGCTTAATACCGACCTGTTCGAAGCGGCCCTGTCCCTCCCCAAGGTGAAAGTCCGGGAATGCCTGGTTCCCCGCAAGGAGATTGAAGGCGTGGATGTGAACCTGACCATCGACGAAGCCCGCAGGAAATTTGTCAGCAGCAAGTTGAGCAAGCTGGTGGTCTACGACGGGAATATCGACCATGTGCTGGGGTATATTCATCAGTTAGACCTGTTCAAGAACCCGTCTACCATGCGGGCTATCCTGCTGCCTATTCCAGCCGTACCGGAAAGCATGAGCGCCACCGATCTCATCAGCAAATTCAGCCGGGAAAGGAAGAGCATTGCCTGGGTAGTGGACGAATTCGGTGGTACGGCAGGCATTGTGACCATGGAAGACCTGTTGGAAGAGATCTTTGGCGATATCCGCGACGAATACGACACGGAAGAATTCGAGGAGAAGAAACTGAGTAACGAAGAATTCATCTTTTCCGGCCGCCTGGAACTGGATTATCTCAACGAGAAATACAACCTGGAATTCCCCGAGAACGAGTCTGAGACCCTGTCAGGGTTCATCATTAACCGCCATGAAGCCATTCCCCGGCTGAAAGAGCATATCATTATCGACGACTACGAATTCGAGATCCTGTCGGTGAGCGACACCCGGATCGAGATGGTCAGAATGAAGCTTCTTAAATGAGCAGATAAAGTCATTTCCGGTTACCTTTGCGGGGCTTTTAACAAGGCAAGTTCATGATCTATGGCCCTGAAGTTTTTTAACCGGAATCCCGGACAGTCTGAAATGTCGTTTATCGAGCACCTGGAAGTGCTGCGCTGGCATATAGTAAGGTCCGTTCTGGCCATTGTTATTCTGGCCGTGTTCGCCTTTATTAAGATCGACTGGCTGTTTGAGCATGTCATCATGGGACCGCTCAAGAGCGATTTTATTTCGGTGACCGGGCTCTGCAAGCTCAGCCATTTCCTGCATATCGGCGATACCCTTTGCCTGCCCTCCGCCAACGTACAACTGCAGACCACAGCCTTCGGTTCACAGTTCATTTCCAGCATCACGATAGCCTTTGTCTGCGGGTTCATCATTGCCTTCCCCTATGTGTTCTGGGAGTTCTGGCGATTCGTAAGGCCGGCGCTTTCTCCCAGGGAAATCAAAAGTACCCGCGGGTCCATCTTTTTCGTCACTTTCTTCTTTTTGCTTGGCATTGCTTTCGGCTATTTCCTCCTGGCGCCCTTTACGTTCAGCTTTCTTTCCAACTACCAATTGGGCACTACGCACATGCTGATCACCCGGCCTACCCTGGACGATTACCTCGACAACCTGCTGGATATTCTGATCGGATCGGGCATTGCTTTCCAATTACCTCTGATCAGCTATGTGCTAACGCAGATCGGACTGATCACACCTTCTTTTTTGCGGACTTACCGGAAATATGCTTATGTGGCCATTCTGTTCGTGGCGGCCGTCATTACGCCTTCGCCAGACTGGATGAGCCAGACCATCGTTGCCCTGCCGCTGATCCTGCTGTATGAGATCAGCATTCGCATATCGGTGCGGGTAGACCGCGACCGGAAGAAAAAGGAACTTGATTTCTGATTTTACTGAAGCGCGCAACTGTCTTATTTGCGGGAGCCCTTTCGGTTCAGCAATTGCGTACTGATTGAGTTCAGTTTTTTAATTGGAACGGATGAACCGGGCTCAGGCGTTTTGGGTCAGACGCCTGTCGATCTCGTTGCAGAGCCTGGAGAAAATATCTTCCACGGAACCCTCTCCGGGAATGTAGACGACCTTGTTCTGCTGCTTATAATGATCGGCCACCGGAGTAGTCTTTCTTTCATATTCTTCAATGCGGGAGCTGATGACCGATTCGTCCACATCGTCGGTTCTTCCCGAAGTAAGCCCACGGTTCAGCAGTCTTTTTACGAGCTCATCCTTGGATACCTGCAGGGCTAACACCACGTGAATGGTCGTGCCTTTCTCTTTCAGCAGGCGGTCAAGCGCCTCGGCCTGAGCAGTGGTGCGGGGGAACCCATCGAATAAAAAGCCTTTGGCATCAGGGTTATTATCGAGGGCCGAACGGATCATGCCGATTACTACCGCGTCCGGAACGAGCTGCCCGGCGTCCATCAGACTTTTGGCTTCCAGTCCCAGTTTCGTTCCCTGCCTGATCTCGCTCCGCAGAATGTCGCCCGTGCTGAGATGCTTCAGGCCAAACCGGTCGATGAGCCGTTCGGATTGGGTGCCTTTTCCACTGCCCGGAGGGCCAAAAAGAATCAGATTGAACATAACGAATAGCTTAGGGACAAATATAATACAGCATTCTTAGAAATCCTTTAACAAAACCGGCCTTTCCTTGATGAATATTTGATTATTAATCCTTTTTATATATAGATTAAATTGAGTGCCACCGGATTGTCGCCAAGGGGACAATATACTGAACTGCCGGTAATTAGTTTTGTTATTCAATAGCAGCCATGACGAGAATAATTAAATCTTCCGCAATTTTGTTGCTGGCATTTTCGCTTCAGGAATGCAGTTATTCGCAAACTTCAAAAACTAAAAACGCGGGTATGGACGAAACAAAAACAGGTTCCAATTCATCGGTGAACCGAACCGATTCGGAATGGAAAAAGATTCTTCCGGCAGACGTATATTATGTGGCCAGGCAGAAAGGGACCGAAAGGGCTTATTCCAGCAAATACGAGCAGTTCGATGAGGTGGGAACCTATTACTGCGCGGTTTGCGGGAACCCGCTGTTCAAAAGCAATACCAAGTTTGAAAGCGGTTGCGGCTGGCCGAGTTTTTATGAGCCCATCAGCAAGACCAGCATCATTTATGCCGAGGATGATTCCTATGGCATGCAGCGCACGGAAGTGATGTGCGGGAAATGCAAATCGCATCTGGGCCATGTGTTCAACGACGGGCCGCCTCCAACCGGCTTGCGGTTTTGTATAAACGGGGTCGTGCTCGATTTCAAGAAGGCGCAGGCAGCTCAGAAAAAATATGATGAGGAAAGCAAAAAGTAAGAAGTTTAGGGTTATTTTACGGGATGCAGTTTACTTGTCTTTCGATTATCATACCGGCATATAACGAAGGACAAACCATTGATCAGCTCCTCGAAAGGATCGAAATAGTCCGGCTTAATCGTGGCATTGAAAAAGAGGTGATCGTGGTGGACGATTGTTCCACCGACAATACGGCGGAGATTGTAAACCGGTTCATCTTTAGCCATCCCTCCCTGCGGTTTTATTATCTGAAGCATGATGTTAATCTCGGCAAGGGGGCTGCTATCCGCTCCGGCCTCGCCATGGCCACCGGTGAATACGTTATCATTCAGGACGCGGACTTAGAGTATGATCCCGAAGAGTATAACGAGATGATCCGTCCGGTCCTGCGTGGATCCGCCGATGTGGTTTTTGGATCCCGGTTCCGCGGAAGCAGCGCACACAGGGCGCTTTTCTTCTGGCACTCCATCGGGAATAAATTATTGACCACGCTGAGCAATATGCTCACCAACCTCAACCTGACGGATATGGAAACGGGGTACAAGCTTTGCAAAACATCTCTTATTCGCGGGATGGCGCTTAAAGAAAAAGGATTTGGCTTTGAGCCTGAGATCACCGCCAGGCTTGCCCGAATTCCCGGAATCCGGATTTACGAAGTGGGCATTTCTTATTATGGACGTACCTATCCAGAAGGAAAGAAGATCAATTGGACAGACGGCATTCGTTCCATCTATTGCATTTTTAAATACAACCTGTTTCGGTGAACGGTCCAAATGATAAACAGGCATATTCAGATGCATCCGGATTGGAAACACTCGAGCATCTCTCCGCTGCTCATCAGTTCAACGACTGGCTCTTCAGCCAGATACTCCCCTTTTGCAAAGGAGAAGTGATGGAGGCCGGAAGTGGTATCGGAAACATCTCGGAACTATTGCTTGAGCAGGGATTTCATACTACCCTGAGCGATATACGACCGGAATATCTTAAGATACTGGAAGAAAAATTCAATGATAATCCGTGCTTCCATGAGGCTTATCGTCTGGATCTTTCCGATCCGGAAATTGAACTTCACTCAACGTCATTGTTGGGGCGCTTTGATACCCTGGTAGCGCTTAACGTAATAGAGCATATCGCGCAGGATGCGCTGGCTATCCGCAACGCCAGGAAACTTTTGAAGCCTGGGGGTCGTCTTGTTGTTCTGGTGCCGGCAGGAGCCTGGTTATTTAATCAATTTGACCGGGAACTCAGTCATTTCCGGAGATACGACAGGAATAGTCTCTCCAAACTGCTTGAAGAACAGGGCTTCAACTGTCGGTCTATCCGCTACTTCAACCTGGCTGGTATTGCCGGCTGGTGGTTTTTCGGCTCCCTGTTAAAAAGGAAACAGATACCGGCAGGACAGCTGAAAATTTTCGACCGGCTTGTCCCTTTCTTTCGCTTCTTAGACTGGTCAACCGGGCATCTACTGGGACTTTCTATAATTGCCATCGGAACCAAAGGGCTTCATGAATAAAACTGCTGTTCTTCAGGAAAGAACATTTTCCCTTATTCCGGTTCATTCATGTACGACAACAAAAAACGATTCCTGCCTGCGCGGGAATCGTTTTTTGTGTATATGCAAAAGTCTGTTTTAGTTGCTGACGATTTTCTGCGCCTGCTCGTACGGCAGCTTTTTCAATTCCTGTATCGTATATCCGTTTACGCTACCCGTTGTCCGGTTGCCTTCTATTTTAGAGCCGGGTATCGTAACATACCGGTAAGGCATATCGCTAAGATCGTCGTATGGACTTATGGTCAAATAGATTTTTCCTACCGTGAATTCTTCAAAAAGGACAACATAATTTATAGAGGAAGTGGCTACGATATCGGGTGCTGAGCTCGAGCCGATATTGACATAAGAGAGCACGATCCCGCTGTCCAGGATGCCCTGAGTGATGGAAGGCGCATTAACCGTATCAAGAAAAAGTGTATCGTTGTCATCGAAAGTCGGCGATAACAGAATCCATTGTGAGTAGACCACGCTGTCGGGGCCGGCGGGGCCCTGGGGGCCGGCGGGGCCGGTATCTCCCTTCTGGCAACTAATCATCGCAACCATCAGAACAGCGCTCAGGATCAAAATCCATTTACTATTTTTCATATATGTGTTTTTAAGTTATCCGGGATTGTTGGCTGCAAGATAGTTTAATTGTGGCAGAAGTTTTTTCCCGGCATTTTACCGGGTTCTTCTAATGATACGGGAAGGTTGTTATTGGGTTGCCTTGTTCTAAGATAAAGGGGAATTATCCTTATGGTGCCAGAGGTGCAGACAGGCATAGGTCCGGTAAGGCGTCCACTTCGATGAAATCCTGAGCATCTCCTCCCTCAGCTTTTTCCGGTCGGCGCCATCGAGTTTATAGATGTTGATCATGGCTTGCTGAATGCCGAGATCGTCCGGTGAAAAAATATCTTCCCTTCCAAGCGTGAACATCATCAGCATTTCGGCAGTCCATCGTCCAACGCCCTTGATCCGGGTGACATGCTCGATCAATTCTTCGTTGTTCATTTTCCCGAGCGTTTTATGATCCATGCCATTTTCCAAAGCGAATTGCGCCACATTGTGGACGTAGTTTGCTTTCGCATTCGACAAGCCAATAGACCGCAGGGTCTCTACCGGCGTGTCCAGTATTTTTTTCGGAGTAGGTTTCCCCTTATACAATTTGGTAAAACGTTGTTTGATCACCGTAGCCACCTTCGTGGAAAGCTGCTGACTCATGATCGAATAGCACAGATATAAATAGATCGGACTCCGCATCGTCAGTTCAAAAGGTTCATGCTTCGATAACAGCTTTGAGAGCTTTTTATCTTTTGAGAGATGTTGATAGTAAGGAGATACTTTTTGCATCCTCCAAATTAATTCATTTAGGGCAGCAATATTTCATCCACTTTGAAGAGTACGCCGTTGGTTGCCATCCGGGCGTCGGAGACCAGGTTGGCCACGGGGCTATGTCCTGCCAACTGTGCCTGCAACGAAATACCGGTAGAGGTAAAATTAAGCGTGCTGTCGCTTACGGTTTGGAAGGAGCTGCTGTCGGGTATATCGCAGGAAAATAAACGCTGCGGTATCACTTGCGAGAGGATCATTAAACGAAGCGAGTCGGGGTTTAGGGTATCCAGGTCCTGGGGCATATTATATCCGAGGCTTCGAAACGCATCGTTATCCGGCGCAAGAAAAGTGAAAGGGCCATCCCAGGAAAACAGGTGGCTGACACTGTCCGGGTTTGCGGATGCAAGGGAAATGGCATTGCAGAGAAAACTGAAGGAGGTATCGGCCTGAATAGTTTCCAACAGGTTACTGACAGGCGCCTGCAGCACGCCCGGCATGGCATTCATCACCCCGTTTGCCGCGGCTACGTCGGAAGCGGTAACCAGCATGCCGTTTACAAACATCCGGTTGGAGTCGGCCGTAATGAAAATCGAGTCGCCGTTGGCGGTTACCAGTTTCGATTCATTTTTACCGATAAATTCCGATGAATTCAGCGCCAGGCCGGCCACGGTATGGTAAAGGACGAGTTGTCGCGCCTGGTCCATGCTGTAAGCATTCAGATCGGTCATGCTGATACCGGAAGCTTCAAATGCCTGATCGTTGGGTACGAATACAGTAAAAGGTCCGGCGCCGTTGAACACGGAATCCAGACCGGCGATATGTACGGCATTTTCAAAATAAGTTGTGTTCGCTCCTGTGCTCAGCACGTATGAAATGGTGGCGGTTTTGTAATCGATCGAGCTTATATTTTTCTTGCTGCAGTCCCAGTTCAGGAGGGCAGCGCCTGCAATCAGCAGAATTAGCGCGGGAAATTTGCTAAAATGTCTAAGCATGTCCGGATTTTATGCGGGCAGGCCGGCTGCCCGACTTGCAATACGAATAGAATTCAATTATGGTATGCCGGGATGAAGATTTTTTATTCCAGGGTGAAACTGACGCGCCCATCTTTTTCGTCCTTGAGCAGGATCCCCATTTCCGTCAGCTGTTTACGGATGCGGTCGGAAGTCTGGTAATCCTTTTTTGCCCTGGCCTCGCGGCGGATATCGATCAGGAGGTCCATAATGCCGTTTAATTTGGCGGAATCCTGCCCGGCGATCTCTTTCAATCCCATCACGTCTTCCAGGTATTTTTTAAATTGATTACGGGTGAACTCGAGTGTGGAGGCCGAGAGTGTGTTCTTCTCCAGCTCCCCGCTCCGGAACGCGTTGATATGGTTCACCAGGGTGAACATATTGGCCAGTACTTTCGCGGTATTGAAATCATCGTCCATGAACTCGTCGAATTCCCGGCAGAGGGAATTGAATTGCTCCTCGATGCGCGGGTTGATCTCTTTAGCCGGATCGAAATTCATTTTCTGCAGTTCCTTATAAGCTTCCCACAGCCGCTTCAATCCTTTCTCCGCTGCCTGCAGCGCTTCGTTTCCAAAATCGAGCGTGCTGCGATAGTGGGTCTGTAAGATGAAGAACCGGATGGTCATCGGGTGATAGGCCTGTTCGAGCAGGGGGCTGCTGCCGGTGAACATATCCGTGAGCGTGATCACGTTGTTATAGCTCTTGCCCATTTTCTTCCCGTTGATCGTGATCATGTTATTGTGCAGCCAGTACCGGGCCGGCATTTCATGATTGCAGATCGTGCTCTGGGCAATCTCGCTTTCGTGATGCGGGAACAGCAGGTCCATTCCTCCGCCATGAATGTCGAACCGCGGGCCCAGGTATTTGGTGCTCATCGCCGAGCATTCAATATGCCAGCCGGGAAATCCTTCTCCCCAGGGACTTGGCCACCGCATGATATGATCAGGGGGCGCCAGCTTCCAGAGTGCAAAGTCCTGGCGATTGTGTTTTTCCTCCTGGTTCTCTAAATCGCGCGTGGTCTCGAGCAGATCGTCGATGCGGCGTCCACTGAGCTTTCCGTAAGGATATTTTTCCGCATATTTTTTGACATCGAAATAAACGGAACCGTTCACCTCATAAGCATATCCGGCTTCCATGATCTTTTTGATCATGCCGATCTGCTCCACGATATGCCCGGTGGCGGTAGGTTCAATGCTGGGATCGAGATTATTGAATTCGCGCATGGCCCAGTGGAAGAGGTTGGTGTATTTCTGAACCAACTCCATGGGCTCGAGTTTTTCGAGAACGGCCTTCTTCGAGATCTTGTCTTCAGCCGCCCGGCCTTCTTCTTCAAAATGCCCCGCGTCGGTAATATTGCGTACATAACGCACTTTGTATCCAAGCGAAAGCAGGTAACGGTAAATGACATCAAAAGTGATAAAGCCACGGGCGTGACCCAGATGGCTCTCTCCGCTTACCGTCGGTCCGCACACATACATGCCGACATGACCAGGTGTTTGCGGAATAAATTCTTCTTTCTGTCTGCTGTAGGAATTATAGACTTTCAACGTACTCATGCCTTCGCCCAAATATAAACCATTTATCTGTTCCTGCCGGAAAGCTGAAGGTCGGCCAGCACCGGATGATGATCGGAATAAGGGGTGACCATTCTTTCCGATTGCAGCACGCCGATTTCATTGGAAACAAGTATATAATCGATGCGCAAGGTGGGTGAGATGTGGACGTAGGTCCTTCCAATCCCGAAATTCTTCATGATAAAAGCATCCTGCCGGTTGTTCTTGATATG
The DNA here is from genome assembly GCA_035548895.1 of Puia sp. Taxonomy (GTDB): domain Bacteria; phylum Bacteroidota; class Bacteroidia; order Chitinophagales; family Chitinophagaceae; genus Puia. Next base: position 13,856 of record DASZRP010000254.1, on the reverse strand, counting down.
GAAATAAGCATAAGAGTTGGGCACATCGTTGAAATCGCCGCATATCACCGAAGGGTAGGGACATTTATCCAGGTATTTTCTAACCGTGTCCGCCTGATAACCCCGAAGGCTTAATGCATACCGCAATTTTTTTGCAAGCGATTTAGAAGCAGGGAATAAGCTGTCTTGCCCGGTACGGACGATCTCTACATCGCGGAAATCCTTCGGCTTGAAAAGAACCGACTGGAGGTGCGTTGTATATACGCGCATGATTTTCCCATTCACGTCAATATCTGCTTCGATCAGGCTTTCATGGCTTTTGTTGTCTACCGAAATGGAATGGCGTTCGCTGTGTAGAATAGGATAGCGGGAAAAGATAATCGCGCCGGTTTCATACTTCCCGCGGTAGTTCCGGCTATCGTGGGAAAAAAAATAATAAGGAAAGTGCAGGCTGTCGCGGATGTAGCGGATATTGGATTGAAGGGAATCGGTTGGTTCCAGGAACTCCTGGAAGCATAGAATGTCGGCCTGCTGCTGATCGATCAGGCGCAGCATTTTCGGCCGGTGACCCGATGCGCCTTTTTTGCGCGTGGTGAAATCATCCCAGGCCCTGACATTCCAGGTCATCAGCCGGATACTATGATCAGGCTTATGGGAGAAATCATTGCCTGACAGGCTCAACCCGAAAAGGGCATGGATATTAGCCCAGCCAAGCAGGAGGCAGCCTAACGGAAACAGCATCCATCTTTTCGAGATAAAGAGCCAGATCAAGGCAAAGAGCAGCAGCAAGACAAGGAACAGGGGAAAGAAGAAGGAAAGCAAAGAAATAAACCACCATTTGTCAGGGTGCAGAAAGGCATTGCAGCAGGAAAGCAGGAACAGGATCGCAACCAGAAAATTCAGTACAAGGAAAAGGTGTTTTGCAAATTTCCGCAACGGTAGCATGGAAAACTAAGTTACAAATCTTCTTCCTCTGCAGCCCGCTTTAGAATGTCTTTTTCTTCGTTTGTCAGGAAACGATAACCCTGCTGGTTGATCTTGTCCAGGATCTCGTCGATCCGCTTCTGGGTGATATTCGGGATCTTTTTATAAGGCTGGGTGCCCGATACATTGTAGTAAAATTCATCCTTTCTGGAAACCGGTTTTTTCTTTCTCTCCGGGTCAAATAAACCGTTTAGCCAGTCGAAGAACCGGTTCAGCCAGATACTCCCGTCACGCCCCCGCCGCAGCTGGTAGACAAATAAAAACCCGACGCCTGCCGCGCCCGCATTGGCGAGGTAAACGCCCGACTGCCCATAGCCGATGCTGGAAAAATTGATGACCAGAAAAACAAGCGTGAGTACCCAGAGAGGAATACCTCCGCTGATCATTGGGAAAATGCGGTAATCCGGCGAAACGGTGGTTGTGGCAATGGCCAACGCGGCAATGGCGCAGTTAGCGCCGGAAAAAATATCGGTATCTGCCTGTGCGGCCAAGCCCGGGAAAACCAGGTAGGAGAGGATGAAAAGCAGGGCGCCGGCAAGGCCTCCGTAGAGATAGATGGTGATGAGCTTCCGGTTGCCGGTTAAATCTTGCAGGATATAGCCAAAGCTCCAGAGCCAGAACATATTTGAAATAAAACGGAACAGTTCATGATCAGTGAACATATAGGTGATCGCCGTCCAGGGCCTGGTGGCCAGTTTTGCCGGAGAAGCCGGGAGGGCGAACCAGTTATAAACGTGACTGTAATAATTATCGACTCCGGTATTAGAGACCTGGTAAACGACATAGACGAATTTCAGAATAACAAAAAGGACGGCGTTCGCCACCAGGAGATGCATTAGGGCGTTTCCATCCTGACCCAGGTGCATGCGTTTCCGGTAATTGTCTTCTTTCACGTTCATAGCGGCAGATCTGCAATATTACGCCATTGATAAGGCTAAAACCTTATAATTAACAGTTTGGCAATGCAATGGGTTCAATAAAAATTCCGGCGGTCGAATTTTCGCCAGTAGAAGACGAGGAGCAGGCCGACCAGGCCTCCGCCCAAATGCGCCCAGTGCGCCACATTGTCGCCAGCTGTATTGCGGATGCCAAGAAATAATTCGATCAAAACATATCCCAGGACCGCCCATTTTGCTTTTATGGGAACGAAAAAGTACAGATAGATCAGGCTATTTGGGAATAAATAGCCAAAAGCGACCATACAGCCAAAAATTGCTCCGGAAGCGCCAAGTGTGGCGGAATTCAGCATGGGATCACTGTATTTTGCGATTTCCTGGTCGTGAATGGGATAGTTCGCCAGTTGCTCCCAGTAAGGGGTGAGTTCATGATGTAGCACGATAAGGTGCAGCACGGCGGCCCCTATGCCACAAACCACATAAAAAATCAGGAATCGTTTCGAGCCCCAAAAGTTCTCGAGGATACTCCCAAACATCCAAAGGATAAGCATATTCCAGAAAATATGCGGGAAATTTCCATGAAGGAACATATAGGTAACGATCTGGTGCGGCCTGAAGTACACCGACCGAACATCGTGAAGCGCAAAAAGGTTTTCGATACTGAAATTGGGATTGTGTTCAAAAACTTGCTGTGCAAAAAAGACAAGTACGTTAATAATGATCAGGTTCTTGATAACAGGCGGGATCATCTGAAACCGCCCTGGTCTGAATTCAGTCATAGTTCATCTTCAATTACGGCTGCAATTTAGTGCTTTAACAAGAGCCGGGCGATATTTTCAATATGATGGGTATGCGGAAACATATCTACAGGCTGAATAGCCGTCACTTCATATTTTTCCGACAGGCGTTGGAGGTCCCTGGCCTGGGTTGCCGGATTGCAGCTTACATACACCATTTTTTTAGCAGCGATATCAAGCAGTTTGTTCACCAGTTTCTCCGTCATCCCCGCGCGCGGCGGATCGGTCACCACCACATCGGGCCTTCCGTAGGTTTCAAAAAAAGCATCGTCGCAGATATCCGTCACATCGCCTGCCAGAAATTCCGCATGGCCCACTCCATTGAGGGCTGCATTTTCTTTTGCATCGGCAATCGCCTCGGGGATCAGTTCAACCCCGATTATACGCTTTGCGCGGTCGCTCATGAATAAACCAATGCTCCCGGTGCCGCAATAAAGATCGTAGAGGGTTTCATTCCCGCTCAGCTCCGCGAACTCACGCGTAACCTGGTACAGTCTTTCCGCCTGTTCCGTGTTGGTCTGAAAAAAGGACTTGGGGCCGATCTTGAAAGCAAATCGTTCGAGCTTTTCAATTACATATCCCTTACCATGATAAGTTACCGGCTCCAGTCCCGTAAGACTATCATTCTGTTTGGTGTTGATGGTATAAAGCAGGGTCGTGATCTGAGGAAAGGATTTCAGCATATAGTCCATCAACCCATTCACCAGCTGTTCATCGAAATAACCTAACACGATATTGACCATCAATTCCCCGGTCCGGCATAAACGAACCTGCATAGTACGCAGGAAACCCTGATGCCGGTTGATATCATAGAAAGGAACACGCTGTTCGATACCCCATTGCTTCACCGCTTTGCGGATGAAATTAGTGGGCTCTTCCTGCAGAAAGCAGCGATCCACATCAACCACTTTATCGAAGATGCCGCGCGCATGAAAGCCGGCGGCATCCTGCATGGCGGAGATATCAGGGTTACTGAGCTCGCTGCGCAAAAGGTATCTCCTGTTGGAAAAAGTATATTCCAGTTTATTGCGGTAGCCGGTAGTTCTGCGGGCGCCGATAATGGGCATCAGCTCCGGCAGGTCCAGCTTGCCGATGCGCGTGAGGCTTTGCAGCACCTGGTCCTGCTTGTATTGCAGCTGTTTTTCGTAAGGCAGCATCTGCCACTGGCATCCGCCGCAAATGCCGAAGTGCGGGCAAAATGGCTTTACACGGTCGGAAGCGTATTCATCGAAAGAGATCACCTGTCCTTCAGCCCAGTCCTTCTTGTCCTTCGTCAGTCGCACGGTAACAACATCGCCGGGCACAGCCTGCTCCACGAAGATCACTTTACCGTCATGCCTGGCCAGGCTCTTTCCTTCCGCCGCATAGCCGGTGATCCGCAGCTTCTCCAGGACGATATTTTTCTTTTTTCTCACGGCCGCAAATGTAGGATTATCCTAATTTAGCACTCCTATGTTCAACCTACTGACCAGAAAAAGTACAGTTTCTTTTCTTTTTTTGCTTTTCGCCGGCTCCGTATTTTCCCAGGGATATCATATTCATGTAACGCTGAAGCCCTTTGCCAACAGCCAGGTCTATCTCGGCTATCATTACGGAAAGATCAAGGCCGTTGCCGATTCCCTGGTGCTGAATGCCAATGCCGAAGGAGATTTCAGGGGCAAGGACCCCCTTCCTCAGGGAGTCTACTTCCTGGTATCGCCTCAAAAAACGATTCTGTTTGAATTACTGATCGGCGCCAATCAGCAGTTCTCGGTAGCAGCAGATACCGCTAAACTGCCGGAGAGCGTGGTCTTTACCGGTTCACCCGAAAACAAAGCTTTTCAGGAGTATTCGTTTTTTATGAATACGCATGGCAGGGAGATGTCTTCACTGCAGGCACGCCTCGCGCAGGCAAAATCAAAAAAAGATTCTTCGGCTATCGAGCAGCAGTGGCATAAAGACAATGAAGAAGTGAAAGACTACCGCGACCAGGTAATCAGAAAAGATTCCGGTTCACTGCTCAGCACCTTGCTCCTGGCCATGAAAGAACCGGTTGTGCCGGAAAACAAAGGCGGCAAGCCGGATAACGAATTTGCTTACCGGTATTATAAGGACCACTACTGGGACAATATTTCTTTTACCGACGACCGGCTGATCAGAACGCCGGTGTTTGAACCGAAGCTGGACCGCTATTTCAAGGACCTGGTTTCTCCTGAACCCGATTCCATCAACCGGGAAGTGGACCACATGCTCCTGTATTCCCGGACGAATAAGGAGATGTTCAAATACCTGCTGATCCATTTCGTTCAGAAATATATCAACCCGGACTATATGGGCCAGGATGCGGTGTTTGTCCACCTGTTTGAAAAATATATCAACACCGGACAGGCAGATTTCTTCACCGAGAAATATCGGAAATACGTCGATGACCGCGCTTACAGCTTAATGGCGAACCTGATCGGCCAGCCTGCGCCGCAGCTCACGATGACCGACACTTCCGGCAATACTCGCTCGCTCTACGATATCCCTGCCGACTACGTCGTGATCTGCTTCTGGGACCCCACCTGCAGTCATTGCAAGGAAACGGTGCCCAAGGTCGATTCTATTTTCCAGGCTAAATGGAAGCGGGAAGGTGTTAAGATATTGGGCATCATGGTAGATGGCGGCCGGGAGAACTGGCTCAAATTTATCCAGGACCACAATTTGAAGGATTGGATACACGTTTATCAGTCCGATGCCCAGCGTGATGCGGAAAATGCTGCGGGCCATCCGGATTACCGGCAGCTTTATGATGTGTATCAGACGCCGATCCTGTATCTGCTGGACAGGGACAAGCGGATCGTGGCAAAAAAGCTTTCTTATCAGCAACTGGATGAAGTGCTGGATTTGAAACTGAAAAAAGGTAAATCGTAAATACGGCAGGCGGCTAACCGGTTAAAGGATTTATTTGTTATGAGGCAGGCTACGCTGATCGTTTTATTGCTTTTTATTTCCGAATCTTTTTTTGGCCAGACCCTGGTCTATTACGGCAATCATCGCATTTCCCGCAATGAGTTCCTGGCCGCCTATCGCAAGAATAACCCCAAGGGGAAAACGACTGCGCAGGCCTATCGCGAATACCTCGACCTCTATATCCGCTACCGGCTTAAAGTGCAGGCCGCGTATGACGGAAAGCTGGATACCTTGCCAAATCAGCTCATAGAACTGCAGAATTTTCGAAGCCAGATCGAAGATCAATACAGCAATGATGAAAGCAGCCTGAATCGCATGGCGAAGGAAGCTTTCGAACGCTCACAAAAAGATATTCGGCTCTCGGTGATCTTTGTGGCTACACCAAAAGACGCGCCCCCGGCCGATACCACGAAAGCGTTGAAGAAAATCAATGCCGCTTATGCCGATCTGCGCAAAGGAAAATCCTTTGAAGAAACCGCCGAGGCCTATTCGGATGATCCTTTTGTGAAAACCAACAAAGGAGATCTTGGTTACATTACGGTGTTCGACCTTCCCTATGAAATCGAGACCTTAGCTTATCGTACGCCCTTAGGCAAATATTCTGCGGTGAGCAGGACTTCCGGCGGATATATGATCCTGAAAAAGACGGCTGAAAGACCGGCACTGGGCCGTATGCATGCCGCTCAGATATTACTCATCTTTCCCTACCAGGCAAACGATGCCGCTAAGGCCGATACGAAAAAGAGGGCCGATTCCATTTACCAGGCCATTCGTTCCGGCTCCGATTTTGGCGAACTGGCAAGAAAGTTCAGCGGCGATAATTTGTCGTACCAGCTCGGCGGCGTGATGCCGGAGTTCGGCATTGGAAAATATGAAGGCAAATTCGAAGAGGTGGCGTTCGGGCTTAGCCATGATGGTGATATCAGCAAACCTTTTGAAACCGCGTTCGGATATCATATCGTGAAACGCATTTCACGTATTCCGGTTCCGGCTAAAGCCGACCAGAAAACGCTCGATGCCCTGAAGCTTCGTATTCAGTCCGACCGCCGTATCGAAGTGTCTAAAAAAGAAATGCTTCAGCATGTGCTGAAAGAAACGGGCTTCAAAACGGAATGGAAACAGAATGGCCAATTGTTTATCTATACCGATAGCATGATGCAGCATCGGAAAGCTCCCGCTTTCCCCGGACTGAATGCTGCTACCGTACTATATAGTTTCCCCGACAAAAAAATAACCGTGGCGGACTGGATAGCTTACCGGACTTCTCTTGCCCGGAATGCGTATCTGCTCAATGGAAAAACCAATGAGGACCTGCTGGATCAATACCGGCAAACGGTAGCCTTCGATTATTACAAAGCACATCTCGAGCGATATAATAAAGATTTCGCCAACCAGGTGAATGAGTTCAGAGACGGTAACCTGCTATTCGAGATCATGCAGCGTAATATCTGGAACAAGGCATCGGCCGATTCCGCCGGGCTCAAAAAGTATTTCGATGCGCATGCCGCACGCTATCAATGGCAGGCCAGCGCCGATGCCATCATTTTCAGTGCGGCCAATATTCCGGCAGCAAAAAAAATACAGGAGGGCTTTTCGGAAAACTTCGCACACTGGCGTTCGCTGGTCGATAGCCTGGGTGGGCAGGTACAGGCCGATTCCGGCCGGTTTGAACTAAAGCAGTTGCCCGGAAAGGGAACGGCGGAGGGTCAATTCTCTACATTCGCAAGCAATCCGGATAATACCGTCCGGTTCGCCTATATCATTCATCAATATCCGAATTCTGCACCGCGTTCGTTTGAGGATGCCCGTGGATTGGTGATCAACGACTACCAGAATCAGTTGGAAGACGAATGGATCGCCGAATTAAAAAAGAAATATCCCGTAAAGATTGACGAAGCGGTGTTTAAGAGTATGGTGAAGAACTGAGGATCACAGTTTCTCGTACAGCGCCCTCAGTTTATCGCGGGTTATGATCTTTTCCCAATCTGTCCCCAGCGCATTCTCCCAAAGGGGCTTCATGCCGAGCGCCACGTTGATCATGGTATCGAACTGCTCGTCCGTTAATCCCCGTGTAATATGCTGCGGAATATCGATGCGGTTCTTCTCAACCATCGTTTTGAATTCCTTTACGCCTTCGGGATAGTAATCTTCCAGCTTGTCGAACACGATGCAGTTGCCAATACCATGCTTGGTGCCCAGCAGATAGCTCAAGCCATAGCTCACCGCATGAGCTACACCTACCTGTGAGTAAGCGATGCTCATACCGCCGGCATAGGAGGCCATCATAAGCTGATCATCCTGTGCATCAGTCCATTCTTCATTACTAAGGAAGACCTGCTGGCAGAGGCTGAGCGCTTTTTCTCCATACGATTTGCTGAATTCGTTGAGATAGGTGCCCGTAAGACTTTCAATGCAATGGATATAGCAGTCCATCCCGGTGTAGAAACGTTGATTCACCGGTGCGTTGGCCGTGAGCTCGGGATCGAGCACGATCTGGTCGAACGGCGTGAAGTCGGAATTCATGCCCAGCTTGCGGGTCGGGCCGGTCAACACGGTCGTTCTCGACACCTCGGCGCCCGTTCCGCTCAGGGTAGGAATACCGGCTTTATATACGCCTGGATGCTTTACGAGGTCCCATCCCTGGTAGTCGGCGGATGAACCGGGGTTGGTCATCATCAGGGAAACGGCCTTGGCCAGATCCATTGCGGAACCGCCACCGATGCCGATGATGCCGCTTACAGATCCGAATTCCTGCTTCAGTTGGGTCGCAATGGCATCCACCTGTTTGGTCTTCGGCTCCTGAGTCACGTCGACGAACACCAGTTTATCCTTACCGCGCAGGGGAATGCGGGACACGAGTGGTTTATGCTCAAAGAAATGATCCACCAGAAAGACCATCGGATGACTGCTCTTGCGTTGCGGTGCAAGAATTTCGTCTAACTGATTGAAACTGCCACGCCCATACACGACGTAGCTGACCATTTTAAAATTTCTGAACTTCATGGATTCCTGTTTAGGATTGCAAAATTACCGGCTTTCGCGTTCCGCCGGATGCGTAAGTGCTGCAGCCCCGAATACACCGGCGCTGTCGCCCAACTCGGGCTTGATGATCGGCACATCGCAATAGTTGTTAAAGATGAATTTATTCAGGGAGGCAACACCTTCGGTGTAGATATCGGGAATATTTCCGACACCCCCGCCTACCACGATAATATCGGGGTCCAGGCAGTTGGTGATCACAGAAACCGCCTTCCCGAAGAAATGGGTCAGCCGCCTGATCGTTTTATCTGCCGCCTCATCCGTATGCCGGGAGGCAACGATTTCTTTCAGCGTTTTTTGCCGGCCCGTGAGACTTTCATAATATTTCTGCAGGGAAGGGCCTGCTAATACTTTCTCAACGCAGCCCGATTTTCCGCAATAGCAGGGACCGCCCGATTCGTCAAGAAAATTATGTCCCCATTCTCCCGCGATACCATGATGGCCGTTCCATACTTCGCCATGCATTACGATGCCGCCGCCCACGCCCGTGCCGAGAATGATACCGAACACCATGCGCGCAAAAGGCGCTTTCTTTTTCACAGCTCCCCAAACCGTTTCCGCTAACGCGAAGCAGTTGGCATCATTGGCCAGCAAAACAGGCAGTTGCAGCCGGTCTTCAATATCTTTTTTTACCGGCTTGCCGTTCAGCACGACGGTATTGGAATTCTTGAGTGTCTGATTGAGCGGGTCGAGAATGCCCGGTGTGCCAAAGCCAATGGAAGAAGGTTTGAGCCCTGACTCGGCCTTCATTTTCGTGACGAGCTTTTCGATCTGCCCGATCACGTGCTCATAACCCTTAGCCGATTCGGTGTCAACCCGAGTCCTGAGAATGGGCATAGGGTCTTTATCGCTTTTCAGGATGACTCCTTCTATTTTTGTTCCGCCTAAGTCGATTCCCCATAATGGCTGATTCATATATGGCTATTTATTTTGTTGCAGCAGGCGGTTGGCTTTTTCCAGGTCTTCCGCGGTATCGATCTCAACGCCCATATATTCCGTAAGCACCATCCGGAGCGGAATACCGTGCTCTAAATAGCGCAGGCATTCGATCTTCTCCGCTGCTTCCAGCGGGGAAACCGGCCATCGGGTAAACTGCATCAACGCCGGTTTGCGAAAAGCATAAACACCGATGTGTTCATAGTAAGCAATTCCGGTGCTTGGGTCCCGTGGATAGGGAATGATGCTCCTGCTGAAGAAAAGGGAGTTCATGTTGAGGTCCACCGCCACTTTTACATAATTCGGATCGGCGATATTTTTTTTATCCCGGATCACCTGCATCAGGGAGCCGACCTGTATTTTCTTTTCATGGTCTGCCTTGAAAATAGCGAGCAGGCTTTCCAGCGGTTCTTTCTGCACGAAGGGTTCATCCCCCTGCACATTCACCACGAGATCTATTTCGATATCTTCCACGGCCTCGGCTATGCGATCGCTTCCGCTTTCGTGCTTACGGCGACTCATTTTCGCCCTGCCACCATGTTTGGTGATCTCTTCGAAAATGATCTCGCTGTCGGTCACCACCAGCACCTGGTCGAAAAGCCCGGTCGCCACGGTATTATCGTAAGTATGCCGTATCACCGTTTTATCGCCCAATACCTGCATCAGCTTGGCGTGAAAGCGGGTTGAAGCATAACGGGCGGGAATCATCGCAATGCTCTTCATGAATTTTTTTTCAAATGTAAATGGCTGTCACTGTCATTCATCAAATTCCAGAGCAGATCTTTCAGCGCCTGGATGCCTTTCTGCGTAACGGACGATATAAAGATATGCGGAATGTTTTCCGGCAGTTCCTTTTCAATGGCGGCGGTCAGCTCATCGTCGAGCAGATCGCTCTTGCTGATGGCGATCACGAAGCGTTTGTGCATCAGCTCGGGATTGAACTGGCGAAGCTCGTTCACCAGGATATCGAATTCTTTACGGTGGTCTGTGCTGTCGGCCGGTATCAGGAAGAGCAGGATGGCATTGCGCTCGATATGACGCAGAAAGCGATGCCCCAGTCCCTTGCCCTCTGCCGCACCCTCGATAATACCCGGCAGGTCGGCAATGCAAAAACTTCTGCCATCCCGGTATTCCACCATGCCGAGCTGCGGCGTGAGTGTCGTAAATGCGTAGTCGGCGATTTTAGGTTTGGCGGCCGTCATCACCGACAGGAGTGTCGATTTTCCGGCATTGGGGAAGCCTACAAGGCCTACGTCGGCCAGTACTTTCAGCTCAAGCACTTTCCATCCTTCCACGCCCGGTTCACCCGGCTGCGCATGTTCAGGCGCCTGGTTGGTTGCCGTGGCAAATTGGGCATTGCCGAGCCCGCCGCGGCCTCCCTTCATCCAGATGATTTCCTGGCCATCTTCCAGCACTTCGGCTTCTTTCAATCCCGTCTCCTCGTCACGTGCAATAGTGCCCAGCGGCACGTCGATATAAATATCCTTTCCAAAGCGGCCGGTGCATTTATTGCCGCTGCCCGCTTCGCCATTCTCGGCCAGTACATTTTTATAGTAGCGGAGATGCAGCAGGGTCCAAAGGTTCTTGTTTCCCCGGAGAATGATATGGCCGCCCCGGCCGCCGTCGCCCCCATCGGGACCGGCCAGCGCATTGTATTTGGTACGCAGGAAATGTTTGATACCGGCGCCACCATGGCCGCTGCGACAGAAAATCCGGATCTGATCTACAAAATTGCTTTTTTCCACTTGCTGAATTCGGGCATCAAAGATAACAGAATCTGCGGCTACCCGCGATGCAGTAAACGGGCGACAAGGGCCGTCCACCCGGTTTGGTGCGAAGCGCCTAAACCGAGGCCATTGTCACCATGGAAATATTCGAAGAAAAGAATATAGTCCCTGAAATAAGGGTCGGTTTGCAAAACCGGATTATTACCGTAAATGGGGCGATTGCCCCGTCCGTCGCGGGTAAAGAGGGAGACGAGGCGTTCACTCAGCTTGCCGGCGATTTCCTTCAGCGAAAAATAATTGCCGGAATGCGTCGGATATTCCACTTTGAAATCGTCGCCATAGTAATCATGAAAACGGTTCAGCGATTCGATGATCATATAGTTTGTCTGCACCCAGACGGGTCCCCTCCAATTGGAATTGCCGCCGAATATCGGTGCATCCGATTCGGCCGGTGTATATTGAACCGAAAAATGCACTCCGTCTATTTGAAGGGTATAGGGATGCGCCTCGTGGTATTTAGACAGGGTGCGGATGCCGTGGTCGCTAAGGAATTCAGTTTCATCCAGCATCCGGTACAGCAATCGCTTCATCCGATGGCCGCGCAGCAGAGACAGCAAATGTTTTTCATCCCGGCCCTTTTCGCCCCAGCGGGAAACCAGGCTGGCCATTTTAGGTTGATTGGTCAGGAACCAGCGCAGCCTTTCCGCAAAAACCGTTTGCTCGTTGAGTAGTTGGTCTTCGATCACCTCCACGGCAAGCAACGGGATCAGTCCTACCATGGAACGGAGCTTTAGCTTTTGCGGTGCACAGCCCGGCCGCTTCAGCACGTCGTAGAAGAATTCATCTTCTTCATCCCAGAGGTCGTTATTGTTTTCGCCTAATCCCGCCATCGCATAAGCGATATAGAGAAAATGCTCGAAGAATTTAGTGGCCATATCCTGATACACCGGATTGGTTCTCGCAAGCTCCAGGGCGATGCGCATCATATTGAGCGAATACATGCTCATCCAGCTGGTGGAATCCGACTGTTCGAGCAGAGAACCGTCGGGCAATACCGCGTTGCGATCGAAGAGACCAATATTGTCCATGCCCAGAAAGCCTCCTTCAAAAATATTGTTCCCCTCCGCGTCTTTCCGGTTCACCCACCAGGTGAAATTCAGCAGCAGCTTTAGAAAGATCGTTTCCAGGAATTGATAATCGCCCTTTCCGTTTTTTTCTTTGTCCAGCTCATATACTTTCCAGGTTGCCCAGGCATGAACCGGCGGGTTTACATCGGAAAAAGACCATTCGTAAGCCGGGATCTGCCCGCTCGGATGCTGATACCATTCATGCGTGAGCAGGGTGAGCTGCTGTTTGGCGAAGCCGCAGTCCAGCTCGGCAAAGCTGATACAATGAAAGGCCAGATCCCAGGCGGCAAACCAGGGATACTCCCAGGTGTCGGGCATCAGGATCACATCCGAAGCGTTTAAATGAACCCATTGATGGTCCCGGCCCTTTAACCGTTCCGGTGCAGGAACCGGTCCGGCGGGATCGCCGGACAGCCATTTGCGCACATTGAAATAATAGTATTGCTTGCTCCAGATCATGCCCGCCATCGCCTGGCGGTGGATCATCTTTCTTTCTTCATCGGGGATCGACTGCTGCAATTCCTGGTAGAACTGATTGGCTTCCGTTATTCGCTGGTTGAAGATCTTTTCAAAATCATCAAAGGGGCGATGGTGTCTTGTATTGCTCAGGCGGAGACGAAATACTTCCGGCCTTCCCGGCAAAATCGTTCGCTGATAGTGCACCGCGCTTTTTGTACCGGTATTGGCGGGGTTTATCGTGGCGCTGCGTTGCGTAATAAAATCGTTGATGCCGTCTTTATAGAAGCGATGCGGAGAAGACGCGTCGTAGAGTTTTTCTGTATTGGTCTCATTCTCACAAAACAGCAGGTTGTCGGGCGATTCGGCGTAGAGCGTCATGTTTCCCAGCGCCGGATGATGAATGGAAATAGCATGCCCCTGGTGGATATCCATCACCGGTCTTTCAGATCCGTTGTCATAACCCCAGGCCCAGGTATTGCGGAACCAGAGGGTGGGCAGCACATGCAGGGGCGCGGGTGAACCGCCCCTGTTAAAGACTGTGATCTTCATCAGGATATCGTCGGCCGAAGCCTTCGCATATTCGATAAAAACATCGAAGTATTTCTTTTCATCGAAAACGCCGGTATCCAGCATTTCATATTCCGGTTCATTGCGGCTGCGACGCTGATTTTCCCTCACCAGCTGATCGTAGGGAAAGGCTTCCTGCGGATACTTATACAGCATTTTCAGGTAGGCATGGGAGGGAAGTGCATCAAGGTAGTAATAGAGCTCTTTGACATCTTCGCCGTGATTGCCGTCGGGATTGCCCAGGCCAAAAAGCCGTTCTTTCAAAATGGGGTCTTTGGTATTCCATAGACTAACGGCAAGGCATAACTGTAGATGGGCGTCGCTGATACCACCCAGGCCTTCTTCTCCCCAGCGCCAGGTCTTGCTCCTGGCCATATCGTGCGTGGTCGCCGTCCAGGGCTCGCCGTCTGCGCT
>DASZRP010000253.1:0-4213 GCA_035548895.1 Puia sp. | reverse complement strand
TGCAGGCAAAAATGATATATACAAAAAATTAAATGAATTAGTGGAAGGAGGGACGGTCTGCACTTTTTTCTTTGGTACGGAATTTTCAGTCGGCAAAGTAAGACAGGTAACCCAGGAGGAATTTTCAATTTTGAATATTGCATTCGATGGCAGGGGCGACGGTATATCCGTCTTTGATACCGCGTCATTGACAAAAATCAGGTGGGCATCTAATTTTGAAAAACGAATCTCATTCCTGTCAGGATTGTAATTAAAATGCATGGCCTCCGATATATGGGGAAACGGGTCGTGGGTCAAATTAGGGTTTGCTGAGTAGCATCTAATCGGCTCATTTTCAAATTATTGGGCATGGTTTTTGTGGTATTCTCTGCATGGATTTCTTCCTTTTTCCTCAAAATTCTATGCAGTCATGATTCGCTATAACCCGTCTTCACAGTTGAGCCTGGAAGGGTTCACGACCCCTTTTGCACAGCAATTGTCGGCCTCGAACCGTTGGGTTGTGCTGGCACAGAAAATACCCTGGGACAAGTTAGCGGCGGTGTATTACCCGGAAGATGCGGGCGGATTTTGGTCCGCCGATGCTGGATGCGCGGATGATGATCGGGGCGGTAGTCATTAAACATCTGCTGAACATCGATGACCGTGAGGTAGTGCAGCAGATCAGCGAGAACATGTACCTGCAATATTTTGTGGGGCTGAGCGGCTTTCAGAAAGAACCACCTTTCGATGCTTCTTTGTTGGTAACGATCCGCAAGCGGCTGGGTAAAGAAGCGGTGGAGGAGCTTAATGAGATCATTCTTCGGGAAGCCGGAGTGCTGAATAAACCGGCGACCAAAGCGGCGGAGAAAAGCAATAAGAAAGATGAGGAGGGAACAGAACAGGCTGCCAGTGGCGATGATGTTGGGGATACCAGTGGCGGCAAGACAAGCACCTCACAGCAAAAGCCTTCGGGGACCTTGCTGATCGATGCGACGGTAGCTGAACAGCAGATCGCCTACCCGACGGACCTGAACCTGCTGAACGAAAGCCGGGAACAGTTGGAGCGGATGATCCTGAAAGGATGCGCAGTGATGGGCATGGCTGCTCCCCGGATGTATAGTGAGATTGCCCGCAAGCGTTACCTGCTGGTAGCCAAAAGTAAGCGCAAGAGCCGTACCGCTCTTCGCAGAGGCATCCGTCAGCAGTTGCAATATCTCAGGCGGGATCTGGGTTATATCGACGGGCTGGTGGAAGAAAGTGAATGGTTCCGGCTGTCGCTGGGCAAACGGGACTGGAAGCGGCTGATGGTGATCCATGAGCTTTACCGGCAGCAACGCTGGATGTACAGGCATGAAGAGCATTCCATCGCAGAGAGAATCGTGAGCCTGTACCAGCCGCACGTGCGACCGATGCCGAGGGGCAAGGACCGGGTGTCGACCGAGTTTGGCAGCAAGCAGGTGGTCATGCTGAAAGACGGCTATGCGCATGTAGGCAAGTTGGACTGGGATAATTTCAATGACGGCATTTTCCTGGGGCAAGCCCTGGAAAAATACCGGGACCTTTATGGCTGCTATCCTGAAAGAGTGTTAGGCGATCGCTTGTATGGCAATAGAGAAAATCGACGGCTGATGAAAGAAAAAGGTATCCGCTTTGTAGGCAAGTCATTGGGCAGACCCTCTGTCGGACAGAAAGAAAGGGAAAGATCACTACACAAAGAGATGGCGGAAAGAAATCCGATTGAAGGTAAGTTCGGTCAGGGTAAGAATGCCTATGGACTGGCTAAGATCAGAGCAAGATTGCAGGAAACATCGGAAAGCTGGGTCATGACCATCTACCCGGTGATGAACTTGATAAAGCTGGTGCAAACCCAGGGCTCCTCTCTTTTGGCTACTTTTTGCGTATTACTGAGCAGAACCTCCAACGCAAGGCGCTCTTTCCATGGAAACGATGCGAGTCAACTACGCAGCTGTGGTGTCTGCCATGCCAAAACTTTGGGCAATTTATCCGGTAAAAACGACTAATTCAGCAAACCCTAAATAGTATTAAATGAAGACAATAGGATTTTTGAAAGATCGAGAGAAGGATAAATTAGGAGATAGTATTCGATATGAATATCCTGGCGAAGCTATTTCTATTTTAGTTGCGGAGTTGGATAAAGTCATTGAATATCTTGGATCGGGAAAAGTTATTTTTTCCATGACATTGTCCCTTCAGGACAATGAGGGGAATGTTATTGCTCCATACGAAGTTCTTACAGATGGAGAATGGTTATGGCCGCGGTATTTTGTATACGGCATTAAAGTGGGGCATATAAAGGTTATTACGGCTGAATTTTATCGAAGAATGAAAGGCTTTAATTTTTTGATGCCTTCAGTTTCTTCTGGAGAAGAGATATCTGCTAGAAAATATTTTGAAGGCCTCTTGCTTAGTAATCACCCCAAGTATAGGAGTCAAAAGAATGGGAGTTAAATATAATTTGGTCATGGGTTGAACAGCAAGGAAGTGTCTTATGGTTTATAGATTTTTTAATCTTGCGAGGAGGTCTTTGTCAGAGATGCTTTCTATACAACTGCGATCTAAGAAACACATAATCATCATGTTATTTGAAACAGGTTCCTCAACTCATCATCTGATAATTTTAGTTTAGCCAGGCGGCTTCGGATATTTTTTATCTGGGTGTTTTTGCGTTTTTGGCAGCTTCGATCATAGTCATAGCCTTTATACGATTGGGATTTTGTAATCATGTTCCATATAATTATGGCAAGCTTCCTGGCAGTAGCTGTAATAGCAGCGCCTCTGCCTTTGCGATAGGCTATACGTTTAAAGAAAGGAGTTAAGGGATGATTCTGCTGGTTACCAATACTATTGGCAGCCTGACGCAGACAGGTGGCGAATGTGTTTTTCGATTTGGGAGTTCTGCTACTAATGATTTTACCCCCCCTGATCTTGTTATTGGGAACCAGGCGTAGCCAGCTGGCAAACTGTTTTGCCGTTTTAAACCGGCAGATGTCATTTCCCAGCGTACATAAAATGGATAAGACGGTATTATGGCTAACGCCGGGAATTTGGAACAGATCGGTTTTGAGGTGGGCAAAAGCCAATTGCCGGACGTTGAAACCCGGAGAAAGTTTATTTTTCTTCTTTCTGTCAATCCTGTCCTCCGGTTGATTACTTATTTGTAAGGACGGATCGTTTTTGGGGATATACTTTGTCAGTAGAGCTTCTATTTGCTGGTCGCACTCTTTAATGGCCGCAACATAGGCGTCATAAAATCGCAGGCAGGATTGCAATTCAAACAGCAGTTCATCGCGCCATTCCCCTTGGAGGGAATCGGCTATTTCTATCCTGCTTTTTTTAACCCGACTGTGAGCCAGGGAGGCTAAATATTGGGGATCTCTTTCACCCGTAAGAATGGCATCTATGATTGCCCTACCGCTCTTACCCATTGTATCGCGAAAGGCTATGTCCAGACGGATATTCATTAGGCGCAGTGCTTTTTCCATTTTATTGATATACCTGGTAGTCTGATCGACTAAATATTCCCGATGGTTAAAATATATCCGTAATGTTTGGAGGTAATCACTTAAAATAAAGCTTGCACTCAGTAGTCCAAGAGCATGTAATTTCTGAATCCACATACAATCCAGCAAATCAGTTTTTCTGCCACTGACATTTTTGGTGTGGCTTCCATTGGCCAGTATGACCTGGAACCCGGCTGCTTGTAAAGCGTTGAATAAGGTTTGCCAGTAACTACCCGTACTTTCCATCGCCACGGTATTAATCTGATGAGCATGAAGGTATTCTATTAGCATTATATGGTCCCTGGTATACACGCCAAACTCCCGGGCATGCCGGGGGTCCTGATCCACAGCCACCCAATGGCTTTGGGAGCCGACATCAATACCAGCGGCGTGAGCATGAATGACTTCCATGGAAATTTCTAATTCCTTTTTCATTTTTCGGGTTTTAAGTGAAATAAAACCTTCAGGGATCGTATATTTACAAGTAAGATTTTTCTATACGGGATTGCTGCTTCTAACAGTATCGCCACTAAAATCAACAAATGCCCTGAGTGCATTCAGGGCATTATACTTTCCAGCCGGATTTCTGTAAGGGCTCAAAGGCACCATAAAAACGTTTGGCTTCTTCTGAAGGGGCCTCGAATATAAGGAACCTTCAGTTGTCATCCTGAATCAAGGGATCCGCCCTCGCTCGATTTCTATACAACCAGCCC
>DASZRP010000252.1:0-18478 GCA_035548895.1 Puia sp. | reverse complement strand
GAGAATACGAGATTACGGATATCAACAGAGAATACCTGAACCGGGGAAAGCTGCGGGTATCCATCATGCCGCGCGGCACGGCCTGGCTCGATACGGGGACCTTCGATTCACTGATGCAGGCAAGCCTGTTCGTCCAGGTGATTGAACAACGGCAGGGTATTAAGATCGCCTGCATTGAAGAAATTGCTTACCGGAAAAGATTTATCACGAAAGAACAGGTAAAGACCATTGCCGGCACCCTGCTTAAAAGCGGCTACGGACAGTATTTGCTGGATCTGGTCAAATAGTAAATTTGAAGAACAAAGATGAAAAACACAGGGATGAAAAAAATTCTGGTAACGGGCGGCTGTGGATATATCGGATCGCACACCATCGTCGACCTGGTAGAAAACGGCTACGACGTGATTTCGGTTGACAACAATTCAAGATCCAATCCGCGCATACTCGAAGGCGTTGAAAAGATCACCGGCAAGAAGATCAAGAACTACAAAGTAGATCTCTGCAATTTTGACGACACGTTCGCCATTTTCCATGAGAACCCGGATATCAATGGGATCATCCATTTCGCGGCCTTCAAATCGGTCAGTGAATCGGTCAGCTCACCCCTGATGTATTTTGAAAATAACCTGCTTTCCCTGATCAATCTGCTGAAATGCGTTCAGGAGTTCAGCATCCCCTATTTTGTTTTCTCTTCTTCCTGCACGGTATACGGCAATCCGGATGAAATTCCCGTATCGGAAACCACGCCGCCCAAGCCTGCGGAGTCTCCTTACGGCTATACCAAGCAGATGGGAGAGCAGATCATCAATGAATTTTATAAATCCACCAGCCTGAATGCCATTCTGCTGAGGTATTTCAATCCTGTCGGCGCCCATCCTTCTGCCATTATCGGAGAGCTGCCCATCGGCCGGCCGGCAAATCTTGTTCCGGCTATCACCCAAACCGCAGCCGGCAAATTGCCGCAGATGGAGGTATATGGCGACGACTATCCCACCCGCGACGGTTCCTGCATCCGCGATTTCGTTCATGTTTGCGATATCGCCCATGCGCATACGCTTGCGATTGAATACCTGATCAAGGGCAAGGCGACCAAAAAATGCGAGGTATTCAATCTGGGTACGGGAAATGGAGTAACCGTGCTGGAGGCCATTCACGCCTTTGAGCGGGTATCCGGTATGAAACTGAACTATGTGATCGGCCCCCGCCGGCCCGGCGATGTGATCGCCATTTATGCCAACAACGACCTCGCAAAAAAGGAACTGGGCTGGGATCCCCGCTACAGCCTGGACGATATGCTGTCCACCGCCTGGCGCTGGGAACAGAAGATCAAAATGGACGAGGTCTTCTACAACAGCAAGTTCTCTGAATTCAATTGATAACCTTTAATTTTTACAATCAGCAAAAGATGATCACAGTAACAGGACAGAAAGACACGCGCAGTGGATTTGGAGATGGCATTGTTGAAGCAGCAAGAAAAAATCCGGATATCGTAGCCTTGACGGCAGACCTCGCCGGTTCACTCAAACTCAACCAGTTCATCAAGGAATTTCCGGAACGCTTTATCCAATGCGGTATTGCTGAAGCCAATATGATCAGCATAGCCGCCGGCATGACCATTGGCGGAAAGATCCCTTATACCACCACTTTTGCCAACTTCTCCACGGGCCGCGTGTACGATCAGATCCGCCAGTCCGTCGCCTATTCCGGAAAAAATGTAAAAATATGCGCCTCCCACGCCGGGCTTACCCTTGGAGAAGACGGAGCCACCCATCAGATCCTGGAAGATATCGGCATGATGAAGATGGTGCCGGGAATGACCGTTATTGTGCCCTGTGACTATGCGCAAACCAAGGCTGCTACCCTGGCAATCGCCGATCTTGGCGGACCGGTTTATCTCCGTTTCGGAAGACCGGTATGGCCAATCTTTACCGCCGATATGGAATTCAAAATAGGGAAGGCCCAGGTATTCACAGAAGGAAAGGATGTTTCCATTTTTGCCTGCGGACACCTGGTCTGGATTGCCCTGGAAGCTGAAAAGATCCTAAAAGAAAAAGGCATTTCCGCCGAAGTGATCAATATCCACACTATAAAGCCGCTGGATACCGAAGCGATATTGAAGTCGATCCGTAAAACCGGATGCGCAGTTTCTGCGGAAGAGCACAATGTGCTCGGTGGATTGGGCGACAGCATCGCGCAGACCGCTGTCCGCCATTTTCCTGTCCCACAGGAATACGTAGGCACGAACGACACTTTTGGCGAGAGTGGAACGCCTACCCAATTGCTGGCGAAATACGGACTGGATGCTGCCCATATCGTGGCTGCCGCCGAAAAAGCCATTGCGCGAAAAAATAAATAGCAAGATTTTTCGTACCTGTTAAAACCAACCCGGCCTAAGCTGATGCAGGAACAGATGACGGATACTGAATTACTGGCCTTGTTCCGCGAACCGGCAACAAAGGAAAAAGCGTTCAGTATCCTGGTGAAAAGATACCAGGAAAGGCTTTACTGGCATATCCGCCGGATGCTGGTAGACCATGAGGATTCGAACGATGTGCTTCAGAACGTGTTCATCCGGGTATGGAATGCGCTGGCGAATTTCCGGGAAGACGCCCAGCTCTATACCTGGCTTTACCGGATAGCCACCAATGAAAGCCTCAGTTTCCTGGAACAGCAGAAGAGAAAGGCTACGGTCCCCCTGAGCGATGTAGAAAGCAGCCTCAGTAATAAGATCCGGGCCGACAAGGACTTCGACGCCTCCAAATTAGAATGGAAGCTGCAATTAGCTATACAGCAACTACCTGAAAAACAGCGACTTGTGTTCACACTTCGATATTATGATGAGATGCCTTATGAAGAGATGAGCCAGGTGCTGGAGACCTCTGCCGGAGCATTGAAGGCCTCCTATCACCATGCCGTGAAAAAAATCGAGGATTTTATGCTTAATCGTTAAACCAGGGCGTCAGGAACGAGTCTTATTGAAACTCATGGAAAGGTCAACAGAAATAGCGGCAGAATTATCCGGGATCGCACCGGCCCTGGCTGAGCTGGGAGTCCCGGGACAGCCTTATAGGGTCCCCGCCGGCTATTTTGAACAGTTTTATAACAGCCTGATTGAGAAGATTCAATTGGGTGCGGAAGAGCCTGATAACGAGATCAGGGCCCTTTCTCCGCTATTGGCCGGCCTGGAGCGCAAAAACCCTTATAATGTGCCGGCAGGCTATTTCGATGAATTAAGTATTCCAACGCCGGTTCCGGTCAGGCAAAAAGCCCCTGTATTCTCTTTACACCGGGTTCGCCCCGTGCTGCGTTATGCCGTCGCTGCCATGCTTACCGGCATCATCGCTACCGCTGCTTTCTTTGCCTTTCACAAAAGCAGCAGCGATCCGCTCAGCGCACTTAATGCCATCAGCGATCAGGAAATGGCGAACTATTTAGAGAACCACGACGTGCACTGGGTGCCGGGAACATCTTCTTCCCCGACAGCTTCCGCGAGCTATGATGACAACGACATCAGCGACTTGCTCAGCAATGTATCGGATGATGAACTCGAAGCTTACCAACCTATGCTGGCGCAGAACCAACGAACCGTAAATTAATCCGAATGAAAAAAATTTTACTTTATATTCTTTTTGTTTTGTTCCTCGCTGGCGGCCTGAAGGCGCAGAATGGCAGCCGGCTGGAAGCGCTTAAAATAGCTTACGTTACCAAGAAAATGGATCTGACACCCGAAGAAGCGCAACGCTTCTGGCCGATCTACAATCAATATGCGGCCGAGCTCAAACAAGTCCGGCAGGATGCACTGAAAAATAATGAAACCGAAATTGAGCTGGACGACGCAACCCTGAAAATCAGAAAGAAATATAATACGCAGTTCCTTCAGGTATTATCGCCGGAAAAAGTAGACACTTTCTTCAAATCGGAAAAAGAATTTGGCGTGTTCGTACAGAAGGAGATGGAACGCCGCGCACTGCGGAACGGGAATGGAAAAAGAAATCCCAACAAAGAATAGACCCTGAGATTTAGCCTGTTTACCGATTTATTTTATTCAAAAAAACGGCAATGCCGATATTTGGAACTGGTGTTTTTCATAGGTTAGCAACGGCCGGCTCTTTCAAGAGCAGGCCTTTTTTATTGTCGTTTTTATGCAACTTCGCATAGCCTGACCCGCGCATTGACCATATTTTCTTAACATACGACAAACAACAGGCATGAAATTAATTTGCGATTTTTCCATCCGGTTTTCATGCAGGCCTTAATTTGTAACAGATGAAAAATTATTTGCTTTCCCTCTTAGCCACGCTCTTGTTCTTAGGAGCGCTGGCGCAGGATACGACGCAGCAGATCGTACCGGGCAGGGTCAATCGTCCTGAACAGCTCAAAAAGCCTTATGTTATTTTGATTTCAGCCGATGGCTTCAGGTACGACCTGGCCGACAAGTACCAGGCAAAAAATCTGCTGAAGCTAAGGGAAGAAGGCGTGAAGGCCGATTATATGCAGCCCTCTTTTCCCTCGCTTACGTTTCCCAATCATTATACGATCGTTACCGGGCTTTATCCCGCTCATCATGGTCTTGTCGACAACAGCATGTACGATGCCGCGATGAATAAATTCTATGGCATCAGCAAACGGTCAGCCGTCACCGACAGTTCCTGGTATGGCGGAACGCCCTTATGGGTGCTTGCCGAAAAATCAGGCATGCTGACGGCCAGCTTTTACTGGGTGGGATCCGAAGCGGCAATACAGGGGGTAAGGCCTACCTACTATTACAATTTCAACACGAAGATCCCGATGGATACGAGAATACAGGCCGTGCATGACTGGCTGTCGCTTCCTGAGGAGAAAAGGCCGCATCTGATCTTCTTTTACATGCCTGAGGTAGATCATGAGGAGCACGCGCATGGGATCGAATCAAAAGAAACAGAGGACGCAGTCCACTTCGTGGATGAAAGCATTGGCAAAATGGTCAGGTCGATCGATTCGCTCCACCTGCCGGTCAATTATATCTTTCTCTCCGATCATGGTATGCTTGCTGTAGATACGGCGAAGACCATACCCATGCCAGCCGCCTTAGACACTACGCAGTTCCGCGTAGTGAATTCCATGACGCTGGTCCATCTTTATGCTTACGACAAGAAATACGTGATGCCGGCGGATTCTGCGTTAAAAGCTGAGGCCAAAGATTATAAGGTTTACCTGCCGGATGAATTGCCGGCGGAATGGCATTACAGCAAGGCAGATGACCGCTACAATCGCATTGGCGATATTATCCTGGTCAGCAATCCTCCCCAGGTATTTGATTTCAGGCGAAAATACCGGGTGAACCCGGGCAATCATGGCTTTGATCCAACGCTAACTGAAATGCACGCGACATTCTATGCCTGGGGGCCTGCATTCAAAAAACACTACAACATCCCCGGCTTCGAGAATATTCATGTGTTCCCGCTTATTGCAAAAATGCTGGAGCTCCCCTACTCGGATATTATTGATGGGAGACTGAGGGTGCTGAAGAGAACGCTGAAATAATGTGGAAATGTGAATATGTGTAGATGTGTAGATGAGGGAAGACAAATGTGGAGATGTGGAAATATGAAAATGTGGAAATGAGAGGACAGACTAAACTAAATCACATCTGCACATTATCACATCTGTCTTTTCTCATCTACACATCTTCACATTTACACATTTTCATATTTCCACATTGGTGTTTTAATATCATGATAAAAAAGAAAGGTCCAGTGTTCCCTTTGCCCCTGCTCCCACCATTGCTGGCGCAGGGCGGCGCATTTCTTTCCGTCATAATCATATTTTGCCACGAACCGGTGCTTCATCTGGCCTAACTGTGGTGCAACGTCTCCGCCAAAAAAAGCATGCTGACCTTCCTCTTCAATATGAAATACCTGATGAAAGGGACAGTGCCCGCCGGTCAGCTCGAAGCGAATATAATCGTCGATCCTTCCGTTGCCTTCCAGCTTCACCAGGTTGGGAAATGAATTCAGGAAGGCGAACGACTCCGGTTCATAGCTGGGCATTCCTTTTTCGAAAGCGTATTCCAGCTCACGCTGCTGAACATAATACTTCGCATCAGGAAACGCAGCCGTACGACTGCCGTCGGGCATATTCCTGCCCATGCCGCCAACATGATCTTTGTGAAGATGGCTCATCAGTACTTTGGTCACGGCCTTCGGATCAACCCCCGCCTTTTTCATTAAACGATGAATTTGCAGCTCGCCGTTTATTTCAAAACCCAGGCCGGTATCGAGCAGCAGAATGTCCTGCTTCGTAATGACCACGAATGGCTGTATCTCAACCAGCAGGCTTCCCGTAGCCCTTTCCTGGAGCTCGTCCTTTCCCGGTTCAAAGGGGATAAATGCTTTTGTTTTATCAACCGTGAAAGCGCCTTCTGATAGGGGGATGATGGTCATGGACAAATTTGATAATTTGATAATTTGGAAATTTGAAAATAAGTCTTGTATCGCGTAATACCGCATCTCATTTCACATCCAACATTTTCAAACTATCAAATTTCTGAATTTTCAAATTATCACATTGCTTCCCCACATTTTCAAATTCCCAAATTATCAAATTTTCAAATTACCTCAGCACCATCTGCCTGTCCGAATCCAGCCTGATGAGGATAAACAGCATGACACTGAACGTAAGCAGGGAAGTGCCTCCGTAGCTGACAAAAGGAAGCGGGATGCCGATCACGGGCGCAAGCCCGATGGTCATGCAGATATTAATGGCTATATGAAAGAAAAATACGGAGGCCACGCCGTAAGCATAGGCGCGGCTGAATACGCTTCGCTGTCGTTCGGCGATCGTCACGATCCGCATCAGGAGCACGCCATAGATGCAGAGGAAGATCACACTCCCGGTGAACCCAAAGCCCTCGCCAATGGTGCAGAAAATAAAATCGGTCCGCTGCTCCGGAACAAAATCATAGCGGGTTTGCGTACCACTGAGCAAGCCCTTGCCCAACCAGCCTCCGTTGCTGATTGCGATCTTGCTTTGCCTCACATTGTAATTGCCGTTGTCCTTTTTCCTGCCGGCTGATTTCTGTTCGATCTCCATCGCCACTTCCGCGTTCTTGGGAACATAGTCTTTACCGATAGCGTCGTAAATGCGTTTTACCTGGTAAGGCTGGAATACATGATCGAAAACGAAGGGAACGACAAAGCGCTGCACCCCGACACAAACAAACCAGATGCTGATGATGGCGAAGAGGATGCCTCGCCGCCGTTTGATCTGCTTCCGCAGAATATAGATAGTCAGCAGGGCGATGCCGGTAAGGATCATCGCTAACAGGTTGGGCTCTAACAGCAGGGTAGCTACTACGAGAATGGCAAAGGAAAAACCGATGACCAGTACATAGGCCGGCAGCCCCTCGCGGAACATGACGAGGAAGAAAGAAAAATAAACGAGCGCCAAACCGGTTTCCTTCTGCATGATGCTCAACGCGGCAGGAACGAGCACGATCACCACGGCGATGATCTGCGATCGAGGTCTGGCGAAATCGGTTTCCACGCGCGATAAATATTTGGCTAAGGCCAGGTTCACGAAAATTTTGCAGATATCGGCCGGTTGAATTTGTACGGCGCTGCCCAGCCTGATAATGGATTCCGTCCCTTTGACATTGGAATGGAAAGGGAAGACCAGCAGCATGAGCAGGATCCCGAAAGCATACCAGAGGTTTGCCGTGGCGGTGAAAAATTTGCTGTCGGTCAGCAAAATAAAAATGGCGGCGATTCCGCTGAACACAAAAAACAGAGCCTGGCGGCTGTAGTCCGTTTTCAATGAAAGAAATCCCTGCACGATATTCTCCTCCCGGTAAGTGGCGGCGAAAATGCTGATCACGCCGATGGCCGACAAGACCAGCCAGAGAAGGATCAGGATCCGGTCAACGCCTTTTCCTATGCCCGCGTTACGCTGGTTCATACTTTCGGTTTTTCAGGTAATACCGTTGAACCGAAAATGGTTCATCCGGCTTTAAAAAAACAACATTAATTTTTTTATTCAGCCATGCAGTCGTACTGGCCTTTTTTTCATGATCGATAGATCTTCGCATGGTTTCTGCTCCCTTGGTCGACGTTGAATCCGGCGGCGGTGGCTTTGGTGCAGGCCTTCTTATTTTCAGCGTCGTATCCGGTTTATTATGCAAGCCCCCAGAATCCGGCTTTCTGATCATGGTGTTTCTTCGAGCAGCAGAATCGATTCTTTTGCCTCTGGCAGAGTCCGCAGGCTGTACCTGACGGGGCCGGGGGCCGAAAGGTATGGTAACACGAACCGACTGCTTATGCAGGGTATCCATCAATTGCCTGCGCACCACCGGGTCCTGCAGATGGCGAAGCCTGGTGCTATCATTCGTGAGCTTTGCCCAAGCCACTGCGCGCAGCGAATCCGTATGATATTGAAGCCGGATCAGGTAACCCGGCATCAGGTTGGTATTGGCGATCATCGTGGCCTGTTCTACCCTTGCCGCGCTCAGGGTATCCCGCAGGTATTTCTCGACCAGCAGGCTTCCGATCGGTGCCGCCCAGCGGGCGCCAAAACCTGCGTTCTGGATCACCACGGCTACCGCGATCTGCGGATTTTCTCTCGGCGCAAAGCAAACGAATATGGAGTTATTGTTCAGCTTGGTCAGCCGGCCTTCTAATATCAGATAGTTCTCCGCGGTACCTGTCTTGGCGCACATATTGATTCCCGGAATGCGGGCGGCTCTTGCCGTTCCGATCTCCGTCACGTCCTGCATGCCGCTAATCACTGTTTCATAGGAATCGTCTGAAATATGGGTGAGCACTTCATGCTTCTGCCGATACTTGTCGAGAATGGTATCGTCTGGCGAATCGCCGTCGATATCTTTCACAAAGTGCGGGATATAAAACGAGCCCTTATTAGCAACGATACACATGGAGTTTGCCATCTGCAGTGGCGTTTCCAGCATCTTATCCTGGCCGATGCCCATCGTGACCATCGTACAGGAATTCCAGGAATGACGATAGTCTTTATCGTAAGCCGAAGTGTCGGGAATATTGCCGCCGTCTTCGCTTGGCAGGTCTACCCCAATGCGTTCACCCAGGCCAAAATGATTCACGTATTCTTTCCACTTCATCAATCCTTCGCGCGGACCGCCCAGCCGGGGATTGTCGAGCGTAAGCCTGAAGGTGTTATAAAAAAAAGAGTTGCAGGACCAGGCAATAGCCAGCCGGAGATTAGCGGCATGACCCGGCGCAGTTTCCGTGCATTTGTACACTTTATTGCAACCGTAATAGTATCCTGTGCAGGCGATACCGCTTTGTTTGGTGATCACACCTTCATCCAGCCCGATCAGTGCCGCCAGCGGTTTGTAGGTTGAACCGGGTTGGTACTGTCCTTTAATAGCCCGGTTCAACAGTGGCGCAGAGACGTCGAGCACCAGCTTGCCGTAGTTCTTTTGCTTATCCGGCCCCGTTAGTGAATTGGGATCATAATCGGGGCTGGACGCCATGGCCAGTATGCCTCCTGTTTTTGGTTCAAGGGCTACAATGGCGCCCATTTTATTGGCCAGCAGTTTTTCCGCTAACTGCTGCAGTTCGATATCTAAATAGGTCCGCAGATTCCTCCCCGCCACGGCTTCCGTGTCGAGCTCATGATTGGCATAATGTCCCACGAGCCGGTTCTTATTATCCTTAATCCAGTATTCGATACCGCGCTGGCCCATGAGCTGCTTTTCATAGTACTGCTCCAGGCCGCTGCGGCCGACATAGTCGCCTAATTGATAATAATAATTTGAACGTTTCAGGATGCTTGAATCCACTTCCCCGACATAACCCATGATGTGAGCGCCGGCGTTATAGGGATAAACGCGCACAGGTCTTTCCTGCAGGTTGAACCCGGGAAAGCGCCAGAGGTTCTCTTCCAGTTTCGCATAGAGGTCGGGCGGAAGAAGGTCTTCGAAGATCGTGGGTCGGAAAGGTCCGTTCTTGATCCGCGCATCCAAGATGCGGTCGCGAAACTCGTTCTGATCGATCTCCATGAGCTGGCAGAAATAAGCCGTATCGATATTCTTTACCTGCGAAGGGGTGACCATCAGGTCGTACATGATGGTATTGTTGAGGATCGGCCGGTTATGCCGGTCGAATATGATGCCTCGGGTGGGATAGATCCGTTTGGGAAACAGTGCGTTTTCCTGGGCCCATTTTTTATACTTGGTCGAAATGACCTGCAGGTTGAAGAGCTGGGCAAAGATGATCAGGAACATCCCCGCAAAAATGAGGCGGATGATATTACTGCGGGATTGATTAAAGACAGGCATTTCCGGATAGGGATTATGAATTAAGCTGTATTCGTCCTGAATTTCTCTTTCCGGAAGAATAACAGTTCTGTCAGCAATACCAGCAACAGGCTAATGCCCGTGGTGGCGATCACCTTTCCGATAAAATACAAAAAAGATCCGAAACTAAGCCATTCGAGGAATACTAAATATCCGTGATGAAAAAGAGTGAGAATAAGTACGTAGGTACCGTAAGGCGCCCAGCCCATGCTGGTAATGGACGGCGACAGGTAGTTCTTGTCCGCCCCCTCCTGCGAAATGAGCAGGTTGACGATAAAGGGGCGCAGGTAGGCGATCAGCACGCAGGCGGCCGCGTGGAGACCTGGCGTACGCATAAAATAATCCAGGCTCAGTCCGAAAACGAAAGCGAGGGTCATCAGGCCGGCGCGAGACATGCTGAACGGCAGCCAGAGAATATAGAGGTAATATAAATAAGGGGTGATGAACCGGTGCAGGGGCGGCATCTTGAACAGGATGAACACCTGCACGAAGATGAACAGCGCAAACCGGATAATATTTTTCAGCAGTTCACTCATTGGAATTTTTTGCGGGTGGAATCTTCCATACGCTTTTGCTCATCGGCCTGCGCATTGGCGATCACATAAACATATTCGATACTGTAAAAATTTGTTGCCGGCGTTAACTTGAGCGTATAAAAATTACTGCTTTTGTCGTTGATTATTTCCTCTATACGCCCCACCATAATGCCCGGAGGGAAGAGGGAAGAAGTCGGACTGGTCACTACAGAATCGCCAACCTGCACTTTGGCGCTTTTCGGAATATCTTTCAGGGTAACATAATTCGGGCTTATCCCATCCCATTCTACCGTGCCCCGGTAACCGCTGTTCTTCAGTTTCACGACAACGCGGTATTGCCGGTGGAGCAGGGTCATTACGCTCGAGAAATTTTCTCCTGTATTGACCACGGTACCCACTATGCCCGACGGGCTGACAACGCCCATATTGGGTTGAACGCCCTGGTTCGACCCCCGATGAATCGTGATGAAATTGGTTTGCGTGCTTACCGTACCTCCCACAACGCGGGCGCCAAGCCAGGTGAACTTCCGGATTTCACGAGTTGAATCAAGCTGCACGGTATCGGCCACCAGTCTGGCATTGCTGTCTGCCGGTTCAATATTCGACGCGAGGCGCTGATTTAGCCTGAGGTTTTCGGCAGCGAGCTGTTCGTTGATCTTTTTGAGCTTAAAGTAATACTCGATACTGCTGTACCGCTCGTCGATCCGGCCCGTAATTCCACTGGCTGCATTCATGAAAACGGCCTCGTGGTAACGATTGAACCGGAAGAGAAAAGAAAGCGCGATGATCTGCAACACCAAAAAATAAAGGAAATTGGAGTACTTTCTGATGAAGAGAAAAACATTACGCACGTAGGAGTAATAATTTAAAAATTTGCGAACTACGGACTATCGCATCACAAAGGGATACCGGTCGTAGTTTTTTAAAGAGATGCCCGTGCCGCGGACAACGCTCTTTAACGGATCGTCGGCAATATGTACAGGAAGCTTGATCTTCTGACTGAGCCGCTTGTCCAGGCCTCTCAGCAAAGCGCCTCCCCCGGTCAGGTACAGACCGCGACGGTAAATATCGCCGGCCAGTTCGGGTGGCGTGGTTTCGAGCGCCTTTAAAATGGCTTCTTCTATTTTGAAAATGCTTTTGTCCAGGGCTTCGGCGATTTCCTGGTAGCTCACCAGGATCTGTTTGGGAATACCGGTCACCAGGTCGCGCCCGTTCACCGGGATATCGTCAGGCGGGTTGTCCAGGTCCTTAAGTGCCGCACCGATCTGGATCTTGATCTGTTCAGCGGTCCTTTCACCAATGAGCAGGCTGTGATATCTGCGCAGGGCCTCCATAATGTCGGCGGTGAATTCGTCGCCGGCAATACGAATGGACTGGTCGCACACAATGCCGGCCAGTGCTATAACGGTAATGCCCGTGGTTCCTCCCCCGATATCGATGATCATATTGCCTACCGGCTCTTCCACGTCGATGCCAATACCCAGGGCCGCTGCCATCGGTTCATGAATAAGATATACTTCTTTGGCGCCGGCCTGTTCGGCGCTGTCGCGAACGGCCCTCTTCTCCACTTCCGTGATGCTGGAAGGGATACAGATCATCATGCGCCAGCTGGGCGGGAATAAAGGCTTTTTGGGATAGATCATCTTGATCATTTCCCGTATCATCAGCTCGGCAGCGTTGAAATCGGCAATTACACCGTCTTTGAGAGGCCGTACGGTCCGGATGCTTTCGTGGGTCTTTTCATGCATCATCAGGGCCCTTTTTCCGACGGCAAGCACGGTTTTCGGATTATTCCGGTCCAGGGCTACAATACTCGGCTCATTAACCACTATCTCGTCATTATGTATGATCAGGGTGTTAGCAGTGCCCAGATCCATCGCAATCTCTTGCGTTAGGAAATTGAATAATCCCATTTTAAAAGGTCAGATTTAAATACGGTTACGATCGATGCAAAATTGATGGAAATAATCCGAATTAACAAAGTGAACATCCCTGATTTATCCGGCAGGGAATATCCTGCACTGAACGTTAATTCCACAAGGATATTTCCTAAACAGAAATCTTTATTCTAAAGCGAAACCCAAACGCCGTTCCATCTCCCGGCTTAGCTTCGGCAGCTTTTTTCTTTCGATCAAAAAGCTGGTGAGCCGGGCGATATCCCGAAAAATAAAATGCTTTTCGAGTGTGCCCTGCAGATAATCCCTGCCCGAGCTTCCTCCCGTACCGACCCGCGTACCGATCGTTCGCTGCACCATGTGCATGTGCCGGTATCGCCAGGTGCTTAACTGCTCGTCCAGCTCCAGCAATTGGTTCAGCAACTGATAAGGCAACTGCAGTATCGGATAACCCGGATAGATCATGATAAAGAGACCGGCGCGGTTAGCTGCCGCCGAAAGCGAGTGAAAATCCCGGTTATCTTCGGAAAATACGGCATCGAACAGCTCGGCATGACCCTTTTCCCCTTCCGACAGGCTTTCGATATAGAGTTTCCGGTAATTTGTCCAGAAGTCATTATTCTTCAGGAAAGGCATTCTTTCCAGCCAATCGTTTACAAGACCGAGCATGCTCTTTTCCGATTCGGCTTTTTTCAGCAGTTGGATCTCGTCTTCCCGCAGCATCGAAATATAGTGCGCCTGTCCGTGCCGGTGATCCGCTTTTAATCCCAGCTTTGCTTCCAGCAGCTTGAACTGCAAACTCTGGAAGCCCGAGGCGGGACGCAGCAGATCGCGAAAATCAAGAAAATCCATAGGCGACATCGTTTCCATGATATCGATCTGACGCACCAGCAGCCGCAGTATCGTATTGCACCGGTTCAGCCGGTGAACGATGGTCTGCAGCTCGGGTGAATCGTCGTTCAGCGAGGGCTGAGCCAGGATCTCCTTCACCGAGTCGATCTCATAGAGCAGTTGCTTGAACCAGAGTTCGTAGGCCTGGTGAATCACGATGAAGAGCATTTCGTCGTGCGCATGCGCATTCACCAGATCGCTTCGCAAATGCTGCGTGTTCAGCAGCGTATGCAGATACAAATAATCGGCATAGTGCAAGGGCGGTTCCATTGCATGGGTTTTGACAGGCTCATTGCCCGTGAACATCAGGCATTCGATATGGAAGTCTCCAGAAATTCGTACCCGATATCTTTTCGATAATACATTCCGTCGAAGTCGATCTGCCTCAGCAGCTCTTTCGACCTTCTGATGGCATCGGGCAGATCGGCAGCACAGGCTGTCGCGCAGAGCACGCGGCCGCCGTTGGTCACCACTTCGTCTCCCTCCTTCAGGGTTCCAGCCTGAAAGACCTGGGCATCCTTTACCGCGGCGTCGAGCCCCGTGATCGGAAATCCCTTTTCATAAGATCCGGGATAGCCACGGCTCACGGCAACCATGGTAACGGCATTGCGGGGATCGGTTTTGATTTTAATTTCATTGAGCTGCTGCCCGGCAACTGCTTTGAACAGCGCCACCAGGTCATTCTCCAGGCGTGGGAGAACTACTTCGGTTTCCGGATCGCCCATGCGGCAGTTATACTCAATGACGAAAGGATCCTCTCCCACTTTGATCAGGCCGATAAAAATAAATCCGCGGTATTCGATGCCTTCTTTCTTCAGGCCATGGACCGTTGGTTCGATGATCCGGTCTTTCACTTTATCCATAAAGGCCTTGTCGGCAAAAGGGACCGGGCTGATGGCTCCCATTCCGCCGGTGTTGAGGCCCTTATCGCCCTCGCCGATCTTTTTGTAGTCTTTGGCTTCCGGCAATATCAGGTAATGTTCACCGTCGGTGAGCACGAAAACAGAAAGTTCAATACCATCTAAAAACTCTTCGATCACGATCCTTTTGCCCGCCTCTCCGAACTTATTTTGCTGCAACATCAACTCGAATTCGGCCATGGCCTCGACATGACTCCTGCAAATGATCACGCCCTTCCCGGCAGCCAGGCCGTCGGCCTTGAGCACAATGGGAAGGCTATGCGATTGTAAATACCCGGAACCTTCCTGATAATTTTCAGCATTAAATTCCCGGTATTCCGCAGTAGGAATGCCGTGTTTTTTCATGAACCGTTTGGAAAAAGCCTTGCTGCCTTCCAATTGCGCAGCCTGTGCAGAAGGCCCGATAACGGGTATATGATTGATCGTCGGATCGGCAAGGAAAAAATCGACGATTCCCAGCACGAGTGGTTCCTCAGGTCCCACCACCACCATATCGATATGGTGCGACAGGCAGGCTTGTTTCACGGCAGTAAAATCGGTGGGCGAAAGGTCGAGATTGGTTCCAAAAGAAGCAGTCCCCGCATTTCCGGGGGCAATAAACAGACGCGTGCAATCCGGGCTTTTGGCCATTTTCCATGCAAAAGCATGTTCTCTTCCCCCCGCGCCTAATAATAAAATGTTCATTTCAAGGTTGGATTAGGCCCGAAATTCAGGATTCAGGCTCATATTAGAAAAAATAATTTTGTCAGGCAGATTTTTGGCAACCGGCGCGATCAGTCAAATAAATCTTATTTTGGCGCTCTCAACCTTTTCTCCACCCGAAACCTTCGATTTATGACTAACGACTTGCCGAAGAAAGGACATCCCCGCGGACTATACGTGCTGTTCTTTACAGAAATGTGGGAACGCTTTGGTTATTATCTGATGGTTGGCATCCTCTTTCTCTTTTTGCATGATACCGTTAGTAACGGAGGCCGGGGTATGGATACGGGGCCTGCGGGAGATATTGTCGGAACCTATATCGCGCTGGTTTACCTGACTCCTTTTATCGGCGGCCTGATCGCCGACCGCTATATCGGTTATCGTGTTTCGGTCTTTCTCGGCGGCTCCCTGATGGCACTGGGTTATTTTCTGATGGCCGTTCCGCATAGCGGCAATTTGCTTTGGGTTGCCCTGGGCTGTGTAATTATCGGTAACGGTTTTTTCAAGCCGAATATCAGCACCCTGCTTGGAAATATTTATAATAAAGAAGAACTCAAACCAAAGAAGGACGTTGCCTATAATATATTTTATATGGGCATCAATATCGGCGCCCTGATCTGCAATTTTGTTGCGGCCTATCTCCGGATCAACTATTCCTGGGGTTATGCCTTTGCCGCCGCCGGTTTCGGCATGGCGGTTTCCCTGCTCTTCTTTGCCTTCGGACAGAAGTACGTGAAGCACGCCGATGTGATCAAGCCGGTACAGAAAGAAGACATGCCGCTCTCCAGGATTGTTTCCTATGTATTCCTGCCCGCCATCGCCGCAGGTATCGTCGGCTGGTTCATTCCCGGAAACCTGACGGGTTCCGATTCGAACGACGCTTTTATTTTTGCCTGCATCCCGGTGGTGATATTCTATTTCAATATCTGGTACCGGTGCAATACGTCGGACAGAAGGCGGATCGGCACCCTGTTCACCCTGTTCGGTGTTTCCATCATCTTCTGGAATATTTATAATGAGAATGCCACTTCGCTGACCATTTGGGCCGACAGCTATACCAAGCGGGAAGCTCCCAAATCAGTTGAAAAAATCATGAAGCCCTTCGGGTTTTTACAGACGGTCAATACGGAACCGAAGGATGTGCCGGTGCTGGATTATCATTTCCATTCGCAGCTCGACGACAAGGGACATGTAGTTACCCATATGGGAACAGACCCCTACCTGCAGAATGTTCCCAAAGAGCAATGGCCCGCAAAAGGAGAAGATCTAAAACTCATTTCCACGGAGATCTATCAGTCCATCAACCCCTTCTGGATCATCGTGCTGACCCCGGTCATTGTAGGTCTTTTCGGTTACCTGAGGGCAAGAGGCCGGGAATTGAACACGCCGAGCAAATTCGCTATCGGGACCATTATCTCCGGCCTCTCTTCCGTGATCATGGTAGCCGCCGCCCTGTCGACCAATATTTACGAAAACAAAGTTTCTTCTGCGTGGATCGTCAGCACCTATGGGATCTTCACCATCAGTGAACTGTTTGTAAGTCCGGTGGGTCTTTCCCTAGTTTCCAAGGTTTCCCCGCGACGCTTTACCGCGCTGATGATGGGAGGCTGGTTCATCACCACCTCGCTGGGAGCAAAGATTGCCGGTATAATGACGGGCTTCTGGGACAGTTTCGACAGCAAAGCGCTTTTCTTCGGCATCAGTGCCGTGGCGGCTATTGTTGCCGGCCTGCTGCTGTTCCCGCTGACCAATAAGCTCAATAAAATTGTGGTAGAAGCAGCGGCGGAGAAAGAATGAGAAGCAGATGTGAAGATGTGGAGATATGATAATGTGGAAATGACATCTCCACATTTCCACATTATCACATTTCCACATTTGCCTTTCAGTTCATCTTGAACGGCACGATCATTTCGAACATCGGGATATTTACACTGAACGTGCTTTTATTGTTGAGGTTTTCCATGCTGTAGCTGCCATACATTTTCCCCATTTCCGTCCGTAAGTTACAGCCGCTTACATATTGATATTTTTCTCCCGGCTGAAGCACCGGCTGAACGCCGACCACGCCTTCACCCTCCACTTCACGCTGTGTGCCGTTGCTGTCGAAAATATGCCATTGCCGGCGATGCAATTTGACCGGAAAACTATTGTGATTCCAGATGGTGATCCGATAGGCGAACATATGCTCTCCGGCCACCGGATTGCTGTAATCGGGCTGATAAAACGTTTCCACGTCCACTTCAACCCCTTCTGAGATTTTGTTCGCCATGAAAAATATTTAGATAAAATTAATAAAAATTGCTGAAGCCCGTTAATGATGCGGCGGCCGGTAACCATCGGCAGATTTATGTACATTCGCACAACTATATTTCACTCATGAAAATTGCAGTTGCAAAAGGGGACGGCATCGGTCCGGAGATCATGGACGCCGTCCTTTCTATTTTTAATGCCAACCGAGTGCCCATTGAATACAGTATCGTGGAAATGGGAAAATGGGTATTCGACAAGGGTTTTTCCAACGGGATGACCCCGGAGGCCCAGCACACCATCGAGGAGTTAGGCATCCTTTTCAAAGGGCCCATGGAAACACCCAAGGGCAAAGGCGTCAAGAGCATCAACGTGACTGCCCGGAAAACCTGGAACACCTATGCGAACAAGCGGGTCTTTCAGTCCCTCCACGGGGTAGAGACCGTGTTTTCAAAAGCCGGGATCTACATCGACATCACTATTGTCCGGGAAAACATCGAAGACACTTACGGCGGTATTGAACATCTGCCAACGCACGACGTGGCGCTGAGCCGGCGATTTATCACCAGGCCGGGCAGCCTGCAGGTGATCAAATACGCGTTTGAGATGGCCAAGAAGAACGGCGCCCGCCGGATAACCTGCGGCCACAAGGCCAATATCATGAAGCTGACCGATGGCCTCTTCCTGGAATGCTTCCAGGAGGTCGCAAAACAATACCCCGAACTGAAATCGGACGATATCATTGTCGACGACCTCGCCATGAAGTTGGTAGTAAAGCCCCAGGATTTCGACGTGGTGGTGCTTACCAACCTGCAGGGCGATATCATTTCAGACCTCTGCGCCGGACTGGTCGGCGGGCTCGGCTTTGCCCCTTCCGCAAATATCGGAGACCATATTTCCATTTTCGAAGCCGTGCATGGCACAGCTCCGGATATCGCCGGCAAGAATATCGCTAACCCCACCGCCCTGCTGCTCAGC
>DASZRP010000251.1:0-12983 GCA_035548895.1 Puia sp. | reverse complement strand
GAGCCTCGCTCCTTTCAGGGTTTCTTTTGCATTTTTTCTGCCGGCGGCGATCAATGCCGGCACCATATATTTATCCAGCACATCGCTGGTCATTTTTTTATCCAGGCCGGCAATATTTACATTGGGTTTCAATTGCAGGTAGATCTGGTAATTGCTTGCCGTCCAGGTTTCCTGCTCGCCCTGCCAAAAATTGATGCCGGACAGGGAAATAAAACCGCGGTACTGCAGATGAGAAGTTGTCGGAAAATCCTGCATCACGCCGCCGATCTTAATCGGCATTTTCGGATTGTCGTTAAAGATGAGCGCCTTGCCGACAGGATTTTCGTTCGGGAAATATTTATCGGCCATGCTTTTGCAGATCACTATGGAAAAAGGTTCCGACAAGGCCTGTTTCCGGTTGCCATATACCATGTGAACGTTCAATATGTCTAACAGGGTAGAATCTGCAAAGCAGAATCCGCTTTCATAAGTGTCGTTCTCCTGGTCTGCCCGGCGAACCTGGTTGTTAGCCCCGCCAAACAGTTCACTGCACATCGTGCGGCCCACTTTTTCCACTTCCGGAAAATCGTTCAGCAGGGCTTTTGCCAATGGTGCGGGAAAGGTTACTCCGCTATGGACAGCGCCATTTTGCCTGGATTCGCCATTAAGCCGGTAAACACGGTCTCTATTCGGATTATCCCGGTCATAGCTGGTCTCATGGCGGATATACATCGTGATCAGGAGACAGGCTGCAATACCGATGGCAAAGCCACCGATGTTGATCACGGCATACATCTTCTGCTTTTGGATATTCCGGAAGGCAATTTTTAAATAATGGGCTATCATGACGAAAAATGTTCTGGTGAAAATTTGGATCAACTGTTTTACTCAATGGATATGCCAACTATAGAATGGCCTTAGCAGCAGTCATTTGTAACCGGCGCTGGAAATAAACTGTCCGGAAATGGACAATGGTTGTGCGGTTATATCAGCACAATCCGCCTTTCAGAATTTTCCGCACGATCGCGGGACCCTCGTAAATGAAGCCGGTCCATACCTGTACCAGGCTGGCGCCGGCATCCAGTTTCTCCCGGGCATCTGCTGAACTAAACACTCCGCCGGAGGCAATAATGGGCAGGCGGCTGCCTGTTTTGGAAATGATGTAGCGAAGCAGGTCCGTCGATTGCTGCTGAACCGGCTTGCCGCTCAGGCCTCCGGCGCCGATGGCTTTCACTTTTTCTGCCGGGGTCTGCAGACCGTCGCGGCTGATGGTGGTATTGCTGACTACCAGTCCGTCGAGTCTAATTTCCTGCGCCAGCGCGACTACTTCATCTACCTGCTCCCGGCTCAGGTCGGGCGCTATTTTCAGCAGGATTGGTTTTGGCGATTCCTGTTGAACCGGGGTTTGCTGCAGCCGGGTCAGTATTTTGCGCAGGGATTCTTTTTCCTGGAGTTCCCGCAGGCCGGGGGTATTGGGTGAGCTCACGTTGACCACGAAGTAGTCGACATAAGGAAAGAGCTTCAGAAAGCAGATCTCATAATCCTTCCAGGCATCCTCATTGGGCGTCATCTTATTCTTCCCGATATTCCCGCCGATGATCGGTTCCCGGTTGCCTGAACGGGCATGGCGTTCACGCCATTGCTTTAAATGGTCTGCAATTCGGTCTGCCCCCTCGTTATTAAAACCCATACGGTTGATCAGGGCCAGGTCTTTTTTCAGCCGGAACAGCCGGGGCTTGGGATTGCCTTCCTGGGGCAGTGGCGTGACCGTGCCAATCTCGACGAAGCCGAAGCCAAGGGTTTGCAGGCCCTGCAGGTAGATGGCGTTCTTGTCGAAGCCGGCGCCGAGGCCGATGGGATTGCTGAACCGGATGCCGGCGAAGTTTGTTTCTTTTGAGATCCGGTTCACACCAAAAGCCCGCCGGAGACAGGAGCGCGTAAGTGCGTAGCGGGAAAAAAATCCGAGCCCGTTCATCGTGAAATGATGAACAGCTTCCGGCGGAAAGAGGAACAGGAAATTGCGAAGCCACTTATACAGCATGAGGGATGGGTTGAACCTAACGGCCGGCAAAGATAGTCAGCTCTTCGAAGCGGGGTTTGAAAAAATCTATCTTTGAATTACAATTACGCATTATGCAGGAAGCTTATATCGTAGCGGGCTATCGTACCGCAGTAGGAAAAGCAAAACGGGGAGGGTTCCGGTTCTATCGGCCGGACGATCTGGCCATTGAAGTGATCAAGGGATTGCTGGCTTCGGTACCGCAGCTTGATCCGAAGTCGGTCGACGATGTGATCGTAGGCAATGCCGTTCCAGAAGCGGAGCAGGGACTGCAGGTCGGGCGCATCATCGCGGCCCGTGCTGTAGGAATTCCAACGGCTGGGGTTACGGTAAACCGTTATTGCGCGAGCGGATTGGAAACAATTTCCATTGCAACGGCCAAGATACGGACGGGCATGGCGGAATGTATCATTGCCGGGGGCACTGAAAGCATGAGCCTGGTGCCGACCTCAGGATGGAAGCCGGTGCCTGCCTATTCTATCGCTTCTGAAGAACCGGATTATTATCTCAGCATGGGGCTCACCGCGGAAGCGGTGGCGAAGGAATATGGTGTGAGCCGGGAAGACCAGGACCAGTTCTCCCTGCGTTCACATCAGAAAGCGTTGAACGCGATCCGACAGGGATATTTTAAGCCGGGCATCCTGCCCATCAAAGTGGAAGAAGTATATGCTGATGCGAAAGGCAAAAAGCAAAAAAGAGAATATGTTGTCGATACTGACGAAGGACCCCGCGCCGATACTTCGATCGAAGCGCTCGCCAAATTGAAGCCCGTTTTTGCAGCGGGCGGTTCAGTTACGGCAGGCAACTCGTCGCAGACCAGTGATGGAGCGGCTTTTGTGATCGTGATGGGAGAAAAAATGATGAACCGGTTGGGCCTTAAACCACTGGCCCGTTTGATAGCCTGCGCCAGCGCGGGCGTTCATCCCAGGATCATGGGTATTGGTCCGGTGGAGGCTGTTCCCAAAGTATTGAAACAGGCAGGCATGAACCAGTCGCAGATCGACCTGGTGGAATTGAATGAAGCCTTTGCCAGTCAGTCGCTGGCCGTGATCCGGAAACTGGGACTGGATCCGGAGATCGTGAATATCAACGGCGGCGCGATAGCGCTTGGTCATCCCTTAGGCTGCACGGGCTGCAAGCTGACCATCCAGTTGCTGCATGATATGAAGCGGCTGAAAAAAAAATACGGGATCGTCACGGCCTGTGTGGGCGGAGGGCAGGGCATTGCGGGGATTATCGAGAATATCCCCTAAGATTTTGATAAAAAAAAGGCCGCCTTTCTGAAAGCGGCCCATTTCCGGTAAATTCGCGAACATATCGCTTGAATTATACACCATTCATACGGAGAATTTTTGCAGCGCTTTCCCTGCTGCTCTTCACATTTTCGGCGACGCCGAAAAAATTCCTGCATGATATCCTGGCCAATCACAAAGACACTGAACGGGTAAGCACAACCGAACCGGTTTTCTATGCTTCCGGGTTTCAATGTCATTGTGAAGACCTCGTGGTGGTAGCGCCTTTTCTTCCAGGCATTCAGCCGGAAGTCACCCTCCTGCTGGCTAAACTGCAACCCCCGTTTGCACAGCCTCTCGCCGATATGCCTCCGGCTTTCGCACCGCATACTGGTGTGCGAGGCCCTCCAGCTGCTTTCTGTTCTTAGTTTATTCATCTCCTTATTTACGGGTCCCTGCAGTTTCAATGCAGGGGCAGAACAGAAATCATAAACAATGAAAACCTGCTTATTTTTTAATTTATTGATAATTGCTTCGTTTTCCGGTTTCAGTCAGACGGTAAGCCTTCAGCAGGAGCCTGGTACGCTGAACGGGTCGCTGACCGGCGTCGTCATCGACAGCACGAACGGGAAACCGGTGCCGGCGGCTACGGTTTATATTGCCGACCTGAAGCTGGGCGCCATTGCCGATGGATCGGGAAAATATCATTTTTCCAACCTGCCTTCGGGTTCCTACCTGGTAGAAGTGCATGCGGTCGGCTATAGTACGGTGACAAGGAACGTAACAATCGACGGAAGAAGTGAAATGAACTTCACCCTCCAGCAACAATATGTGGAGGAAAGCCCGGTGGTGATCACCGGTCTTTCCAAGGCCACGCAGATCCGGCGCAGCCCGGTGCCCATCGTATCGTATAATCATGCCGCGATCGTAGATAATCTCAGCACGAATATCATCGATGCCATTACCAAAGTGCCTGGTGTGACGGCCGTGACCACCGGTCCCAATGTCTCCAAACCTTTCATTCGCGGCCTGGGCTATAATCGCATACTCACGTTGTATGATGGGGTAAGACAGGAGGGGCAGCAATGGGGCGACGAACACGGGATCGAGGTGGATCAATATAATATCGACCGTGTGGAAGTGATCAAGGGACCGGCCAGCCTGACCTATGGGTCGGATGCCCTGGCGGGCGTGGTGAACCTGATTCCCACGCCTCCCGCGCCAGATGGTAAGGTGATTGGCAATGTTACTGCTGAATATCAGGGCAACAACGGCATGTTCGGCGGTTCGGGCATGGTAGGCGGTACGAAGAATGGTTTTGAGTGGATGGGCCGGCTTTCGCATAAGCAGGCTACCAACTACCAGAATAAGATCGATGGCAGGGTATATGGCACGGCCTTCAATGAAAACGATGCGACGATATCGCTTGGATTGCATCGCGCTTTCGGTTACTCACACCTGAGCCTGTCTTTATTCGACGACCTGCAGGAAATACCCGACGGCAGCCGGGATTCTGCTACGCGGCGGTTCACCAAACAGATCACGGAAGACGATGACTTTCGGCCCATTGTATCGGATGCGGAACTGAAATCTTATGCTATCACTCCGCTACACCAGCATGTGCAGCACTACCGGATATACTCCACCAACAACTTTGTGGTGGGCGAAGGCCGCATCGGCCTGAACCTCGGATTCCAGCGCAGCGTGCGCAGAGAGTATAGCCATCCGGAAATGAGCGATATCCCGGGCCTTGATCTTCAGCTCAATTCATACATGTATGACCTGAAGTATTTCTTTCCCACCTTTAGCGGCTGGGAGCTGACGGCAGGCCTGAACGGTATGTATCAGCAGAATACGGTGACAAATGGCACGGAATTCATTATTCCTAACTATCATCAGTTCGATCTCGGTCCTTTTGCCATGATCCGGAAGAGTTTCGAGAAGCTCGATATTTCCGGAGGCCTCCGGTTCGACAGTCGCACCTTCTCAAATCAGGAACTCTACACGGCAGAAAACCCCGTAACGCATTTTGACATGCCGGTGTATGGCGCAGATACGGTTGGCGCCGACAAACCGTTCTCGAACTATCATCATGTATTCTCGGGCGTGTCGGGGAGTTTGGGCGCTACTTATTCGTTCAACCGGAAATGGTCGGCCAAGCTGAATATATCGAGAGGTTACCGCGCGCCAAATATTTCCGAGATCTCGGCAAACGGCGTGCATCCCGGCACCGGGATATACCAGATCGGAAACGATGCCTTTAAGCCGGAATTCAGCCTCCAGGAAGACATGGGCATTACATTTAACTCCCGTTATGCCGTGATCAGCCTGAGTGCTTTTTACAACCGGATATCGAATTATATCTTCAACGAGAAGCTGCAGGGCATTGATGGCCGCGACTCGCTGTTGGACAACAATATGGTGTATGAATTCAAACAGGGTAAGGCGGCTTTATATGGCGGCGAGTTCAGCATCGACATTCATCCCATCAAGCCGCTGCACTTTGAAAACAGCATCTCGCTGGTGTATGGCGACCTGCTGAATTCGGCGGGCATCACGAAGAATGACAGCACGCGTTACCTGCCCTTTATCAGCCCCGCGCATGGGATCTCCGAGCTGAAATATGATTTCGAGAATAAATCGATGCACCTGGTGAATGGCTTCGTGAAAGCAGAACTGGACTGGTACGCCACACAGAACCGGGTATTCCTGGAAGGCAATACGGAAACGCGTACGCCCGGTTATGCGCTGGTTAATGTTGGCGCCGGTACAGGTATCAGCAATAAGAAGGATCGGACGATAGTGAATATCTACCTGATGGCGAATAATATTTTCGATGTCGCTTACCAGGATCACCTGAGCCGTTTGAAATACATGGAGCCTTATCCCGACGACCCGCGTCCCTATCACGGGATCTACAATATGGGCAGGAACCTGAGTGTGAAGCTGGAGTTTCCGTTTTAAAAGACGGAAGACAAATAATATCCCGGTCATGCTGACGGCAAAATGACCTGGCAGTCTTTCCTGGAAGAGCATTTCCGGAATTCTTAGCTGTTATAATTTGGAGTTATCCTGATAGCAAAAAGAAGAGTATTATATCAAGCAATCGTCAATAAAGAATAATAGACCGGGCCGGCTCAGGGAAAAATAGGAAATTTGGTATGAGGGAGCTTTCTAAAATCGTGTTCATCGATGCGATTCGACAAATTCATACCAGCTGACAAGCTGAAGCCTTATATAAAATACCTGGTCCTTTCAGAAAGCACTTCCGAAAGAACCTATAAGGTTTTCCCTTCCACCGGCATGGTGATCGGCTTCCAGTACAAGGGGAAACTGTCGCATCTGAAAGATGACGTGGAGGCGCCTCTCATGTCTGCCGGGATAACGGGAATTGCCGACCGGTATAAAGTATTTAAAGAATCGGCGGATATCGGTACGGTGCTCGTTTTCTTTACGGAAATCGGCCTGGCTCATTTCACCGCCTGCCCGGCCAATGAATTGTTTAACGCAAGCATTTCTTTAGACAACATTTTCAGTAGCCAGGCCATTCGCGAGACAGAGGAAAAGTTATCGCTTGCCGGAACCGACAGACAACGGATCGATGTGGTTGAGCACTTTTTGTTGAAGCAATTGAAAGAGATCCAACGCGACCAACTGGTGGTTGAAGCGGTGAAGCTTATTTACGAATCGAAGGGTACGATCCGGATTATCGATCTCAATAGGAAGCTGCTTATCAGCCAAAGTCCGCTCGAAAAACGTTTTCGTAAACTGGTCGGCACAACGCCTAAAAAATTCGCTTCCATTGTTCGCTTTAATACCGTGCTAAATGCAATAGATAAGGTCAAATCGCTCACAGACATCTGTTACGAAAACCATTTCTTCGATCAGGCGCATTTTATAAAGGACTTCAGGCAATATACCGGCGACACGCCTGAGAATTTTAAGCGCTTCTCTTAAAGAAACGATTTTTTACAATTCCAGCGTTTTTGGTTGTGGCATTTTTGTATTGTCATTATGACAAAGCAAATCATATCACGACTAAAATCAAAAATCATGTTTACGGTAGAACAAATCAAAGCAGCTCACGCGAGGGTAAAGACCGGAGCGGATTTCCCGGCTTACATCAAAGAAATTAAGGTATTGGGTGTTACAGGTTTCGAGACCTGGGTAGTAGACAGTCACACCGTATATTTCGGCAACGACAATTACCAGACCAGATCGCAGCCGATGTACGACCATTTAGATATTGCCGATCGTTGTGAGAAGGACAAATTTTCACACTATCTGAAAATTCACCAGGAAGGAAAAACGGACTATCGGGCTTTTTGCCATCATTGCGCGGAAACTGGGATTGAAAAATGGATAGTCAGTCTGCAGGCAATGACCTGCACTTATTTTGACAAAGCAGGTAACAGTATTCTGGTTGAGCAGATACCGGGATAATTATTTTTTTTTAAAATAGCCGTTCGGAATCAGTTATCTGAAGTCAGTTAACCATCATCCATTATCTAAAAAAGAAGATTCTCCCCGCGGCTCTTGCCCAGGTGGAGGTAGGCTTTTTCGGTGGCTTCCCGGCCGCGCGGGGTGCGCATAAGAAAGCCTTCCTGGATGAGAAAGGGTTCGTAAACATCCTCGATGGTACCGGCTTCTTCACCCACAGCAGTAGCGATGGTGTTGAGCCCCACGGGGCCTCCTTTGAATTTATCGATGATGGTACCAAGGATGCGGTTATCCATTTCCTCAAGCCCGTGTTCATCCACATTGAGTGCACGTAGCGCGTGTTTGGTAATAGCCAGATCGATTGCGCCATTACCCATCACCTGGGCGAAGTCGCGCACGCGGCGCAGCAGCCCGTTGGCAATACGCGGTGTGCCCCTGCTTCGTCTCGAGATTTCAGCCGAAGCATCGGAAGTAATTTTTGTGTCGAGGATCGATGCGGAGCGGCGTATGATCTTTTCGAGCGTTGGACTGTCGTAATATTCCAGTCTCGATTTGATGCCAAAGCGCGATAGCAGAGGAGCGGTGAGCAGTCCGCTACGTGTCGTTGCGCCGATCAGCGTGAAAGGATTCAGGGAGAGCTGTATGCTGCGCGCGTT
The DNA here is from genome assembly GCA_035548895.1 of Puia sp. GTDB lineage: Bacteria > Bacteroidota > Bacteroidia > Chitinophagales > Chitinophagaceae > Puia. The sequence goes on along the minus strand of DASZRP010000251.1, from coordinate 4,617 downwards.
GGGACCGGTATCGATGAGGATGTCGATGCGATAATCTTCCATGGCGGCATAGAGGTATTCCTCCACTACGGTGCTTAGCCGATGAATCTCATCGATGAACAATACATCATTGGGTTCGAGACTGGTAAGCAATCCGGCGAGGTCGCTGGGCTTTTCAATAACAGGCCCGGAGGTTTCGCGAATACGCACGCCGAGCTCATTGGCCACAATACGACTCAGCGTGGTTTTACCCAGTCCGGGAGGGCCATGGAAAAGGATATGGTCCAATGCTTCTTCTCTCTGTTTTGCAGCTTTGATAAATACCAGCAGGTTGGCGACAAGTTGGGGCTGGCCCGCAAAGTCGGTGATCACCGAAGGCCGGATGCTGTTCTCGAATACCGCATCGGGCGTTCCGGGCTGGTTCTTATCCGCGCTGAGATTCGGATTGGACATGAAGTAAAAGTAAGAAATGTGGAGGTGTGGAGATGTGGAAATGTGGGAGAAGTAATTTGAAAATTTGGAAATTTGAAAATGAGGGATATGGCATTGCAATTGTTTAAATTACAGAGCAAAGCCATTTTTATGAAAGTAGGAATTATCGGATCGGCGGCCGTGGCACAAACACTGGGCGCTGCTTTCCTGAAAGAAGGACATGAGGTGATGCTCAGTTCCCGCAACCCGGGGAAGGCTGAGCTGGTTAAATGGAAATCCGACAATCCCGGCGCTCAGACTGGCAGCTTTGCGGACGCCGCGGCGTTTGGCGAACTCCTGGTGTTGGCAAGCGCGGGATATGCAGCAGCGCAGGCGCTGGAGTTAGCCGGACCGAAGAACCTGGCGGGAAAGACAATTATTGATGTGACCAATCCTATTGCCCAGGCCCCGCCCGAAAAGGGTGTACTGCAGTTTTCGACCGATCTCAATCATTCGATGATGGAAGCCCTGCAAGTACAGTTCCCGAAGGCAAAATTTGTGAAGGCCTTCAACAGCGTCGGGAACAGCCTCATGTATAAGCCTGCTTTTGCCGTTGGTAAACCTACGATGTTCATCTGTGGCAATGATGCGGAAGCGAAGCAGCAGGTCACCGGTATCCTCACAACCTTCGGATGGGAAACGGAAGATATGGGTGGCGTGGAGGCGGCAAGAGCTATTGAGCCGCTTTGCATTCTCTGGTGTATTCCCGGTTTTTTGAGGAATGACTGGACACATGCATTCAAGTTGCTGAAGAAATAACCGGCAGCGGATCGGTCATTCCGATTTGATAAAATCCGCCATGAGTTTGATGCGGAAGTAGAGGTTGCTCATCATCAGCGAGATATTGTTCTTCACCGCTTTCACCGAGTCGTTGTTCATTTTCTTGATGTTCTTGAGCTCGACGATCTTTTCGTCGATCTTGTCCATCAGTTTTTCAGCCGTCCAGCCCGCATATTTTTTATTGCGCTCGTCGTAGATGATCTCTGCCCTGATAAGGCCGGCCCGCAATTTTTTAAAGGCGAAGTTTTCCCTGATGGCCGACTGGTAAGCGCTGTGCTGCAATAAATCGATCATCTGATCGTAAGGCGTCTGGTTCATAAACCCGTTCTTGAACACATTCAGATTATCCCGCAATTCGATGATGAGCTGTTTCTTGTTGATATCGTTCGTCTGCGATTTCTTATACAAGAAAGACAGCAGGTCTTTTACAGGTGCAATACCACTGTTGAACCATTCCATAAGCCTAAATTTACTAATGTTCTTAGTTATTTCCGAATTAGGATATGATATTGCTTATTGTGCCTCAATGTATTATAGTCCCGGAACTACCGGGACGAGCCCGAAGCATGTCTGAACTCCGCCCGGAAGGCCATATATGACCGGTCATCCGGCCAATTGACATGCTTCCGATAAGCTTGTGATGAGTTTCAGTGCGGACATCTCTCTTCCTTTTATGATCAGGTAAAAAGCGAAAGTCTTTAGCGATTCCCAATATGAACAAAAAACAAATTTTCAGAAAAAGTCTACCCGTTTAATAGAGAATGAATATCTTTACAGTCCGCTTTTGGAAAAGCGGAGTTTTTATTCATATTTTAAAATTGTTCAACAATGAGTTTACGTTTAGGGGACGTTGCACCCAATTTTCAAGCAACCACCACTGCCGGCAACATTGACTTTTACGAATTCCTCGGAAACGGATGGGGCGTTCTGTTTTCCCATCCCGCTGACTATACCCCGGTGTGTACCACCGAGCTCGGAAGAGTAGCTGCGCTGCAGGATGAATTCGCTAAACGCAATGTAAAAGTGTTGGCGGTGAGTGTTGATCCCCTCGACAAACACAAGGGTTGGATTGGCGATATCAACGAAACACAGCAGGTAACCGTCGGCTATCCCCTGATCGCCGACCCGGACAAGAAAGTGGCTAACCTCTACGGTATGATCCATCCTAATGCTTCCGAAACTTTTACTGTTCGTTCGGTATTTGTGATTGGGCCAGATAAGAAAGTGAAACTGACGCTTACTTATCCCGCATCTACCGGTAGAAATTTCTACGAGATCCTTCGCGTGATCGATTCTCTCCAGCTCACTGCCAATCACAGTGTGGCGACACCGGCTGACTGGAAAGAAGGAGAAGATGTGATCGTTTCTCCGGCTATCCCGACCGAAGATGCGCTCAAGAAATTCCCGAAAGGAGTAAAAGTGGTGAAGCCTTATTTACGGTATACACCACAACCGAATAAATGATAAAAACCCGGCTTAAGCCGGGTTTTTTTGTGGACGGTTGACGGAATTTTGCTATCCGTTAACCGCCCACCGTTATCCGTCAACCACCTTCCTGAGCTGGCTCATCAAGGCCCTCATATCTTTCGGCAATGGCGCTTCAAAATGATGTTTGACGCCTGATTGATCGGTGAAGGATAGCTCCGCGCTGTGCAATCCCAGCCTGCCGAGGATGGGTTTTTCCTCTTCTTCCAATTTCGACAGCTTATAGTTCTTTTTGATCGATGAAACGAGCACCGGTTTCCCATCACCATAGAGTTCATCGCAGGCAATGGGATGACCCAGGTGTTTCATGTGCACCCGGATCTGATGGGTGCGTCCCGTGTGCAGAAAGAACCTGACCAGAGAGTAGCGGACCAGGTCCTCCACCACTTCATATCCAGTGCTGGCCGGTTTCCCCTTTCGGTAAACTGTCATCGTGCCGTTCTTTGCAGGGTGCTCGGCAATTGGTTCTTCAATGAGTCCGCTGCTTTGCGCGAGCCGTCCCAGCGCGAGACCCAGATAAATCTTCGATGTTTCGCGATGCTCGAAAAGCTGGGAAAGATAACGATGAGCCTCAGCCGTTTTGGCAAATACGATCACGCCGCTGGTTTCCCGGTCCAACCGGTGAACCGTAAAGATTTCACCGTAGCGTTCGATCAGCAGATCTTTCAGGGAAACAGCAGACTGCTTCCGGTCGGGTACGCTAAGCAGACCGGCCGGCTTGTCGATCACGACAAAAGCTTCGTTCTCAAAAAGGATCGGAGGAAATTTCATCGCCCACTCAGGATTTCAAATATTTCAGAATGCGGATCTCCTTGTCCGTCAGGAAACGCCATTTGCCGCGCGGTACATTCTTTTTCGTCAAACCCGCATACATCACGCGGTCTAAGGTTCGTACATCATAACCGAGCGATTCGAATATCCGGCGTACGATGCGGTTTTTTCCGCTATGGATCTCCAGGCCGACCTGCGTCCGGTCCTTTGCATCCGCATAAGCCAGGACATCGGCACGGGCAATTCCATCTTCCAGCTCAACGCCGTTCAATATTTTTTCGAAATCAGCTTTAGTCAGCTCTTTATCCAATCCGACGTGATACACTTTCTTCACTTCATTTTTCGGATGGGAAAGCTTTTGCGAGAGGTCGCCGTCGTTCGTAAACAGCAGTACGCCCGAAGTATTCCGGTCCAGACGACCGATAGGATAAACGCGTTCCTTTGTTGCAGAGGCGATCAGTTGCAGCACCGTCTTCCGGCCCTGCGGATCGCTGGTCGTGGTTAGAAAATCCTTTGGCTTATTCAACAGAATATATACAAAATGGCTCGACACGGAAATCTTCTTCCCGTTCAGCTTCACTGTATCGCTCAGCGAAACCCTTGTGCCTGGGTCGGTGACGGGCTTACCGTTCACGGTAATCCGGCCTTCCTTTACAAATTCAGCAGCATGGCGGCGTGAAGCCACCCCGGCATGGGCAATAAATTTATTCAGTGGAATTGCATCGGCATCGGTCTGACGATTAGCCTGCTCTGCAGCAGGAGCCTTCTCTTTTTTTATCAACTTCCTGGCGATTTCTTTTTTACCGGTATCCGCTCTCTGGTTTTTTTTATCAGCAGTCTGCCGTTCCACAAAAGGGTTTGGCGCCCGCCCGCTTTGCCCGGCGTTTGCCGTACGCTGCCTGCGCTGTTCCTCGAAATGACGGTCCACCGCCGTCTGCCTTTCCTTGCGTGCCGTTCTTTTCTCCTGCTTGAATTCTTCCTTGATGGCGCTGTTGCGCTTGCGGTTATAAAATTTGTCGAAATTGTCCGTCTTGCGTTTCATGAAATGGCGGCCTTTATTTATTCGAGGGCTTTGTGCACGGTCTTGTTGGCTAATTGTCCGCAGGCGGCATCGATGTCTTTTCCGCGACT
>DASZRP010000250.1:0-3067 GCA_035548895.1 Puia sp. | reverse complement strand
GTATAAGATTTACTTGCATTATCAGTACAGTAGCGTCTCGTTTAAACTAAAAGATTTTCAACTGATTATATAAAAGCTCTTTGACATCTTGGTCGCTTGGTTTTCTTAGGAGTCGATTTAGTGGTGTTTTATCCAATAGGGAACTACCCAAAATCTGTAGGACCTCATAGTTGGTATAAGCTGATTTTAACCTTTGACGGACGATGGCAACAAGGGTATAGGTTATGACAGCGACATATACCTGGGTCTTGACTGCATTTTCAGTGGTTCCCCAAAAGGATTTTATTTTGAGGTGCTGTTTGATCCATTTGAAGAAGAGCTCAATTTTCCATCGATGCTCATAAAGGCATGCAATTTCTTGCGGACTCAGATGGAAGTTGTTTGTTAAAAATACGAATGTTCTGTTTTGCTCTTCATCGTAGAATTTGATGCGCCTGATTTTTTCGGGGTATCCTTTAGAAGAATAATACACTGTAAGTTCGCCAGTCTGGTCACATTGAACTCCGGTAGATTTATCAACTGCCGAGGAATATTGCCGTTTGAATTTCAGGTTGTCCTTTGCTCTTATGACAAAATAGGACTTCGATTCCTGAATGACGAATAGCCTTTCAAAATCCATGTAACCCCTGTCAAATATGTAAAAACTGCCTGGCTCATAAGTAAACTCACCCATTACCTGGGTATCGTGAACAGAACCGGCGGTAATATGCACGAAGACCGGGATGGAAGTTCTAACGTCATACTGTGTGTGAATTTTCACCGCCCCTTTTGCCTTCCGAAAGGTTGCCCAGCAAAACACATTGAGGCAGAGATCGATGATGGTCGAGTCAAAAGCATACACAGCATTAGAGAATGAAAACGGAGTGCTATCTTCTGCCAGGCATGTTTTCCTTGCCTCGGCAATAATATGATAGGCAAACTCCTGAAAAATCCGGCAATCACGATTGACGTTCGACTTTGCCAGGTTGGCTTTCGACACACCCTTTCCAAACCCAAGGTGGTATGCTTTCGCAGAATGGGCATTGATGGTTAGAACCAGATCGCTCAGGCTATCTCTGTTGCTTAATTGCCCATACATCATGCACAGCAATTGATTCCAACAGGAGAAGTGCCGAACACGATAATCTCCTTTATAACGGCTAACCATCGTGTCAAAAGCACGTTGAGGAAGAAATGCACATACCTGCGAAAAGACATATTTCCCGCCATTCATATAAACTTTCTGATTTTCAGTAAGTTATAAAATTGGCGATTTCAAATCGTCACGCAACTAAATTCTCCTGAAATGCAGGCGTATCAAGACTTTCAAAGAACTGACTATATTCTTAACGAGACATTAATGATCACATACATAAAAACCAAAAAAATGGAAAATACACTAACGGGCAATTCATTAAAGAGTAGCTGGCTTTCTTTCCGCGAGAAAAATCCGAAAACCCGTATCCGGAACGCGGCAGCGGTATTGCAAACGACGGAGGCCGAAATACTGGCTGCCTTTACCGGCAGCTTGGTGCTGCGGCTGAAGGATCAATTTGCCGAATTATGGAAAAGAATGCCGGAACTGGGCTACGTGATGTCGCTCACGCGCAACGAGAGTTGCGTGCACGAACGCAGGGGCGTTTTTGAAAATATTAAGGTGAACAGCCGGCATGTCGGGTACGTGGCAGGGAAAGATATCGATCTGCGGATGTTCTTCCAGCACTGGGCATTCGGCTTCGCGGTTTTTGATGATGAAAAGGCCGGGTTTAAGAAGTCCATCCAGGTATTCGATCAGCAGGGTGTTGCCGTTACAAAAATTTACATAGAAGCCAAAAGCGATCACGCCGCTTTTGAAAACCTGGTGCGGGAATTTGCCGATGAGAACCAGTCGCCCGTATTGCATGTTCTGCCGGAGGAGCCGGCACATGTATATGCCGATGGCAATATCGATATTTCCGGGTTCCACAAATCCTGGGGCGCATTGCAGGACACCCATGATTTTTACCCGATGCTGCTGAAATATAATGTATCCCGCCTGCATGCCCTGCATATCGGCGGTTCGTTTACGCGGAGGGTAAGCAATGCCAGCACCCGCAAATTGCTTTACGACTTTTCCGCCTCCGGCATGCAGATCATGGTTTTCACGGGAAATCACGCCAACGTGCAGATCCATACCGGCCCGATAAAAAAGATTGTGGAAATACCCGGATGGATCAACGTGATAGATCCGGAATTCGACCTGCACCTGCGGGAAGGCGATATCGCCGAAAGCTGGGTGGTGGAGAAGCCGAATTCGGACGGCGGCGTTCATTCCCTGGAAATGTACGATGCCGCCGGCAACCTGATCCTTTCTTTCTTTGGAAAGAGAAAGCCCGGCATTCCCGAATCGGCCGAATGGCGGGAGTACGTCACGGGCATACCTTCGCTGGAAGCTACGGCCTGATCGTGTTTATTAAGCAGTTAGTTTTGGTTCGCCCTTTCCATTCCTGGAAAGGGCTTTTCGTTTTGTGCGCCCTTGTTCAATAGAAAGATTCCGTAAGGAGAAAAAGTTGCCAAATTCGGAAAAACGCGGAGGGAGGCCCTATAACCGTCGGGATAAATTACCATTAACGGAAATAAAATGACCGGTAAGGGAATTTCTATAATATTTAACAGAGCTGATTCCGAAGAGATTCCTCTTGCGGCATTTTATTTCCTGATCGCGGGGTGCGGGAAAATGCAGAAAATATAATATTGTATAAGCCTGAAAAGGAACAGGATGATAAATTTTATACCCGCGAATGCCAGCAACCGACTCATACCGAAAGCCTATGTCCTGCGATTTTGACATTTATCAGGCCGGCGGCAACCTGCTAACGGAGAACCGCCGGGCCGTGGACAGCCCCGGTCATTCCGGCAGCATCTTCGAGCTGGCCTCTCCCGATGGAATCCGGCTGGGGTATTATAATGTTCGGTCATCAGTGCCCGGAGAAGTTGTTATAAGAAATATTAACCCCTTTATACAGCTCAGTTACACGTTGAGCGGAGAAAAGCGCTATGAAGTAAATGAACGTAATCAAAAGCAGGTTTCGTTTAAATTCGGAAAGCA
>DASZRP010000249.1:0-3316 GCA_035548895.1 Puia sp. | reverse complement strand
CTTGACCAAATCAACAACATGCCGAAAACTGATGCCAAAGCCTGGGATAACATCAGAGGGCAGGCTCTGGTGTTTCGCGCCAAAGCCTTTCTTCAAATTGCCGACGTTTGGTCTCCGGCATATAACTCAGCCGGTGCTGCGGCGGATTTGGGCATTCCCCTTCGCATCAATTCAAACAGCGAGGAAAAGACTGTACGCGCGACTACTAAAGAAACCTTTGACCAGATCATCAGTGACCTGAAGCAGGCCGCCAGCCTACTGCCGGTTAAGCAAGTCACTGCCTTGCGGCCGTCGAAAGCTGCAGCTTATGGGTTTCTAGCCCGCACATATCTGCAAATGGGTGTTTATGATCAGGCTGGTTTATACGCGGACTCCTGCTTGCAGCTCCAAAATACACTACTGGATTTCAACACACTAGCCCCAACGGCAAGATTTCCGATCGCAAAGCTCAATTCAGAAGTCATTTTCGAGAGTTCTATGCCAAATGGCGGACCGATTGCGAGCGCTGTTGCGCTCATTGACAGCACCCTTGTTCCTCAATATGAATCGAATGACTTGAGGAAGAAGATTTTCTTCAAGTCATTGGGAGGATCATTTTCTTTTAAAGGAAGCTATGAAGGAAGCAGCACACTTTTTTCCGGGCTTGCGGTCGATGAAATGTACCTGACAAGAGCGGAGTGCGAAGCGCGCACCGGCAATAAAGATGCAGCCATAGGTGATTTAAATACCTTGTTGCAGGCCAGGTATGACGGAACGTTTTCCGGCCGAACAGCGAGCGATGCGTCGGACGCGCTGAATCAAATATTGACCGAACGACGAAAGGAACTGATGATGCGCGGCCTTCGGTGGCCGGATCTGAAAAGATTGAATAAGGATGGAGCGAACATTTCCATTAGCCGGTTGATTCATGGAACTGAATACACTTTACCGCCGAACGACCCGCGTTTCAGCCTACCAATTCCGGAGGATGTAATAGCGTTAACCGGCATACAGCAAAACCCGAGGTAGGGCTGTAAACAAAGAAGGGTGGGCTTATCGGCCCACCCTTCTTTCTGCTGCTACCCGGTCTTATTGTTTAGAACGGATGGAAACCGCATCTGCTTTTACCTGGGCAGCGCTGCCTTCAGCGTTGAGATAGTTCTGCAGCGGCGTGTTGCTTGTCGGGATCGTGTACTGGCTCGCGTCAAACTGGATCTCACATGGGAAAGTGTTGACAGCATCACAGCTGAACTGTGGGCTGGAGCCATATTCGAGGTGGTTCATCACATCGAGCGTAGTGCTCCCATTGAAGTACCAGGTCTGGATGCTCAGTTTGTGGCCCGGATTTACGGCATGGGCATTGGTTTTTACAGTAAATGAGCTTGCGAATATTGCCAGGGCGATTGCACTGAGGCTGAAAATGTATTTTTTCATTATTTGGGAAGGCTTTTATCTTAAAAAGCGTTCAGAAAAATTAAGTGAATTCAAATACTTTATGCCTACTCTCTTGACGGGTTTTGGGCTCCTCCCTTAACCGCGGCCGGTCTCACCGGCTGAAGCTTACAACGAAATTTAATGGCTGGCCGATACCTCCTTTCTGCTGGGTTCAATCATTAGGGTCGTAACGTTAATTACCAGGAAGCAGCAGTTGAAAGCAAGGTGCCAGCCCCAGGTCATATGCCGGATCACGCCGCCGCATGCGCAGGGCATGGTTTCATACCAATGCATAACGCCACCCACAACATAAATCGTAAATAAACCGAGAAGCAGGGCAGACAGAACAAGACCGTATCTGGCCGTTAAGGGTATAGCTAATAAAAATCCCGTCAACAATTCAACAGCAGGAACCAGCCATGCCAGGATAGATGAGAATGACTCGTCGAAAATCTGATGGGCCATTTCCGCTTTTGTAAGCTGGAAATTGATCAGCTTGGTGGCTGCTGCATAGATCCAGAGGAAGATAAGGAGCGCCTTCAGGCATTGGAAAAGCGTTTGCATTTTGATGATCTTAAATCATCATAAAGCTCAAAAAACGATGTCTGGACAGCAAAACGCCACCGCTCTAATTAATAGCCGTAAGGGTTTGCATTTGATCGAAAAAATAATTATTGACTAATCTTCTTTTTCCGGAAAAGGCCCGTGAATTTATGCCAGTACTTTTTGATTTTTTCGAAGCTGAGGATTGTGCCATGACTTGAATCCGGTAAGAATTCGTATACGGATACGCCGAGGACTTCCGCGATCTCATAAAGACGGTTGACCGTCATTTCAGTTTCTTCGCGTTCAATTTTTGAATAGGCGTTTTGAGATATCTCAAGCTGGAACGCCATGTATTCCTGGCTATAGCCTTTGATCATCCGACGCTGCCTGATCTTTTCTCCGATATATAATTGGCGTTTGTCCATAGGCTTTTTTTGAAGACCCGGTAAACGGAATGGGTTTAATTTAAACCCATAAGGGTTACCCTAAGATTTGCCTTCCCCGCAGTTTTGGAGTGCCGGCCAATGGTGGTCCGGCATAAATCCATTACGATGAAAACATATTCAACTGATGAGCTTGAAAAGCTCGAAGGCGGCAGCACGGCCGGCACTTGCGCAGCATCCATTGCGGTGAGTGCAACGGTGGGCAGTTTGTTCGGAGGCATCGGCACCCTTGTTGGTGCCGCCGTCGCTGCAACAGGACCTAATTGTGCGGGCCTCTGGTAGTCAGATTGAAATAGGCAACATGTCGGATTGGCTACAGTTATCATATCAATAGAATAAGTCTGTGTTAAAGGCAATGGTTAGGAAAACACCGGATAACGCGCCAAACAGATGCAGTTCATGACTGATCTTGTCTTTGGGTCGCTTTATAGCCAGGTAGACTGTTCCTCCGATATAAAAGATGACTACAAGCCAGTTCGACACTCCGCCTATTGCAGGTAAGTTCACTAGTGTTTCCGAAGGGGCAAAGAGCAGATAGCTCACCATAATACCGAGCACACCCGCAGATGAGCCGTCGCTGCTGACCTGGAATTCGTTCCGGTGTATTATAGTTGAAATGATATTGCTGGACACAATGCTTAGAAGAAAGGTGAGCAGTATCTGTAAATGGGAGTAGTAGCTCTTTGGATCCAGTGCATCTTCAAAGCGGGATCCATAGATCCAGAGGAGCACCAGGTTGATTAATAAATTCTGGACTCTGGAATGAATCAGGCCTGCGGACAAAAGCCGGTACCTCTGCCTGCCAGCGTAGATTGTGGAAGGATGTAGTATCGTACTGTAATAGAACCGCTCGCTGATCAGGGCGATCAGGCTGAAGCACAGCACAAGCAAACATAACGCCGTAGTGCCATAAT
>DASZRP010000248.1:0-2857 GCA_035548895.1 Puia sp. | reverse complement strand
AGCCAGTCCGAACCTGATGTCCGCCCCCATACGGGTGGCCTGTTTCTCAAAATGCACCATCATCTCGGGTCCCTGTACGCCGTCGGGGTAACCAGGATAATTCTCCACTTCCGTGGTAATGGTCAGCTGGCCTCCCGGCTGGATACCCTGGTAAAGCACCGGCCTGAGATTCGCGCGTGCCGCATAGACGGCAGCCGTATAGCCGGCAGGACCTGAACCTATTATAAGACAATGTACTTTCTCACTTGTTGTAGCATCCATGCTCGATCTGAATTTAGGACGACAAAAGTAACCCGAAAAGAGGAAAATGAATGTCATTTGTATGACCTCTTGCCGGAGTGTGAATAATATGTTTAATAAGTAAAAACCCCGGCGGATGCCGGGGTTTTATATTAAGGTGCGGTGTATTAACCTAAATATGCTTTCAATGCATTGCTGTAACGGGCCTTCTGCAGACGCTTGATAGCCCTTTCCTTAATCTGGCGAATGCGTTCCTTTGTCAGATCGTATTTCTGACCTATCTGTTCGATGGTAACACCATTCTCTCCATCCAGGCCGAAATATGCATTCACGATCTCTGCTTCACGGGGACTGAGTGACTTCAGGACCCGGCGGATCTCCGCACGCAGTGAATCCTTCATTACATCATCATCCGTTTCGTCACCACCTTCCAGCAGATCGCCCATCGCCACATCCTCTGCCTCGTGTACAGGCGCGTCCAGACTACTGTGACGGGTATTGCTCTGGAAAATGTTATTGATCTCCGTCTCGCTCATTTCCAATAACTCGGCTAATTCTTCCGTGCTGGGCTCCCGCTCATGCTCCTGTTCGAAAGCCATGTACGCTTTATTAGCCTTGTTGTAAGTGCCAATCTTGTTTTGAGGCAGGCGGACTAATCTGCCTTGCTCTGCCAACGCCTGCAGGATGGACTGGCGGATCCACCATACCGCGTATGAAATAAACTTGAAACCCTTGGTTTCATCAAAGCGTTGAGCCGCTTTAATAAGGCCGAGGTTACCCTCGTTAATGAGATCACTCAACGATAGACCCTGGTGCTGATATTGCTTTGCCACAGAAACAACGAAGCGCAAGTTGGCCTGTACCAGCTTGTCCAATGCTTTCTGGTCACCCATCTTGATCCGCTGGGCGAGCACCGTCTCCTCTTCAGGAGTGATCATCGGGATCTTCGAAATTTCCTGCAAGTACTTCTCAACAGCCTGAGAATCACGGTTCGTAATCTGTGTAGCAATCTTAAGTTGCCTCATATCAAAAAATAAAAGATGACAAAAATATTTGTCGGGTACTAATAATCAATCAACAAGTATTGGACCAGGAGGGTTCACGAAAGTTGCAAAATAATTGCAAAAGATAAGTTAAGCATCATTCATCATTCCGTCAAGAACCGTTTGCAAATGTAGTCAGGGAAGTTGGTACTTCATAGCCCTGTGAGGAAAAATCAGGAGATTTTAATCTCTTTTTTTTATTTCTACATGGAGTTGTGTAACAGGCATGCCCCTTTGCAATTAGCTCCAAATCTTTTGCAGATAATAGTCCCGTAAGTTTTGCACTCTTTATCAACAGGACGGGAACGGAATGGTTCACGAAAAAAAATTCTTTAAAAAAATCCGGGGGAAAATTTAATAACTAAGAAAATAGTTATAGCTTTATCCGCATAACTAAAAAGTTAGTTTAATAAAATGAGTACCTACAAGCCGCTGACAAAGGCCGAAGAACAGGTGATGCAAGTCCTCTGGCGCCTGGGAAAAGGGTTCCTGAAAGATATCCTGGACGAAACACCGGAACCCAAACCCCATTCCAATACCATCGCCACCCTTTTAAAGATCCTGGTGGAAAAAGGATATGTCCAATACGAGGTCCAGGGCCGGAATAATTACTACCAACCCCGCATCAGCAAAACGGAATATGGAAAAAGAAGCGCAGGCCAGCTGGTGAAAAGCTACTTCGAAGGCTCCGCCGCCAAGCTCGTTTCCCAGTTCGTCAGCGACAACAAGCTGAGCCTGGAAGAGCTGGAAGCCCTGCTGCAACAGATACGCTCATCCAGAAACGATTCAGAATGAACATCTTATTCGAAAATCAGCTGCTTTTATACCCGCTTCGTATGATCCTGGTCTCGGCTGTCTTTTACGGCTACTACCGGCTCTTTCTTCACGATCGCGCTTTTCACACCTATAACAGGTGCTATCTCCTGGGAAGCGTGGTATTATCCCTGCTACTGCCGTTGCTGAGGATCCCCCTGCATTTCCCATGGGCAACCACAGGGAAACCCGCCGGGATAATCGCTGCTGTATTTTGGGCTGGTAACAGCCCTCTTCCAACAGGAGCGCCAGATCCTTCCGGCAGCCCGGACACCCTTTCCCAATTGCTGCCATGGGGGATATATGGCCTCATCACCACCCTGCTGCTGGTCCGGCTGACCTGGTCGGTCTGCCGGATCGTCCGGGCAGCCCGGAAATATCCCGCCACCCGCATCGGCTCCATCCGGCTCCTGAAAACCACCGAAGCCGGCGCCCCCTTCTCTTTTCTCAACTGGCTGTTCTGGCATGAGCAGACAGACCTTTCCGGCCACCCCGGCCATCTCATCTTTCTCCATGAGTCCTATCATATCCGTCAGCGACATACGCTGGATATCCTCGGGTTGGAGATCATACGCAGCCTGTGCTGGTTCAATCCATTCTTCCACCGGACCCTCCGGGAATTAAAGCTCCTGCACGAATTCAGCGCCGACCGGTACGCCTTGTCCTGCGGTCAGCACAACGAACAACGCCACAATTACGCAGAATTACTGGTCTGGCAATCGATGAAACGAGATCCGTCCCCCATCATCGCACATTCATTT
>DASZRP010000247.1:0-13588 GCA_035548895.1 Puia sp. | reverse complement strand
ACGGCTTTTGTATCGACCTCCTGATCCGTTTCCAGGTAGTCCATGATCCTGCTTAAACCCCAGGCCCATGCGCCGATAGCGCCCCATTCGTCCGGTTCGGCTTTCAATACGTCCTTCAGGGTTGTCCGGATCCCGGTTTTCCATCCTTCCGGACGGTCTTCCTCGAAATCGCTGTAGCAGGCGGTGACGAGCCCGAAGCCGCTGGAAAGAATTTCAGCTACCGGCCACCGTGAGGAGTTCATTCCCCGGGATGAATCCGTATTCCGCGCCCGGTAGTCGGGGTAGGCTTTTCTATTGGAAAGAAAGACGGACGGGTCCTTTGTGATCGTCGCATTGCCACTGAAATTCAATCCGAGGAATACCGGTACGGGTCCCTTTTTGTTTTTGGGCAGATAGAGCAATACATCGGCATATACGGTCGTATCCCCGGGTTTTAAAAAAAGCCTTATCTGTTTGCGGACAGCCAGTCCGCCCAATGCATCCCGGGAGGATTCCCGCACCTGATAATGAATGGGAACGGGCGGCGGAAACCGGCCGTACACATTTTCTTCAAACAGGTGATAAATATAGGGCCGCTGAACGCTTATCCATTGCCTGGCGTCATGAACGCTTGTTCCGTCGGGCATGCGCAGTACATCGGGCAGCGTGTAGGGGATCACCGCAGACTCGTCGAAATTGATGGAATCGGAGGGAAACTGGGAGAAGGCGGGAAACCCTGTCCCCAGAAGAAAAGAGATGCCAATCAAAAGGATATGGCTTTTTTCGGCGATTATCTGGATCATCTGGATGAAAATGCTTTAGTGATCAACATCTGACTGTCGACCGTATGCTCAACGGAAGAGCAATCGTCATCTGAAAATACGACATTTCCCCAAGGGCATCGTCTTTTTGACTGACGATGGAATATACCGGCCACATGCCGTCCACGATGTATATTTGTCCGGAATATGGCACAGCTATTCAATGTAAGGGTATATGGCATCCTGACCCGCGAGAACGGCGACGTGCTCGTGTCTGACGAATTGATCCGCGGCATGTATGTTACCAAATTTCCCGGCGGCGGACTGGAATTTGGAGAAGGTACACGCGACTGCCTAAAAAGAGAGTTCAAAGAAGAACTCGACCTGGAAGTAAAAATAAAAGATCATTTGTACACGACGGATTTTTTCCAGATGAGCGCGTTTAATCCCGAACACCAGATCATATCGATCTACTATCTTGTAGAGGCGCTTGAACCGATACGCGTTCCGTTGCGGACTAAGTTGTTCGATTTTGATGAAGCACAAATGGAGATTTACCAACGTACGGGCGAGACAGAAACCTTTCGGTTCATTCCCCGGAATGAATTCAATGAAGACAGCGTTACCCTCCCTATTGATCGCGTAGTGGCCGGCCTGTTCAGTCAATCTAAGGGATTGCCGGTTGAGTCTGCTTGATCACTCCCATAACAAATGTGCTCTGTACCTGACCGATATTTTCAACTTGCCCGAGTTTATTCACATGGAAATGGTAGTAGTCATCCATCGTTTCGGTAACCACTTTCAGCATAAAATCGAAGGCCCCGGAAATGATGTAGAATTCTATCACTTCCGGAAAGTCGGAGATGGTTTTAATAAATTTAGAGCCCGAGCGTTTATTGTGTTCCTTTAAAGTGATATAGCAGATCGTCATCAGCCCTTTTTTCAATCTCGCGTAGTTGATCAGGGTGGCATACTGCAGGATGATGCCTGATTCCTCCATGCGTTTGATTCGCTCATGCACCGGAGTGGTACTTAGATGAACCGATGCTGCAATTTCACGTACCGTCATCTTTGCATTATGCTGGAGCAATCTTAAAATGGCCCGGTCTTTTTCGTCGAGCGTCAATGGTTCATCAGTCAGATTTTCTTTTTCGGCTCCCGTTTGCATGGTATAAAAGAATGTTTGTTCTATCAGAACGAAGTTATTTATTATTTTATTCTAAAAATAGATATAAAGCCCACATTTTTGTTCTAACCTGGTTAACTTTGCCCTCAAATCAAATATCATGTCAACGAAAGCGCAGCATATCGATCTGTCACTTCCCTATAAGGTGAAGGACCTGGGTTTGGCCGAATGGGGCCGTAAAGAAATACGCCTGGCGGAAGCAGAGATGCCCGGTTTAATGTCAATCCGTGCTGAATACGGGAAGCAAAAGCCTTTAAAGGGAGCGCGCATTGCCGGTTGTCTTCACATGACTATCCAGACGGCCGTGCTGATCGAGACGCTGGTGGAACTGGGCGCTGAAGTGCGCTGGAGCTCCTGTAATATATTTTCCACGCAGGACCATGCCGCTGCGGCCATTGCGGCTACCGGTGTGGGTGTTTTTGCCTGGAAAGGACAGACCCTCGAAGAAGCAGACTGGTGTATTGAGCAAACCCTGTTTTTCGGAAGCACCGACAGGCCTTTGAACATGATCCTTGACGACGGTGGCGATTTGACCAATATGGTGCTTGACAAATACCCTGAACTGATCCAGCATCTGAAAGGTATATCTGAAGAAACGACTACCGGAGTACATCGTTTATATGAAAGAATGGCCAAGGGCAGTCTGCCAGTCCCCGCGATAAACGTGAATGACTCGGTAACCAAGTCAAAGTTTGACAACAAATACGGATGTAAAGAGAGCCTGGTCGATGCCATTCGTCGCGCAACTGACGTAATGCTTGCAGGTAAGGTAGCGGTTGTCGGTGGTTATGGCGACGTGGGTAAGGGTTCAGCCCAATCACTTCATGGCGCAGGATGCCGGGTAATCGTTACTGAAATCGATCCGATTTGTGCATTGCAGGCCGCTATGGACGGTTTTGAAGTAAAGAAAATGGCAGACGCCGTGAAAGAAGCTGATATCGTGGTTACTGCTTCGGGCTGCCGCGACCTGATCACTGAAAAACATTTCCGCGCCCTGAAGGACAAAGCCATCGTCTGCAACATAGGCCACTTTGATATCGAGATCGATATGGCCTGGTTAAATGCCCGCTACGGACATACCAAAGACACCATCAAGCCGCAGGTCGATCTTTATAATATCGATGGTAAGGATATCATTGTGCTGGCTGAAGGCCGCCTGGTTAACCTGGGTTGTGCAACCGGCCATCCGAGTTTTGTGATGAGCAATTCGTTTAGCAATCAAACGCTGGCACAGATTGAACTCTGGCAACATCACAATCGCTACGAGAACAAGGTATATGTGCTGCCCAAGCACTTGGATGAGAAGGTAGCCCGTTTACATCTGGCGAAAATTGGTGTTGAACTCGACGAATTAACCGACGCCCAAAGCGAATACCTGGGTATCCCGAAAGCAGGCCCTTATAAAGTGGACCATTATCGGTACTAGCCGGTACTTTATTAAGTAGTTAAAAAGCCATCCCGCCCCAAGTGAGATGGCTTTTTTGTTAAAGTATTGGATTGGAGCTTCCCGGGAAAGCGCCGGGATTCAACGGCAGATCTTCTTTCAGGCGTATTTCCGCCTCTGTTTCCATATCCATCGGCTCTTCTTCTCTTTCAGATCCTAAAATAAAGTCCAGCAGGTCCTGATTCAAGGCTTCCTTCGCGGTATAGAACAATCCATGCGGTTCATTCTCGTAGACCTTAAACTCCGCTTCGGGAAGCATTTTGGACGTGCGCCGGCTGCTCAAATCGATCGGCACGATCTTATCACTGTCTCCATGGATAATCAGTGCAGGCACATTTATTTTCGGTATGTCGTTCCTGAAATCGGTTTCCGAAAAGGAACGGATGCAGGAAGTTGTCGCCCAGGGGCTGGCCTGCATGACCAGGGACTGATTCCAGTTCAGGAAGTCGGCACTGACCGGTTTGTTCAGCATGCTCACACCATAGAAGATCCTGGCAAAATGACTGAAAAATTGTGGCCGGTCTTCGCGGATCTGATTGATGAAATCAGTGAAAACGCTTTGTTCTATGCCGTCGGGATTATCGTCTGTTTTTAGCATGAAAGGCAACACGGTGCTGATCAAAACAACCTGGTGTATTTTCTCGGTTCCATAACGGCCAATATATCGCGCGACTTCTCCCCCGCCCATGGAAAACCCGACCAGCGTTACCTGTTCGAGATTCAATTCGTCTATTACTGCTTTAAGATCTCCAGCAAGCGTATCATAATCGTAGCTTCCCCAGGGTTTGTCGGACTTTCCAAATCCTCTCCGATCGTAGGCAATGCATCGCAGGCCATACCGGGTGAGCTCGGTCATCTGGTATTCCCACATGCTGCTGCTCAGCGGCCAGCCGTGAATAAATATAACGGGCTTGCCCTGCAGGGTATCTTCATAATAGAGATTAACGAGCGGCGCAATGGTATTTTTGCCGGATTGCAAATATGGCATAGCGTTGATTTTAATGGTGATGAATGACTAAAATCAATCAAAACTGCTGCCAGCTTTAATAACCCCAGTCTTTCATGATGTCATAGTCCAGCCGGCTGCAGTCTAAAGGAGTTTTTCCCTGATAGGATTCCTGTTCAATAATGAAATAACGTGTGCCCCCGGATTTCCTTCCCAGGTCGCAGATCGCTTTTGTGCCAACAATACCCTGGCCCAAAATGGTGCTTTCATATTTTTCGTGTCCCCCGCTTGATTCAATCTCATCCTTTACGTGCATGAGCTCAAAACGTCCCGGATATTTTTTGGCAATATCTATGGCTTTTACCCCTCCGTTGTATAGGTTTCCCATATCCAGCTGCTGGGCGACCAATTCCGGGTCTGTATTTTCCAGGATCAGATCATACAATATTTTCCCATCCAGCCGGGTGCTGAATTCGAAATCATGATTATGATACCCGAATTTCATGCCATGCTGTTTGCAGAGCGCTCCAGATTGATTGAATACGTCCATATAGGCTTTAAAATCGCTCATATTCTTACGCAGGCTTTCATCCAGCCAGGGTGAAACCAGGTATTTCTGACCAACGGCAGCGGCGTCTTCCACAGTGTATTTCCAGTTATCGGCAAATGCCTTCCTGGAAAAATCATAATCCTTCGGTGTCATTACGACGTGCCCGCTGGGCATTTCCATATTATAATCGGCGAGTAATTTTTTAAAATCGGCCGGCGTATATCCGTAGAATTTCCGGTCGTGATAGTTCGCGTGCTCCACGTAACGATAACCCATTTTTGAGAGTTCCTTCAGGGTGCCTGAGGGGTCCTTACCCATGTCATCCCGAACCGTGTACAACTGGATTCCGAGATAGGCTGGCGCCGCGACGCCGGAAAAGAGCCGGTTTGATTTGATTGTCAGGGCGGCTAATGAAAGACTGCCGCTTTTCAGAAAATTCCGTCTTGAAGTCATGATCTTTTGTTTCTGGGTGGTAAATAAATCATCGCTTCGCGTTCACCCCATCCTGTCGGGCCAAAAAGCGCAACGATCTTATTGTCGGAAGTTCCGAATTTTTATTGAATAAAAAACGGTAGCGGATATCCTTAGATATTCTGTACTTTCTGCTTGAACGTAAAATGTTTTTGGGAGAGATAGCTGAACCCGACCACGATAAAAGTGGTGATGATTTTGGCCACCGTTGGGTAAATGCCGAATTTTTCTACAAACAGTTTAATGAAGATATAATTAAGCAGAATGCAAATGGCCACCAACAGGAAATAGCGAAAGAGCTGAATGCGACGATGAAGGCTGGATCCCGGAAAAACGATATGACGCATCAGCAGAAACCCGGTGGGAAAGCTGACCAAAAAGGACATCATGAATGCAGCAATATGCGGTTTGAACGCCAGCGGACCGAGGTGGAGGACCTGCTTATGCAATATGAAATTATAGCTGATATAGTAAATCAGGATGTCCAGCACGGTGTTCGATCCCCCGCAGGCGGCATAGCGAAAGGTCTGTATGGGCATCAGCTTCCGGAAGGGCGGATAAAAGTAGTCCAGAAAGGAAATGATCTGCTTTTTGGGCATAATGCGGAATTGCGCGCGAAGGTACTAAAGGAATGAGATAGTCTACCCGACATGTCCTACTTTTGCGGTCAATTTAACCAGAATGGACCTTGTTTCCCGTATCAGGACAGCCGTGCAACAGGCCTTGCGGCAGTCTTATCAATATCAGGCAGATACCAGCGAAATACTGGTCAATGAAACGAAACCGGAATTCACTGGTGACTACACGGTCGTGCTGTTTTCAATAAGTAAATTGTTAAAATTAAGCCCGGACCTGCTGGGAAATGCCCTTGGCAAGCTGCTGGTGGATACCGAACCGGGCCTGTTTTCAGGCTTCAATGTGATCAAGGGGTTTTTAAACCTGATTGTTGCCGAAGAATATTTGCTGAGTTTCCTGAATGAGGGGTACGACCGCGAGGGTTTTGGCACTCGTCCTGATAATGGCCAAACCGTGATGGTCGAGTATTCCTCTCCCAATACCAATAAACCCCTGCATCTCGGGCATCTCCGCAATAATTTCCTCGGATGGAGTGTTGCCGAAGTATACAAAGCAAACGGGTACCGGGTGATCAAGACCTGTATTGCCAACGATCGCGGTATCCATATTTGCAAAAGCATGTTAGCCTGGAAACTCTTTGCACATGGCGCTACACCGGAAAGCACAGGGATAAAGGGCGATCATTTCGTTGGAGATTACTATGTTTTATTTGGTGAAGAACTGAAAAAGCAGGTAAAAGATCTGATCGAAAGCGGAATGGAGAAGGAAAGCGCTGAGAAAGAAGCCCCGCTGATGAAACAGGCGCAGCAAATGCTGGTTGACTGGGAGGCCGGCGATCCCGACACGATCGCGCTTTGGAAGAAGATGAATGGCTGGGTGTACGATGGGTTTGAAGTGACTTATAAACGTATCGGAAGCGATTTCGATAAAACTTATTATGAGAGCGAAACCTACCTGCTCGGAAAAGACCTGGTAGAAGAAGGATTAAAAAAGAATGTCTTTTACCGGAAGCCGGACGGAAGTGTCTGGATCGATTTACGCGGGGAAGGCCTGGATGAAAAGATCGTTCAGCGGAGCGATGGTACGGCAGTCTACATCACCCAGGATATTGGCCTCGCTGTCCGGAAGTATGCGGAGTATCATATGGACCTCAGCGTCTATGTGGTGGCAGACGAACAGAATTATCATTTTAAGGTGCTGAAGCTGATCTGTCAGAAGCTGGAATTGCCTTCGGCGAATGGTATTCATCATCTGTCCTACGGTTTGGTGGAGTTGCCTACAGGGCGTATGAAGACAAGGGAAGGAACCGTAGTAGATGCAGACGATATCGTTGATGAAATGGTTCAGATAGCGGCTCAGCACACAGAAGAGCTGGGAAAGGTAGATGACTTTAATGCAGCAGAGCGTTCGGAGCTCTACGATACCATTGGTCTTGGTGCATTGAAATTCTTCCTGCTTCGCGTAGACCCTAAAAAAAGAATGGTGTTTAATCCGGAGGAATCAATCGATTTTCATGGGTTCACCGGTCCATTTATTCAATACACGCATGCCCGTATCCGATCCATTCTCCGTAAGGAAATGATCGGAACATACCCGGTTACCGCTGCCCTTCCCCTCCTGCCGCTTGAGAAATCCCTGGCCATCTGGCTTGAGAAATATCCCGGGCTTCTGCAAACCTCCTGTCAGGAAATGAATCCGTCGCTGGTTGCAAATTACGCGTTCGGACTGGCTAAAATTTTTAATGCCTTTTACGTGGAGCACTCTGTTGGTCGTGCTGAATCTGAAGAGAAGCGGCAGTTGCGGCTTAGGCTTTGCCAGTTCACTGCGTCAGTCCTGAAGTCGTCGAGCGCCCTGTTGGGCATCCGGGTCCCTGAACGAATGTAAGGCTGTTTTGCCCAAAGAATCTATTGTATGGGCACGATGATCTGCATGGTACAACCGTCGCCAGGCGAGGAATCCAATTGCAAATGCCCGTTGGCGACTTCCACCCGGTTCCGGATATTGGTGATCCCTATTCCATGAGGGGTTTGATGGATATCGAATCCCAGGCCGTTATCGCTGATCACCAATTCGAGATATCCCTCACGGTCCTGGGCAGATATTTTTACCCGGGTTGCCTGAGCGTGCTTGATGATATTATTCGATTGCTCCTGGATCACCCGGCAGGACATCAATCGCTGCTCCGGCGAAAGCTTGGTTTCAAGGCTGTCGTCGTAGTCGACGTCTACCTGCATTCCCTTAGTCAGCAACATGTTCTTGGTGATATCATCAATGGCCGCCTTCAGGCCCACCTCCCGTACAAAAGAGGAGCTCAGCGATTTGGATTGCAGACGGATCTCCTCAATGGCCATGTCTAAGTATTCTTTGCATTGCGTAATGAGCTGGTGGTAAGGCGTTGTTTCAGCTTTGATGGTACTTAGCAGCAACCGGACGGTGGACAGCATCTGGTTGATATTATCATGCAGCTCCTTGCCGATTTCATTTCTCTCCTTGTCCTGAGCTGCAATAACAGCCAGGCTGATCTGCTTGCGTTTTGCAATTCGCTGATCTCTTAATTTTTTCTCCAGATTTTTTATTTCCGTCAGGTCCTGAATAGCGCCGATGGCGCGCACCGGTTTTCCCTGTTCATAAATAATAAACCCTTTATCTGCAAAATATTTATATTGACCGTCCGCGCATTCAAACCGGTATTCTGCATGCCACTGCTCCTGAAACCTGGCAATGCATTGCTGCAGCAGCAACAGGGCCTGTTCCCGGTCGTCGGGATGGGCCTTGGTGTACCACCAGTCCATATTATTTTCAATGTCGTCCGGCGAATATCCGGTGAGACGGAAAAACGATTCGCTTCGGAAAATTTCGTTAGTCGTCATATTCCAGTCCCAAATGCTGTCGGAGGTGGCTTTGGTGACATAATAAAAGCGCTCATTTGTTTTCTGAATAATTCCTTCCGCATTTCGCTCGTCGGTAATATCCAAGGATTGTCCCCCAATAAGACGAGGACCTGAAGATCCCGGGAGCGGGAATTTATACACCAGCGATATTCCCGATGAACCGTCGCGGCGAATCAGTTTTTCAAAGGTCATGATCGTCTTGTTCCGCTGCAGCACAATGCGGTTGTTCTCGAGATATTCTGCCACCAGTTCCTTCGGCACAAAAGTTTCAATATGCCTTCCGAAATCATCTTCGGTCAAATGCCAGTTTTCCCTGAACTGCTTGTTCATGTATACCAAATGCCCGTATTCGTCGGTGATCCAGGCTGAACCGGCCTGGTTATCCATAAACGTTCTAAAGCGTACGTCGCTCTCCCGGGATTGTTCTTCGGCCTGGCGGACCAGGCATTTCAGGGCATTAATATTTTCCTGAAGCTGGGCAGTCAGCGATTCGTTTGGCAAGTCCGGTTGATTTTTTCGACCGGAAAGGGGTGTCTGGCTCATTCAGTTTCCGAAAACGCATTTTTATGCTTTTTCTGTACTAAACACTGCGAAAATTTTGCCCGAAAACCTTATTTTAGAAAATCTCCTAAAAGACATAGGAAATATACGAGCCTGCGGTTTTCGCAAAACGCAGGTTTTAGCCTGGCGGCGGCCTTCCCGGAAAGGAAGACGCTCTTGATGTGGATCATTTTCCGGGGTAACCTTGATGGCTAAACGAAATAAGCAATGATGGCAACTAAAAAAAAACTTGTGGTACTTTCCGGCGCAGGCATTAGCGCCGAAAGCGGCTTAAAAACCTTCCGGGACAGTGATGGTCTTTGGGAAGGTTATAATGTTCAGGAAGTGGCCACACCGGGCGCCTGGCAAAAAGACCCGCAATTGGTTTTGGAGTTTTACAATATGCGCCGCCGGGATATTGCCCGGGCATCACCCAATGCAGCACATGTCAACCTGGCCCGCCTTGAGCAGGATTTTGATGTGCATATTATTACACAGAATATCGACGATTTGCATGAACGCGCCGGATCCTCCAGGGTGGTTCACCTGCATGGAGAAATCTTTAAAATGCGTAGTGAAAAGAACGAAACGTTGATCCATGAAATCCGGGGGGATATCAGAATGGGTGACTGCGCTGAAGATGGCGCTCAGCTGAGACCGCATATCGTATGGTTCGAAGAAAACGTGCCCATGATCGGGCCGGCTGCGGCCCTGGTAAGGTCTGCCGATATTTTTGTTGTTATAGGCACTTCGTTGCTGGTTTATCCCGCGGCGGGACTATTGCAATATGCAGGCTATGGCGCGCATAAATTCATCATAGATAAAAAGATTCCGGCATTGCCTGACATTCATCATCTGAAAAAAATCGAAAAGGCAGCCACCCTGGGTACGGAAGAACTGATCGCTATTTTGCGGGAACGGTTTTGATCCCGTTGTTTTTAGTGATGATTGAAGTAATATTCAGCCAACACCCGGTTTTATTTATCAGTTGATCCCCGATCGAGTGAATCTTTGATTGCCGGTTCAAGGGCCAGGGCCTGATCGCAATACGTTTTGCCCTTTTGAATATCTCCCTTTTTCTGATAAGCCAGCCCCATCATGTACATGGCCCGCGCATTTTGTTTGTCGTAGGAAAGGATCTTGCTCCAGGCACTTATGGCCTCGTCATATTTTTTTACCTGGTAATTGGTGTAGGCGAGCCGCGCCAGTATTTTCATGTCGCCGGGTTTCCGGTCGGCCTGGTCCTGCAATATCCTGAGCCCTTTCACAGTCTGACCGGAAGCGATATAAGAATTAGCCAGGTTTTCGTAGAAAGTACTGTCTTTTGGCAAGCCCTTCTGTGCCGCGAGTTCATAATACTGAACGGCCGATTTATCGTCAAAAGCGGAGGAGAATGCCTGGGCGCATTCATAGATCCAGCCGGTATTGGTGGAGTCCATCGAAATCGCTTTCTGAAAATAGGGAATGGCAGCCCGATAACTGTTCAAACCTTCGAAAGTCTTTGCCAGCAGATAAGGAATTTCGGGATTTTGCGGATCGTCGCGCTGTGCCGCCGGAAGGTATCCAAGTGCATGCTCAAACGCTGAGATTTCATAATAGCTTTTCCCCATAACGTAGTAATTGTTCCGGCCCACATGCAGTTGAATAGCCGTAGAAGCATAGCGGATCGCTCCCAGCCACTCCTGCGTTTGCAGATAGAGGTTAGGCAAATCCCGCACGGCCGTGGTATCATTCTTTCTTAACAACAATAGTTTCCTGTAAGCAGATTTTGCCAGTTCATATTGGTTCAATGCAGTGGCAAGCATGCCGGTTTCCCTAAGCGCATTGATATTATTCGGATCATACCGGATTGATTGCTGGAAATCCCGAAGCGCTTCGGACAATTGGCCGCTGTCCTTTTCTTCCATACCCTTTCGGAGAAAATAGCGGGAACTGTCACCCGATTGCGCCATAGTGCTAAGCCCGACGCTCAACAGAAAAATGAACGGTATAACATGCCTCAAGTGATATGCTATTTTCATATCCGGATATAACCAATCATACGTTATGCCGGTAAAGCAGGTTGCCCTACTTCAGTACGACGGCCGCAAGGGGCGGCAGATGAATATTTATTTCATAACGGTCCTGCTCTTTATCTACCAGGGTTACCCGGGGATTTGGATTTAGCGTATCTCCGGTTCCCCAGTATTTTTTTTCATCGCTGTTAAAAATTTCGGTCCATTCCTTTTTGCCTTCGGCATAAACCTTCCAGTTGGTCCGTACCGTGGGCGTCATATTGAGAATGATCAGCAGGTTATCTTCCTTATGCTTTCCCTTCCGGCTGTATACCACAACAGATTCGTTGCGATGGTTCACGTCGATCCACTCAAATCCGTAAGGATTAAATTGGTTTTCATATAAAGCAGGTTCGCTTTTCAGGAGCTGATTCAGATCCCGTACGCAATCTTTCAGCAGCCGGTGAGCATCGTAATGCAGCAAATCCCACTGCAGTTCGCTTTTATAGTTCCATTCGGAAGTAGCCCCGAATTCATCTCCCATGAATAGCAGCTTGCCTCCGGGATGAGTAAACATATAGCTGTACATCAGCCGGAGGTTGGCAAATTTCTGCCATTCATCGCCAGGCATTTTGTAAAGCATCGGCGATTTGCCGTGCACGACCTCATCGTGACTCAGCGGCAGCATGAAGTTTTCGTCGTAATAGTACATCATGCTGAAGGTAAACTTATCCTGGAGATCCTTTCGGAACAGCGGATCAGCCTTGAAATAGTCCAGGGTGTCGTGCATCCAGCCCATCATCCATTTCATTCCAAAGCCAAGCCCGCCCGCAAAGGTCGGTTTGCTTACTCCCGGCCAGTCCGTCGCCTCTTCTGCAATGGTCTGGATATCCGGGAAATCCCGGTATAGCGTTTCATTTAAGTCTTTAATAAAAGCAATGGCTTCGAGATTTCCGTCTCCGCCATATTCGTTCGGCTCCCATTCTCCTTTTTCCCGGGAATAATTGAGCTTGAGCATCGAGCTCACGGCATCCACCCGCAATCCGTCGGCATGGAATTTTTCGCACCAGAACCTGCCGCTGCTGATCAGGAAGGATTTTACTTCTCCCCTTTTGTAATTGAAGATATAACTGTTCCAGTCCGGATGAAATCCTTTGCGCGTATCGGCATATTCATAGGTGTTCGTTCCATCGAACATATATAACCCGTGCGAATCATAAGGGAAATGCGATGGCACCCAGTCCAGCAACACGCCGATGCCCGCCTCATGAAAGGCGCTCACCAGTGTCATAAAAGATTGCGGGTCTCCAAATCGCGAAGTCGGCGCGAAATAACCTGTTCCCTGATAACCCCAGCTTCCATCGAAAGGGAATTCCATAACGGGCATCAGCTCAACATGAGTGAACCCCATCTCTTTTACATAAGGAACCAGCCGTTCCCGGATTTGATCATAGGTATTATATCGTTCTTCGTCGTTCTTATCCGGGCGCATCCAGCTGGCTAAATGCACTTCGTAAACGCTCCAGGGCTTGTCCAGCGCGTTGTGCGCTTTTCGTTGATGCATCCAGGTTTCATCTTGCCAGGTAAAGTCCAGGTCCCAGGTGATCGAAGCTGTCTGCGGCCGCTTCTCCCAGAAATTAGCAAACGGGTCGCCCTTGATGTTTTCGGTATCATTGAATCCGCGGATATGGTATTTATACACCTCTCCACGGCGCAGGTCTGGAATGAACCCTTCCCAGATGCCTGATCTTTCAAGGCGAACGAATAGTGGATGTGCGTCCGGGTTCCAGTCGTTGAAGTTCCCGATCACGGAAACGGCGGTGGCGTTGGGCGCCCAGACTGCGAAATAATATCCCTTCCTGCCCAACACTTCGCGGGCATGCGAGCCGAAAATATCATAAAGACGATAATGCGTGCCGTTCTGGAAATTGCTGATGTCCGAATCGGAGAACAGGGAATAATTCCATACGGGCTTCGTAGCGTCGACAAAATGAGTATGTTCGTAAGCCGGATTCACGTGAAGCAATGTACGATCTTATTTTTTCCCTTCAGATTTTTTCAGCTCGAGAATGATCATCTTTCTGGCCGGAATATCCATCGCTTCATGCAGCTCTGTAACTTTTCCCGACAGTACGTCGGTTGCTGTGCTGAATGATCCCGTTCGTTCGGCATAATCCTTAAAATCGACGGACCGGGATACGGTATCCATATTCAGCATGCACATGATCGTCTGCTGCTTGTTATACCGGA
>DASZRP010000246.1:0-2697 GCA_035548895.1 Puia sp. | reverse complement strand
AGAGGATCAGGGCGATGATGCCCCAAACCCAGTAAATGCTGAACCGGGGGCCTTTTCGGGGGTTATTGTCGTCTCCATTCTTAGGCCTGAACCGGGGCAGTCCGGGCCTATCATTTTGCTTCATATTATTTTGTGGCATGTGATGGTCTTCCTTGACTTAGTAATATTAATGTTTGGGGGATAAAAAAGTTCGGAAAATCGCTTTAAAACGCAGTAGGGATCAGCTTTGCTGGTCTTCCATCACCGCATCGCTCCACATTTCTTCCAGCTTGTAAAACCTTCTGGCTTCCGGAAGCATGATGTGCACGACCACGTTGATGTAGTCGATAATTACCCACTGCAAAACCTGTTTTCCTTCGTGCTTATAGGGAAGTTCTCCGCATTTATTTTTCACTTCTGTTTCAATGAAATCCGCTATGGCTCTTACCTGTATAGTGCTGCCGGCTTCGCAAACTATAAAGAAGTCGGCAACCGCTTCATGGATTTTCCGGAGATCGAGAGTGACTATTTTTTCGCCTTTCTTTTCCTGTATTGCCTGGATAATGGTTTTTATGATTTTCGCATTCTTCGTCAACCGGGCTGATTTGTTCGGCTTCCGGTTTACCAACATTGACAATTGTTCCAATAATCAGAATATTTTAATGATAAATAGGTATCAGGCGAAGTATCAGGAATACTAATTTCGCACCACCCAAAAGTAGTAATCTTTTGCCGAATCCCATGATGGATAAAGAACCGGGGACAACAATTGACTATCAGGTTATTGAGCTGGATTTGGTGGACAGCACCAACAACTATGCCATGCGGCAGCTTCATGCCGGTATGGCAAAGGCCGGAGAACTGTACCTGGCCCGACAGCAATCCGCCGGAAAGGGGCAGCGGGGAAAGACCTGGCACCACGAGCCCGGTCAGCAAATTGCCATGAGCCTGGTGCTGAACGCTGAATTATTCTCTCTGAACGACCAATTCCTCCTGAGCGCGGCGACCGGCCTGGGATGCCTTTATACCGTCAGTGAAGAGATCAGCGGGGGCTGGCGATTGAAATGGCCAAATGATCTTTATTGGAATGACAGAAAGGCAGCGGGTATCCTGATCGAGAATGTTCTTCGGGGAAGCCAATGGCTTTATGCGGTGATTGGCGTAGGCATGAACCTCAACCAGGAATCATTTCCCGAAAATCTGGGCAACCCGGTTTCCCTGAAACAGTTGCTGGGCAGGCATTTCGAGATCCTGCCTTTTGCTAAAAGACTGGCCCGACAGATCGGAGCCCAGGTTCAACGATTGGCAACTGAGCCCGAACTGATCCTGGAAGAATATAACGCGTTGCTCTATAAACGTGGAGAAACAATCCGGTTAAAGAACGAGGAGCATACTTTGCAAACAAGACTCGAAGGGGTGAACAGGCAGGGCAAGCTCATTACTACTGACGGCCTGTTTTCACATGGAGAAGCGGAATTCCTGGTCACCTCGTAAAATGCAAAACGGCTTCGCTCACATTGCCCGCTTCGTCTTCAGCGGTAACCTTCAGCTCATGTTTGCCCGGAACGCAATGCTCGTCGAAAGTGTAAATAAAGTCCTTCGCTTTATCGTTCGTAAATAATAACCAGTTGCCGTCGAGTGTCGCCCTGAAACGACGGACCTGTTTGAAATTATCTCGTACAGACACCGCTAAGCGAGACGACCCACTCAGGTTGGCATTGTCCGATATGCCCGGGAAGGAAATTACCGGGGGAACCGTATCGTAAACGAGTTGGAAATTGCCGAAATTTCTGAATGATGCTGTAGCCCAATCACCCTGCCATTGTACCGCTCTTACTTCCTGGTCTTCCCTGTCGGACCACTGCATCAGCACCTGTTTTTTGTTCACCGGCTTCAACAGTTTTATTCTCACCAGAACCGAATCCTGGATGGGTATCTCCCGGTTACCGATATGCTGTAGCCTCGATACAGCGGCCGGCAGACCGGCCGGTTCAGCACGACAGGACAAATGAACTGAATCGTAGAGTGAGCGCTCTCCAAGATAAAAAGCGCAGTCATCCGTTTCAATACCATCCAGCATCATCGGCCTGAACAATTTCCCTTCTTCTTTAATAGCGGCAGGCTTAGAAGAGGCCCGATATTGTACCTTGAAGCTGAGGTTCGATGTGTTTCCGTTCGCATCTTTTAATTCGATCCTGATATTGTGGATTGCGCCATCGCCCAGCCCGATTTTGCCGTCGGCCTTTTGTTTGTAAATGGAGTGAGCATATCCCGGGAGCTCGAACAGCAATTGATAATAAGGTCCCCCGGCTGCCCTTATCCGGTAGTCGATATGTGCGTTGACCCCGCGGGTATCGTTGTAGCTGATCCGGTTCATCCGGAAACCGGACACCGGCTTTCCATTATCGAAGACCTGCGCCTGGTAAATTCCATTGGGGTTTGAAGAACCGGACTGGGTATCGAACCCGGAAATGGCGAAACCGATCTGTGAGGCGCCGGAATAAATAAGCGGCTGACTGATGGAATAGTGACCTGCGCTTCCCTTTACGGTATAAAGTGCCGGGCTTTGTTCGTAAACGCTTTTATCACGGTCGTATAAAGCCAGCTTGCGCACTACCGGCGGGGTATTATCGGGAATGGGCAGGCCGAACAGCATTGGGTTTAGATTGATATCGGCCGGGTATTCGCGGATCTCAAAATGCAGGTGAGGCCCCAGGG
>DASZRP010000245.1:0-13251 GCA_035548895.1 Puia sp. | reverse complement strand
TAAGCTATCAGATCTCCCTTCCTGACGGGAAATAGTCCGGGCGGCAGGCTGAGGCTTATATCCCAACGCTGCTGTTCGTATTGTTTCTGTTTTACGTAGGCTGCGAGTGCCGGATTGAAGGCGTTCAGATGCGCGTACAGGGTGATATAGCCGTTGTCGTGAAGAATATAAATGGCCTGTCCAAAACCAAAGGGTTCGATCCTGACCTTGTATATATACCCTGCCGCAGCAGCAAAAACGGGAAGGTTGATCCGGTGTTGGGTTCGGATGTCAAGCCCCATGTGATAGTGGTTGGCCCGAAGCTCGCCGAAGTTGGCGGCCAGGCTCATCGGAATGGAGAGGGGGTTGCGAAAGAGATTTTTTGGATAGACCGGTGTTTCGAAAAGCTGTGCAGTGGCCGCGTGAAAAACAAGCATCAATAGCAAATAGAGAAATCCCTTGCGGATCATCATAGTCCCATTTTTAGAATGGCAAAGGTCATCAATCCCGTTTGAGGATAACAATCTATTTAAAAATGAGAAGGAAAAAATTAATGTAAAGTGAAAATCAGTGAATTTGAAAAAAAATAAAAATTGGTACAGCTTTTGGCGTATGAAAGGTGTCTTAATAGTGAGGAACCATTTCAAACAGGGGTTATGACTAAGTCCGCAAATAAAATGGCTGTGTTTTTTGTCTTCGGCGTTGGTTCGCTGATCGGCATGGTGCGCGGCGAACAAGCAAAGCAAAAATGGGTTTTTAAGATCCGTTCGAAATACGACAACAAGCGGATGATCGCCGAGAAGCGCCAGCGGGCGAAAGATGGCGGTGTATTGCTTGACGACATCGAAATGGCATCCTTTCATGACAACTGATCTCTTCAAAAATCTGATAATATATAAGGTCCTGCCAGTGCGGGACTTTTTTATTTCCCGGCACCGGCCTGTAGCGCCGACCCGCCGCGCAGCCGGTTTTGGATAAATTTCTCCCGTAATCCATACAGGCTTACCTTTGCGCAATTTGTTTTTAAAATGCCAAAGAACTCTGCGATCGGTTCAGTACTCATTATCGGCTCCGGCCCCATCATTATCGGACAGGCTTGCGAATTTGACTATTCCGGATCTCAGGCTGCCAGAAGCCTGCGGGAAGAAGGGATTAAGGTCATTCTGATCAATAGCAACCCCGCCACCATCATGACAGACCCTATGATGGCGGATAAGGTCTATCTGCTGCCACTCACGGTGGAGAGTATCGAGCAGATTCTGGATGAGAACCAGATTGACGCCGTGCTGCCGACCATGGGAGGTCAAACCGCCCTTAATCTTTGTAAGGAAGCTGCCGAGCTTGGTGTTTGGGAGAAATATAAAGTTCAGCTTATCGGCGTCGACATCGAGGCGATAGATACTGCGGAGGACAGGGAAAAATTCAAGCAGCTGATGGTCCGTATCGGCATTCCGGTGGCTCCGTCAAGAGTGGCCAACTCCCTCCTCGAAGGAAAGGAATTTGCGCAGGAAATCGGCTTTCCGTTAGTGATCCGACCTTCTTTTACCCTTGGTGGTACGGGAGGTGGGTTTGTGATGCATAAGGAAGACTTAGACGCCGCCCTGGACAGGGGGCTTAAGGCTTCACCGATCCATGAAGTGCTGGTGGAAAAGGCAGTATTAGGCTGGAAGGAATACGAGCTTGAGTTGCTGCGCGATAAGAACGACAATGTAACTATTATCTGCACTGTCGAGAACCTCGATCCCATGGGCGTGCATACGGGAGATTCGATTACCGTTGCACCAGCCATGACCTTAAGCGATACGGCTTTTCAGGATATGCGCAATAAGGCGATCCTGATGATGCGGTCGCTCGGCAATTTTGCCGGCGGCTGTAATGTTCAGTTCGCCCTTAACCCGGCGACCGAGGAAATTATTTCCGTGGAAATAAATCCACGTGTTTCCCGGTCATCCGCTCTGGCTTCAAAGGCTACCGGCTATCCCATTGCCAAGATCGCCGCCAAGCTGGCCATTGGCTACACGTTGGACGAGCTTAAAAATCAGATTACGCAAACCACTTCTGCTTATTTTGAGCCGGTTCAGGACTATGTTATTGTAAAAATGCCGCGCTGGAATTTTGACAAATTCAAAGGGGCGAACGATACCCTGGGTTTGCAGATGAAAAGCGTTGGAGAAGTGATGGCTATCGGGAGAAGCTTCACGGAAGCCCTTCAGAAAGCCTGTCAGAGCCTGGAAAACAACGCCATCGGGCTTGGCTATTATGGCAAAAGCCAGCTTCATGCAGAAGAACTGATCGAATATATCAAGACTCCGAAATGGGATCGCATCTTTCGTATTAAGGACGCCTTGATGTTGGGCGTTAGTGTGAAGACCATTTCCCAGGTCACCGGGATCGACCGGTGGTTCCTGTATCAGATCCAACAGATCTGCAATATTGAAAAAGAGATCGCCAAATACAAACTGGACAGCCTTCCGACGGAATTACTGAAAGAGGCGAAGGACCTTGGGTTCAGCGATATTCAAATAGCCACGATCATGCAGGACGGTAGTGAGGAAGCCGTTTTTCAGAAGCGGAAAGCTGCCGGCATCAAGAGAATATTCAAGATGGTGGATACCTGCAGCGCCGAATTCGAAGCCAAAACGCCTTATTTCTATTCCAGTTTTGAAAACGGGCAGGCCAATGAAAGCGTGGTAAGCCCGAAAAAGAAAATCATTATCCTGGGTTCTGGCCCGAACCGGATTGGCCAGGGTATCGAATTCGACTACTGCTGTGTGCATGGCCTTCTGGCCGTTAAAGAATGCGGTTATGAAGCCATTATGGTTAATTGCAATCCGGAAACGGTCTCCACGGATTTCGATATGGCCGATAAGCTTTACTTCGAGCCCGTATTCTGGGAACATCTCTGGGATATTATCGAATACGAAAAGCCGGATGGGGTCATCGTGCAGCTTGGAGGGCAAACGGCTTTGAAGCTCGCGGAAAAACTGCATAAAAAGGGAATCCGGATCGTCGGGACCTCCTACGACAATATGGACATCGCAGAAGATCGCGGCCGGTTCAGCGATATGTTGAAAGAGCTTGAAATTCCCTATCCGTCGTACGGAACAGCCTACACAGTCGACGAGGCGGTGGAAGTAGCAAAAACAGTAGGATATCCCGTACTGGTTCGTCCGAGCTATGTATTAGGCGGTCAGCGCATGCGTATCGTTATTAATGATGACGAACTCGAAAAAGCGGTTATCAGCCTGCTCAAGCATATTCCCGGAAACAAAATCCTGATCGACCATTTTCTGGATCGTTGCCAGGAAGCGGAAATCGACGGCATTTGCGATGGAGATGAGTTCCATGTGATGGGCGTGATGGAGCATATTGAACCGGCTGGTATTCATAGCGGCGACAGCAATGCCGTGCTGCCTCAGTTCAACCTAACCCCGTTGGTTGTAGAGACCATGGAAGAATATGCCAGGAAAATTGCTTTTCGTCTGAATATCCGCGGGCTGATCAATATTCAGTTCGCCATTAAGGACGGCAAGGTGTTCGTGATCGAAGCCAATCCCCGCGCCTCGAGAACCACCCCCTTCATTGCCAAAGCCTATCAGATCCCTTATCTGAATATTGCCACCAAGGTGATGATGTGTCAGAATAAGCTCAAGGATTTCAGCTTCAGGAAAAAACTCCAGGGGTACGCCATCAAGGAACCTGTGTTCAGCTTTGAGAAATTCCCCGGCGTAAATAAGGAACTGGGGCCTGAAATGAAATCGACGGGAGAAGCGATACGGTTTATAAAGGATTTGAGAGATCCTTACTTCAGGCAACTCTATAAAGACCGCAGCATGTATTTATCGAAATAACAAAAAAGTCCGGTGAACCCGGACTTTTTTGTTGATCAGATGTCGTCGGCCAATCCATTCCGGATGGCATACAATACCAGCCCGACCCGGGATTTTACTTTCAGCTTTTCGAAAAGATTATTCCGGTATTCATCTACCGTACGGGGGCTTACATACATTTTAGCCGCAATATCTTTATAAGTAATTTCAGTGCAGATCAGGCGGAGAAAATCCTTTTCTCTTTGGGTAAGCGGTTGCGGTTCATCCAAACGGTCTACGTCCTTATGCAGCCCGCTGATGATCTTCCCGGAAATATAATCCGAGAGATAAAAGTTCTTTGTCATTACCGAGTCCAGCGCATTCTTCAGCTCTTCGGGATCAATATTCTTAAGAATATACCCTTTGGCCCCCTGACGCAGCATACGGATAATCGTCTTTTCGTCGCTGAACATGGAAAGGGCCAGTACTTTGATTTTTGGGTAGTTTTTATTTAGCCAGCCGGCCGTTTCAAAACCGTCCATTTCAGGCATGTTCACATCGAGCAGCACCAGGTCCGGGACCAGGTGTTGTCCAATCTTATTCTTCAGCTCGCGACCGTTATCAGCATCAAACAGGACCCGGTATTCGCTGAACGAATTGATCAGGTTGCCCAGGGCTTTTCGAAGCAGGATATGATCGTCTGCGATGGCCACCTGTATTTGTTTCGGAACGGAAGACATAATTTTTTTTGCTTAAGCAGGCTGATTCAATGCCAGTTCGACGGAAATGGTCGTTCCATTTCCCGGCTCACTTAAAATAGACAAATTCGCTCCGATCAGGCTGGCGCGATTACGCATGCTCTTTAATCCAAGGCCGCTGGAGCCTGCGACAGATTCTTTTTTCTGCTGTGTATTGAACCCTACGCCGTTATCCTGAATCGTGAGCACAAAGGTATAATCATCGGAATAAACGATGGAAATATTTACCTCGGAAGCTTTCGAATGCTTGAGGATATTATTCATCATTTCCTGATACATGCGGAAAAGAAAAATGGATTTCTCTTCGGGAAAATGAAATTCTTCACCCACTACCTCGTAGTCAATTTTCAATAGTCCCGTGCGTTTCAGGGAGGCAATATCGAAGCCAATTGCTTCTTTCAGTCCGATGTCCGATATACGGTCGGTATGAAGGCTTTTTGTCAGATCGGCCATTTCCCGGATCACTTTATGCAGCATCTCCTTGGAGTTCTCGATGCCTTCAGAGGCCGGATGGCTTTTTTCGATTGGCACAATAGACATCCAAAGTTTGATTACGGAAAGTGTCTGGCCTATATTATCGTGCAATTCCTGGGCAATATTCTTCATGGTATGCTCCTGAATTTCGAGCTGTGAGCGCAGCATTTCCTGTTCATACCTTTCTTTTAAAATTGCCAGCTCCCGTTCCTGCTTTACTCTTTTACGCTGATACATAAACGCCATAACCAGAATAAAGCCCACCACCAACAGGGCAAGCAAAATGCCCATCAGGATGACGAAGTAGATCTCGGAATTCTGATTCTGCATATAAAGGCAACGGTAAGTAAGATAGATGAAAAAATATTAATCAGGGCCATGATAGTGTGGAGATTTCTGCCGACAATGGGAGGAAGCTGCTTGAAGAAATTAATCATGGCAAAAAAAGGAAATGTGCAGCAATACGAAAAAGTGATTGCGGTGCAGATCCAGAAAGCCGGTAGTTTCAGCAGGCTGGTCGTTTCCGGGTTCTGGAAAACATCGATAAAATACAGGATACAAAGCGCTATCACCAGCAGACAACCCAGGGTATAACTCATGGAATGGAAAGCGACCCCACGCTGAAGAAATATCAGGTTAAGAGCAGCCAGCATTGGATACGCGATGATAATGACATTGACCGTCTTCTTGGCTTTTTTATTCTTAATAATGGATTTCAGTATAAAAAAGTAAAATACAAATTCAAAAATTGAAAACAGGTTATACAACACGATGTTTGGTTTTCCTTTGGAAGCCAGGTTTGCCGAAATGATCCCTACCGCCATCGTGATCGACAAATAAATGGGAAATAATTTCAGATAAAATTCAGCAGAGCGTTGAAAGACGAGGACAAGGCTCGCCGCGAGGCAGATCAGCATAAATATCACTTCAGGCGACAGGATCATGAACGGGATTTTAATTGGGCTAAGCTAAAGTAACGGAATAGTTATAAAAGGGGTTATATAATCAAATAGAAATGATAAAACCTCCCGAAGGAGGTTTTATGTTTCGTACTATGTAAGCACCCGTCTAAATAACTTCCAGGCCTTTTTCTCCACGGTCTACCAAGGTGACCCCCAGGTTTCCCGTCGCGAAGGCCGATCCGCAAGTCGGCGGGCAGGGCGTACCCATATTCATTCCTAAAATAGAAGTAATATTATTTTTGGTGATGTAGACATCTTTGTTGACCACTCCGCCGATATCTGTTTTTGCGGCGCGGGTAGCCACCATCACCAGTGTTTGTCTGCCTGCATATTCAGGCTTTTCTGAAAAATCTTTCGGGTAAGCGGCAAAATAGAACTTAATGCCATCGGCGCCATTTTCCCTGGCAGAGGAAAGAAAATCTTCTACATCCTCCACGCTGAACCAAATGCTAAGGGAATCTTCCTTGCCAAGATGCTCGGAATTCCGGACCCACCTTTCCTTTTTGTACTCGCTGAGGACCTGGTTAACATACTCTGTGTTGACATACCTGCCTACGCGTACGGCTTTTTTTTCTTTTGTGATCATTAGTTTGAAGTTTTCAGGAAGTGAATAAAAAATTGACATCCTAAAAGTATCCAGGACCTTAAAGCGTTCATTGCGCAAAAAAATGCTCTTCAAGGGATTACAAATTAACAATATTCGTAAATCGAAGAGCGTCAGTATATTACCGTTAAAAAATAGAAAAAAAACCGTCTTTTAAACACTAAAAATACCGTGGAAACAACGGGTCTCAGACCCGTCAAAAAAGCGGCAAATCACTGTGTATTTCTGCAGTAAATGGTTTTGCTTCGCTTCAACGCGATTTTTTCAGACAGCATTTCGGAAATATCGCGGATAAACAAGTTAAGTTATTTGCCGGCTTTGCTTTTATCAGAAAACACTTAGCGGCTAACAGACCTCAGAGAAATAATGTCATTCTTACACGATAACATGCTCTTCTGGAAGGTTGCTCCCTTATCCAGATTGATGATGCCATTTATTGCCGGAATCGTGCTGGAATTCTATTTCCCGGTTCCAGGCCACTGGAATGAAACGATCTTTCTTATTTGCCTGATCGCAATCGCTGTTTCGCTGATCCTGTCACCCAATCAATTGCTTGCCTGCAG
The DNA here is from genome assembly GCA_035548895.1 of Puia sp. Taxonomy (GTDB): domain Bacteria; phylum Bacteroidota; class Bacteroidia; order Chitinophagales; family Chitinophagaceae; genus Puia. The sequence goes on along the minus strand of DASZRP010000245.1, from coordinate 6,102 downwards.
CCGGATTATCGGAATAATTATCTTATTGGCTTTTGTATGCCTGGGTCGGTTCATTTCCCGGTCAACTGGCGCCTCCTTAATTTCCGGTAGATCTTCTCTATCTGATAGCATTTTCGCAGCCATCTTAACCAGTAATCCGGTTCAAAAAAATGGTTCGTACCGAAGTACAGCCACGATCCATTACGGCTGCAGCGGAATATCCTGTTACAGAGAAGATAAAAAAATTGTCGTCCATTTTCGCGACTCTCTGCTGTCGCCCCAAATAGAGCAAGGGGTCTGGATCATTTTTCGTAAGCGGATATATCCGATACAAAATACCGGCGAGGGGAGTTTTGATTATGTTCATTATTGCCGCCTGAAACAAATACAGGGTCAGGTCTTTCTCAAATCATCAGACTACTCCTTATCGAAATACAGAGAGAAATCCTTTCAGTCCGCCCTGCTGTACTGGAGAAAAAAAATCATCCGCATCATAAGGCAATATGTTCCCGGAAAGGAAGAAAGCGGATTGCTGGAAGCCCTGCTGGTCGGCTTTACAGAAGATCTTGACCGTTCGGTTGTTCAATCTTATGCTGACACGGGCGTCGTTCATATTATTGCGATCTCCGGCCTGCACCTTGCATTGATCTATCAGATCCTTCAGTTTTTTCTGAGCCGGATAAACCGCTCTAAAGGAGAAAAATGGATACGCATGGTCGTTTTGATGTTAGCCCTGTGGCTATTCAGCCTGCTCAGTGGTGCATCTCCCTCGGTGCTTCGATCTGCAGTTATGTTCAGTCTTGTGCTGACAGGCAATCATTTCTCCAGGCAGGCCAACGGTTATAATTCATTGGCGGCCTCCTGCTTTCTGATGCTTTGCTTCAACCCCTACTGGCTTTGGGACGCCGGTTTTCAGCTAAGCTATGCGGCAGTTTTTGGCATCTTTGCCTTTCTATCGCCAATCCAAAATCTGGTTCATCCGAAAAACAAGATCCTGAGCGGGTTGTGGCAGGCTGCATCGATCAGTATTGCTGCCCAAATAACCACGATGCCGATCAGCCTGTATTATTTTCACCGGTTTCCTACCTACTTTCTGCTGACCAATATTCCTGTCGTTCCCTTTTCCAGTTTAATCCTTGCAGCAGGAATTGCGCTTTGCATCTGCTCGGTCTGGGCGCCGCTGGCTGGGCTATTAGGCCTGGCACTTGGAACGGCCATAAAATGGTTGAATGCTTTTATCGCCTATACCGCCAGGTTGCCGGGAGCAATTTGCGAAAATCTCCAGGTCGGTTTGATGCAGGTTATTCTATTGTACATTCTCATTTATTTGATCTCGCACTATTTAAGGGTCAGGACAAAAGCCATAAATCGCCTTTGATAAGCAGCCTGATTCACGTAAATTTGCCACTCCCAATTTCAAGCTTTATCGCCTTCACAGGAACCATTCCCGATATGAATAAAAAAATACAATCAGCCCTGATCTCCGTTTTCTACAAAGACGGGCTGGAACCGATCGTCAGAGAGCTAAATGCATTAGGCGTAAAAATTCTCTCCACCGGTGGTACAAGAACTTTTATCGAGGGATTGGGCATACCCTGCACGCCCGTAGAAGACCTCACCCACTACCCTTCTATTTTAGGCGGACGGGTAAAAACATTGCATCCTTCGGTTTTTGGCGGTATTCTTGGAAGACGTGAAGATCAGCAGGACCTGAAAGAAATGGCTGAGTACCATATTCCGGAAATTGACCTGGTCATTGTCGACCTGTATCCATTCGAAGAAACCGTGGCCAATACAAAAGAAGAAAAGGCCATCATTGAAAAAATAGATATCGGCGGACCTTCCATGATCCGGGCCGCAGCAAAAAATTTCAACCATGTTGCCGTTATCGCCCATAAAAGCGATTACCCCGCCCTGGAGAAGCAACTCAAAGAGCAAAAAGGAGAATTCACCCTGAGCCAGCGAAAACAAATGGCTGCCCGGGCATTTGAAGTCGTTGCCGGCTACGACCTCGCTATTCATGAATATTTCAATCCGGGAAAACCGGTCTCGAAGGAATCTTCAGGAACGCCGCTCCGGTATGGTGAAAATCCACACCAGCATGCCTTCTTCGAAGGTGATTGGGGCAAAATATTTACCCAGTTGAATGGAAAGGAGATCTCTTACAACAACCTGGTCGATATTGAAGCGGCCATTCAACTGATCAGCGAATTCAGGGAGAAAACGGTTTTCGCGATCATCAAACATACAAACGTGTGCGGCATCGCTTCCCGGTCCGACGTGCTGACGGCATGGACTGCAGCATTAGCCGGAGATCCGGAGAGTGCATTCGGCGGCGTACTGGTTTGCAACAATGAAATAGACAAGGTCACAGCCGAAGCCATCAATGAATTATTTTTCGAAGTACTTATCGCCCCTTCTTTTTCGGAAGAAGCGCTCACGATTCTGAAGTCAAAAAAGAACAGGATATTGCTTCAGCTTTCCGCAGCGTACACGCTTGGCAAGCAAACGTCCAAATCCCTGCTGAACGGCACACTGATCCAGGACAGCGACCAGGGGAATTTTTTGAAATGGGAAGAAGTTGGAGGCAAGGCGAGCAGTGAAGCTGAAAAAGCGGACCTGATTTTTGCCAATCTGGTATGCAAACACCTGAAATCAAATGCCATTGCCCTGGTAAAAAACAAACAGCTGGTAGGAAAGGGATGCGGTCAGACCAGCAGGGTTGACGCCGTGCGCCATGCCATTGAAAAAGCGAAGCAGTTTAAATTCAGCCTGAAAAACGCCGTATTGGCTTCAGATGCTTTTTTCCCCTTTGATGATTCTGTACGCATGGCCGCCGAAGAAGGTGTATCGGCATTTATTCAGCCCGGGGGGTCAATCAGGGACAAGGATTCTATCGCGTTCTGCAAAGAGAAAAATCTGGTCATGGTTATTACCGGCATGCGCCATTTTAAACATTAGGATTTACATATCCCAGTAGATCTCATCCTTTAGAAACACTTCATATACTTCCTTCCAACCGGCAAACTCGGGATCAGCTCCAAAGAACTGATTGTGCCAGATGGTTACCATAACACCATTGACCTTCCTGATTTTCCGGTAGTAGTTCATCAACTCGATATGGGCTGCTGAAGGAGACTGTCCCTGCTCGTAATGTGAACAGGCATCCATAAAACAGAAAGGGAATAAGGTCAGCCTGGTTTCGTTTTCCATCTCCAGATCATACCAGGGAAATGACGATGCAATAGAAGCGCGAAATCCATTTGCACCGCCATATCCCATGGAAAAATCTTTTTCGATCCCCGCATCAATGAGCCGCCGGTAAGTGGACGGCAAATTCAGTCGGATATAGTGCTGCCGGCTGTAGTGAACCGGCTTCTCAATGATAGCCTCCAACGCATTGATCTCTTTCCAGAGCAGTTGTTCGTCATCGCCGCTTTGCCAGGAAGGATGAATGCCGACGGTGTACCCGCTGGCATGATAGGCGATCAGGTCCTGCATGGCCTTCTTTCGAGGAGAAATATTTTTATCTAACCGGCCGGTCCTCGCTGCCATCAGAAAAAAATAATAGGCCCGCGTACGGCAATAAAGATGCAGCGAGTCGAGCCATTCATAAGTATCAAAGGGATCCTTCTTTCTATTGAACAGCACATCCCAGCGGTCAAACAACTGGTCCCAGTTCCTTTTTAACCCGGAGCGCATGAAGCCGCCCAGATTTCTCCACATGCCTTTGTACTTGTATGAGTAGGCGATATCAATATCGTAGCTTGGAATGAACTTAAAATCTTTTATTCTGAAAAGAAGCGCCGGAAAGCGATCCCTGAGCGCTTTTTTGAACTGTTCGAGCCAGCAGTTGACCAGTGGGATGTCCAGGAACTGCTCCCGGTAGGCCAGTGATTGCTCATGAGGAAACCGCCCATACTGATCCGGCTGAAAGGGCAGCCATTCTTCATACCGGCTTACGAGGTAGAAAGTTGCTGCAAAAATATCGAATGCATAATCCCCTTCAGTTCTAAAAAAAATGGGCAGTTCATCGAACACCGTGCAGTGGATATCCTGTTCCCGGATACCGCTTTCAAAAAGCAGGGAATAACATTGGATAAAAAATTCTGCTTCGCCTAAGCGTTCCTTCGAATAATTTATTTTGGGCCCGGACTCATTCAGAAAAACGGTTTTGTCTGAAGTCAGCTCAATCGGTTCATAGAAAAGCTCCCGTCCGATCAATCCGGCTGTGTACGCAAGTCGCGGCGAAATATTTTGACAGTAAAGCAGCATGAATCAGGCCTTGCGGCTTTCCTTCCAGCGTTGGTTAAAAGTCTTTTCGGGAAACTGGAGATCTGCGCGGCCCCGGCTCCATCCTTTAAAAAGGCGGTTGATCATCCAGTTTTTTATTTTATAGTTTCCTTTGTTCATCCAGTTGCGGTGGAGGCTGGCCTGCTTCCATCCGCGCCAGGCTATTTTTTCCATCCAGGAAGGATCTCCTTCCCGAACCGCTTCGTTACGGTTTTCCAGCAATAATTCGTGGAGATTGATCCTGACCGGACAAACGGCCGTACAGTTTCCGCAAAGCGAAGACGCGTAGCTCAGGTGGTTCCATTCCTTCATTGGCTTCAGATGTGGAGTGATCACCGAGCCGATGGGCCCGCTATAAGTTGTTCCGTAAGTATGCCCTCCGATATTCTTATACACCGGGCAGGCATTCAGACAGGCCCCGCAACGAATGCAGTAAAGACTCTCTCTCACCTTCACATTGGAAAGCAGGTTGGTTCTTCCATTGTCCAGCAGGATCACATACATTTCATCGGGTCCGTCAATTTCATCTGTCCGCTTCGGGCCCGAGACAATAGTATTATAGGAAGTGACGCGCTGACCGGTTCCAAAAGTGGCCAGAAGAGGCCAGAATAAACCCAGATCGGTAAGCGAAGGGATTACTTTTTCTATGCCGACAATAGCAATATGGGTTTTAGGAAAGGAGCAGCTTAATCGTCCATTGCCCTCATTCTCAGTGATCGCAATGCTGCCCGTTTCAGCGATCAGAAAATTTGCGCCGGTAATGCCGACAGCTGCCTGAATATACTTTGAGCGGAGCTTTTCTCTGGCGACCCCGGTTAACTGTTCGGGTGTAAGTCCCGGAGCTGTTTGTAGCTTTTCATGGAACAGCCTCGCGATGTCCTCCTTGCTTTTATGCATGGCCGGAGTGACAATATGGTAAGGCGGCTCGTTATCCAACTGCTGAATATATTCACCCAGATCGGTTTCTACACTTTCAATTCCATTTTCCTCCAGGAAGTGATTCAGATGAATTTCCTCCGTCACCATGCTCTTGCTCTTGACAACCGTCTTGCATCCTTTTTCTTCACAAATAAGCAGGATTTCCTTCAATGCTTCTTCGGTTGTTTCGGCCCATATCACTTTTCCGCCACGCGCTGTAAATTGCTGTTCAAACCGTTCGAGTTGCTGATCCAAGGTCTCTATTGCCCGCCATTTGATATTTTTCGCTCTTTCGCGGGCAAGGCCGACCTGATCAAATTGCTGCTTGCCGACTGGCACAACAGCGTCGTATTTCCCGATATTAAAATTGATCGTTTGCCGGTGACCGAGGTCGGCGGCTTTGACCCTGCTTTTGTCGGCAAAGGAATTTGCCTGTTCGGTACTGCCCATAAAATGAAGATAATAAATATCGTGGAAGGAACCGAAGAACTAATGCCCGGCCATTCCGCTCAGACTTTTGATACTGTCTATTCCTCCCGTAACCCGGCATTTAAAAATGATTTTAACCGTATACCGGCAGAGCTCGTCCTTGTCTTTTTCGTTCCTCTGATAGAATTTTTTATACGTGGCGTGATACTCCCCGATAACAATTTCATTGGTTAAAAAATCCGGCTTTTTGTAAAGGCGGAGCGACTGAGTCTCTGGCTCGGCGAGGATACTGCTGAGGTAAATCGAATCTTCTTTCGAAAATTTATAGATCTGCTGGTTGTTTTTATTGGCATGCAATGAGCCTGTAAATTTCCCCTGGTATATTTTAATACCTACGCCAACACCAACCGAGGCGCCTAAACCGCTATTCAACAGGAGGGTGTCGTCGTACTTAAAACATAAGCATCCTGCCGGGAAAAAATC
>DASZRP010000244.1:0-5301 GCA_035548895.1 Puia sp. | reverse complement strand
GCCGTTGCAGGATCGGTGCTCGGTGCGGTGAGCCAGATTACCGTCCCCGGAGAATAATTCGATTTTCTCCATCGTGGACGCTGTCCCGGCTTAGCCGGGATTAAAAGGCCCTGTCTCGTTTCATACGAGGCGGGGCTTTATTTATTTAAAAATAAGAGAACTGGAGATAATCAACTTTCGCTATTCGGAAGACAGTACAAATCAACGTCAAATTCTATATTCAACTCCTTCACAAGCCGGTTGTACTTTGCATCTAAATGTATCCAGGGCTTAACTTCACCGTTGTTATATCGCAAAAATATTGCACACAAAAATTCGCAATGATATTTTTCGCAAAGCGGCTTAAACAAATCAATCCTGGATTCAATGAGGACAGCAGCTCCTGTCGTTGCATTATCGTCGTATGAATGAGATAATCCGACATTGAACGCTTTATAAGCAGATCATTGACTTCGACCTAAAAAAAATATCGATATTTTCAGTTTAACTTTTAGGCTGCCAAACTTTAATCTTCCCCGGATGAACTCCCTGTTCGTGTATTTCAAGTTCAATCGTATCTTTCAACACCGAGTCTTTTAAAAACCCCCAGGAACTATTTGAACTGTCAAATTTGGTTAAATTGTCTTGTATAATATTTATAGAAATGTTCTGCCTTGGATGAGCCGTAAAGCTTAATTGATAGGGGTATCTGCTATTTGTAATTTGCCGGGTTTCTTCCGACGAATGGTAACCAAATCTGAATCCTTTTTCAATATATGCCTCGAAATTGTCAAGCGAGTCTCCGAAATCCAGAATTTGGTAAGATAATTTTCGGACGAAAACATTCCTATTTTTCGATTCGGCAATCGTAGAGGTCAGCACACGATAGCGCCATTTTTTATACCCATACCACCCGACAAAGGATGACAGATATCCAAGAAGAAAAATGCCAATGACCAGCAATGCAGCAACAATAATCACATACTTAACTATTCTAATCATCATCATTTTTGTAACTTGATGTTTCATCTTCCAGCGGCAAAACAATGATCACCTTTTTGAATTTAGGGCCTTCAAGAAAGGTGTTTCGCGTTGAAAAGGTCTGTCTTTTAGATTGATCATTGTCGATTATTTTAAAACAATAGTGTCCAAGATAATGATCTATTTAAAACTAATTCAGGTTCTCCCTTTGAGACAGGTCTTTGGGCTCTTTTCTAAACCGCTTTACGACATCAATGCAGCAATTGACTCCTATAAAAAGCCCCAGGGAGAACCAAAACACATATCCAATTATTTCACCGGGAACTTTTTTTTTCAGAAAAATATCATTCACCATATGCAATCCAATACTTGCTGCAAATATAAAACTTGAAATTTTTGAATATAAACTTAAACGCTTAATCATATTACTTTGATTTCTTCCTTTTCTTTGAGATAAGTTTATTTATCCAATGCATAGCCGTTGCAATAATAAAAAGGCTGGAAAAAACTAATACAATTGCAATAAAAATATAATAGTACTGACCGATAACCCTTTTAAAAAGCAGGAAGATAACCGTTGCAATCCCAGCGCTCCAGGCACCTATTGAAGATAACTTTTCCCAATTCATAATTATCATTTCACTTGTTTAAATTCCGAATAAACATGATTGGCGTTTGTGTTATCAACTGCATTGTAGAATATTCTCGTGCATAACATTCTTTGTATGTTTTATAAAGAGCAACTATCATGGCAGGAATTTAGAATGTATTTTTATTATTCCTCCTCTTCGTCGTCTGAATCTTGTAGCATATCAGGTGGGAGAGGATCTATAAATTCTATAATTCTTCTCTTGATTCCATAAAGCGATAATAACTGAATATCTAAATTATCGGGCGCTTGCCTTTTGCCTTTTAAAAAACTTTGAAATTGCTCCACAGAAAAGCCGGCTTTCCGGGCAATATCTTCATCAATTATAATAAGCCCTTTTCTTGCTTCAGATAGTTTGATCGTATTAATCGCCCCTTGCAAAAATTCCAATCTGCTTGTCATCGGTATTTAATTAACTATTGAGAAACACTCATTTTCGCTTTCTAAGTAATTACATCATCAAGCTTGCGCGACATTCAATTTAGTGTTTTATAAATTGTCCGAAAGGTATGGTTGTTAATAAAAGCCCGATCATGAGCGTTGCAATTTTGTTTGACAGTTATCATCGAGTGCTCGTACTAATTGTCAAAAAAGCAACTCCATTAAATCCTCATTATAATTGAACGAAGTTATTGTCCAGCCTCTGGAACTTTTATAAAGCGTAAAGTCAGCTTTTAAAGGAAATTTTTCAAATTTTACGATGTAAAAGCGCTTCTCAATAAAGTTTTTTAATTTTCGGCTAGTGATAAATTCTGCCGATAGCATTTTTCCGTAGGCTGGAAAATAATTTTGCGCCTGATTTTCTATTGCTACCAGTAGTGTGTCGATTTTTTCCGGTTCTATAACTGAATTTTGTTTTACCAGTTGAATCGCATCTTTGAACTGCCCTTTGCTGAAATATTGCATAATTGTATCGCAAACTGCGTCAAGCTGTTGTTCATCGTTGTCAACCGCTTTGCTATTTTGTCCGTAAGAAGCAAACATTAACGCGAGAAAAGATATAGTAAGAATGATTTTCATTAAACAGGTGATTTTAATGTTAAGGCTTGTCCGGCATGGCGTATAATTGAATTGGAATGACATCCCTATTTAATGAATGTATAAATGTTTTGCATAGGATCAAACGTAAATCTGTCGTTTGCTTCCGATTCTTCATTTGTCAGGGATAGTGAACTTAACACTTCCCTCTTGTTAACTACGAAACAGCGCCTACGCAGCAGCCTGACCTTCGCTTTCTGCACACCGAGATGTCTACTTCTTCTTCCACCCCAGCACCTTCGCAATATCGACATCCCTGAGCAATTCCGTTTTGCCGCCCGATAGCACCAGCTGCCCGTGCGGCTGAAGGGCAATAACGGTATCGCCGGACTTTATTCTCAGCACACCTTCAATGGCCGTGATCGTGATCGTCGAGTCTTTGGGATAGGCCTGCAGGTTAAACCGCCCGGTGAATGCGGTAATGCTAATCTTTCCGGCTTGTACCTCGAAGGGAGTAAAATCACTTTTGTTGGGTGTTAGTTCAACATAAACCTCTCCCCGAACAATCAATTTCGTTTCGGCGTGGAAGAAGTTGGCGGGATAGGCCACCCAGCTGCCGGTGTTCTGCCAGGAGCGGCTTCCGTCGGGCATCGTGATCATGTAGCGCCCGTGTTTATTAGTAGACAGCGTATGGAACCGGTCGGGCGAGGCGGTGCTATCGTAAAGAGCCACCAGTTCCGGAATGGAACTGAAGTGTTTAGCCCGTCGCGCCGAGGCCTGTCCGTCGCGGAACCCCGATTTTATGTCTTCAATCGCTTTGCTGAGCCCCTTGACTTCGGTTGAACGCGCTTGTTGAGACCCGGGGGGCTGATGCCCGTTAGACGAGCTCAGCTCGTGCGTCAGCAAAGCATAGAAGCCAATAAGAGCCAGGAAGGACGCGGCCAGCTGCCAAATCATAACGCCCCAGATTCGCCGGAAGGGAAGGGATCGTTTCACCGCATGTTCATTCAGCAAGCGCTCCAGCCCCTGGTCGTGCCCCGCATAGATCGCCGGAATGGTTTGCCGCAGCCAGTCCGGATCTGTTTGCTGTTGGAAAAAGGCCTCGTGGGCCGGCTTATCGTTCCGCCAGGATCGCAGCTCCGCCGTTTCCTGCTCCGACAGTTCATTCCGCAGATAGCGAAACATCAGTTTACCGATTCGTTCAGCGCGGTTCATAACATAAGCATTAAACGGATGAGGAATAGGATGGCGGCTTTCACCAGCTCCATCTTCAGTTTCTTCAGGGCAAGCACTTTCCGGTTCGCCACGGTTTTTTCGGAAATGTGCAGGGCTCTCGCTATTTCGGCATGGCTCATTCCCTGACTGAAATGAAGGAGCACGATCTGTTTCGATTTTTCCGGAAGCCGGTCAAGCTTGCCGGTGATCCGCTTCATATAGTGTTCGGCTATATCGCGCAATTCTTCTTCATCTTCCCCGGAATTTTCATAGTAAGACCAGACTTCAGGCAGTTTGGATCGCTCCACGGCGCGATGCGCCCGGAGGTTGAGCCAGGCATTTCTTGAAGAATTTCTAAGAAAATGCTTTATCCGGCTCAGCCGATCAAAATGACCTTTTTGTTCCAGCAAGATCCTAAAGGCGTCGGCCACGATGTCTTCCGCGTCCTGGATATTGCGGGTCTTGCTGTTCACCCAGGCAAAGAGCGGCGCGCGGAATTTATCATAGATCTCTCGCAGCGCCCAGGGCTCGCGGCGATTGAATCCATGAACAATTCGCTGGGAAATCGGGGAATTCATGTCGGTTCATTCAATTTACAAATGATTCGGGCACGAACAATCAGTTAAGTGTTTTCCACTAGTGAAATAGATGGCAACAGTTGAGCGATCAAAAAATCCCGGTTTTTGCAATAAATACTAAAAAAAGAGATATCGTTTGAGCTGTCATTTTTTCCCGGTCTTTTTAAAAAAATCTGGCAACAGTTGAGCGATTAAAAAATCCCGGTTTTTCAAAAAAATAAATGTTTTCGAAATCTGCTTTCGGCTGAGGTTATGCGAAAAAACCACTTATAACTTCGATGGGTGAAATCACCCGAGTTTTAACCGTCAAAAACTGAATCTTATGCTGGACTTTGCCAAACAACTCTTCGAAGCGCTTTACCAGGACCTGGCTGCGCTCGACAACATCAACGAATCGCTGGGGCTTGCACCCAAAAACCTGGCTCCGATGATCCAGGCTGCCATCGACAACCTCTCCGAGCGGCTGCGCACCCATGTGTTTGAAAGCGAAGCCGAGGAAGCGGAGTTCTTCAAAACGGGCCTTCCTCCACTGCTGGCGCTGGCCTCCTATTACGTCACCAAGTACAAGCTGGAGCTGACCCTGCAGTACGGCAACTCGTCTTCCGTGAAGCGGCGTATTCACCTGCTGATCGACGAGATGAGCAGCTTTTTCCAGGAGCACGCCGGGTTCGTGGACTATTGCCTGGCCGGAAGAACGGATAAGGACCGCTACTATTTCCTGCGCAACAGCCCGGCCAATGAAAAGACCATCGATATGCTGACCATTCTGGTGGATCCGGAGATCTCCACGGTACACAGCGTGCGCACGGCCATGATCATCTCCTACGTTTGGCTGATGCGCGATATGGATGAAGCAAAATTCGACAGCCTCTACCGGGAGCGGCAGCCCCGTGCGAGAAATACCCTGCAGTGGACGGACAG
>DASZRP010000243.1:0-8143 GCA_035548895.1 Puia sp. | reverse complement strand
GACACGGAAATAGGCCGGATAGCCCAGGTGATGGAAAGCCTGATCAAGGGCAGGCTGCGTGAGGTACGCGTAAGCGGAATAAGTCATCATGAGTGCCACCATTATCGTGGCGGTCCAGTACAGCACTTTTGTCGTTTTCATTTTTCACTTATTTAGAATGCAAAACTATTTACCTTTGGTAGGAAATGGTTAGTAGTATACAAAAGGTTAGCAGTAACCTGTTGGTTAGTGGTGAACCGTGAACAAAAAGAGATTCGATGAAATCGTGCAAACCGGATTCAAAACAGGAATGCGCCGGGCACCTGGCGGCGGTAGGAGATGCGTTATACGCTATCGGCGGCAAATGGAAATTGCGGATCATTATTGCCCTGCAGGAAGGGAGCAAGCGTTTTAATGAATTGCAGCGTACCGTGGAAGGCATTTCTGCGCGGGTACTGTCGACCGAGCTGAAGGAACTCGAACTGAACGGCTTCGTGAAGCGAAAGGTCTATCATTCCCAGACACCCGTAGTGGTCGAATACGAGATCACACCTTACAGTGAATCGCTTCATGAGGTCGTCTCGGCCCTGAGCGATTGGGGAAAGAGACATCGGGACAAGATCCGGAGGGAAATGAAAAGGGATAAGATGACAGTTGACGGATGACAGTATATTTTTCTGTCAACTGTCATCTATCATCTGCCATCTACTCAGACCGCAAGCTCTGCACCGGATTCGCCATCGCAGCCTTTCTCGCCAGCAGGCTCACCGTCAGCAGCGCGATGGCGAGAGCGATACCTCCGGCTAACAGGAAGATCCACCAACTCAGCGGAAGACGGTAAGCATAGTCCTGCATCCACCGGTTCACCGTAAGCCAGGCCAGGGGCCAGGCAATGGCATTGGCGATCAGGACCAGCTTGATAAAATGCCGGGAAAGCAGCGTAATGATGTCGGTCACCGATGCGCCCAGCACTTTTCGAACACCAATCTCCTTGACCCGTTTTTCCGCTGCATAAGAAGCCAGGCCGAACAATCCGAGACAGGAGATGAATATTGCGAGGGCGGCTAATATGCCAACCATTTGCGTGATCTGCGAATCGGTGCGGTACACTTCCCTGAAATGGTCGTCTAAAAACTGGTAGGAATAAGGACGATCTGGGAGCACGCTCTTCCAGGTGGACGCGATGAAATCCAGCGCTTCGGCTTCCTTGCCGCCATTGATCTTGACCGACATCATCCGGTAGCCGAAATTGCGGCGGCTGTTTAGAAATATCGTTTCGATCTTGTAGTGCAGCGAGTTGAAATTGAAGTCCTTTACTATACCGACGATCCGCCCGGCAGAATCGAATCCGAATTCTTTCCCGATAAGCGAGGAGAGGGGTGCTCCGGGCTTGTCCTTCAGCAGTTCTTTAGCCAGCGATTCATTGAGGATATACTCATTGCCGGAAGCTTCTTTTTCACGAGAAAAATTGCTGCCGTAAAGCAGGCCGATCTTGTACAGATTAAGATAGTCTGCATCTACGATGAGGCAGGTGACGGCTAACTGTCGTTGAGGCCCGTCGCCGCGGAACTGTACACCGGTCTGATCGAGATGTCCTCCCAATTGATCGATGGATGCTGTGACGTGACTAACCAGGGAACTGGCAGAGAGCTTGTCTTTTATGACACTGTATTTTTCAAAGGGGATATTCTCCAACGGAACCGTAACTACTTCATCGCGCACGAAGCCTGGATCTTTTTTCTGCATATAGTTTAGCTGCCGGAAGACAAAGAGCGTGGAAATGATCAGGAAAACAGCGCTGGCGAACTGAGAGATGACGAGCATATTCCGAAAGCCCGATTTTTTATTTCCCGCGCTCACAGATCCCTTCAATACTTTGGAAGGCTGAAAAGAAGATAGGTAAACGGCCGGATAGAGCCCGGAGATCAGCCCCAGCACAATAGTGCCTGATAGTATAGTAAGGAATAAGCCCGGATGATCCGATAGCAAGGCCCCCAGATCGCGCTGGCTGAGATTGCGGATATAGGGCAGGGAAAGGTAGACAAGCACAATAGCCAACAGCATAGCGGTCAACGCTAACAATACTGTCTCTGCCAGGAACTGCACGCCTAACTGATATCGCTGTGCGCCGATCGATTTACGTACGCCGACTTCTTTGGCCCTTTCAGCCGACCGGGCGGTAGAGAGGTTCATGAAATTGATGCAGGCAATGGCCAGCACGATCAGGGCGATGATCAAAAAGATATTCGTGTATTTTCTGTCGAATTTCTGATAGTTGATATAATCAAGGCCGATGTCGGAAGTGTTGCTGTGAATTTCCTTCAGAGGCACCAGAAACAGTTCATAGAATTTCCAGGCTTCGTACCCGGTGATCCTTCGTTTCAGATAATCAGGGAATTGCTTTTCCAGCGCTGCGGTATTGGTGTTGGGCGCCATTTCAAAATAAGTATCCAGCCAGTTACCTCCCCAATTATTTATCCAGTCAGGTCTTATTTTGGTGTTAAATGAAAACAAGCCGTCAAATTGAAACTGGGAGTTTTGAGGAACATCTTTCAGTACGCCTGTTACGGTAAAAGTGAGGGTATCGAAGCCATAATGGGTTATCGATTTTCCTACGGGATTTTCTTTCCCAAAAAGCTTTTGGGCTGCACTCTCGGTGAGCACGGCGCTGTTGGGCCTGAGCAGCACGGTTTTTTTATCTCCGCTCAGCAATGGGAAGTTGAACATGTCAAGGAAGCTCGTGTCTACATAGTAAACCCGCGGATAGTACACTTTCTTCTCCCCGAAATTGACGAGGTATTGATCCTCCCAGTTAACCCGGGTGAAATTAAGGATCTCCGGAAAGTCCTGCTTCATGGTAGGCCCCATGGGAAACATGGAAAGGCCTACTTTCTGGGAAGCTACCATGCCGGGGAATTTTTGTACTTCGCTGAGCCGGTAGATATTTTTGGTCTGGAAATTATCAAAGCTTCGTTCGTAGTAAACAAAGAGCATGATCACGATGCAGGCGGCCATGCCGGTTGCCAGTCCAATGATATTGATGGCTGAATAGAGCTTGTGTTTACGAAGATTACGAAGCGCCGTCGTTAAATAATTCTTTAGCATAATAATGTTTTTCCGTCATCCGTCATCTATCATCTGTCATCTATTCCGATCTCAAACTGCGAACCGGATTCGCCATCGCCGCGCGAATGCTCTGATAGCTCACGGTGGCTAATGTGATCAGTAGGGCGCCGAGGCCTGCGGAGGCGAAGAGCCACCAGGAAAGCCCGGTTCGATAATCAAAATTCTGCAGCCAGTTATTCATAAAATACCCGGCGATGGGCGTTGCGATGGCCATCGCGATCAGTACCAGTTTGATGAAATCTTTGGACAGCATTTGCCATAGATTGAATACACTCGCGCCAAGTACTTTGCGGACGCCGATCTCCTTGGTGCGCTGGGCGGCGACAAAGGAAGCCAGGCCGAAAATGCCTAAACAGGAGATCAGGATAGTTAGTCCGGCAAACAGCGCAGCAAGGGTGGCCGTGCGTTTCGTATCGTCGAATTTCTTCGCATATTCCTGGTCGATAAAATGGTATTCGAAAGGATATTCCGGATTGTATTTGCGAAGGATTTGTCCCATTTTCTCAATCGCTTCGGCGGTAGAGTATTTCGAGCCCAGGCGGATGTGCATTACGTTGAACCGATTGCCGCCTGCACCACCCTCCACAAAAATGGGCCTCATCGGTTCATAAGGAGATCCGATGATGAAATCTTTGATTACCCCAACCACATGGTACGTGCGGTCGTCTACATTCACCAGTTGACCAATCGGGTCCTTGAAGCGCATCACGGCGACGGCGGACGGGTTCAGCAGCATTGCTGTGGAGTCGGTGGGAAACTGGGCCAGGTCCATATCCCTTCCTGCTACAATCTGGAGACCGGCGGTTCTGCTCAGGTGTTCGTCCGCTGCATAGCGGATAAAATCTGTTTTATCGTAAGGAGATTTGCCCTGCCATTTGATGCCCCAGGTATCGCTCCATACTTCGGTGAGCGGAGAGTTGGTTTGGGTGATGTCGGTCGCGACGCCGCTCTGCAGAAGTTCGGTTTTTACCACATCGAACTTTTGCCCCAGTGTTCCGGTCAGGAAATGATAGACCAGTTTTTCGCGCTGGTAACCGGAGTCGCGGTTCTGCGCATAGCGGATCTGGTTGACGACCACCAGAGTGCTGATCACCAGCACGATCGCAAATGTAAATTGAACGATCACCAATATCCGCCGGGGTGTTACCATGGCCTGCACTTTTTTAAAGGTCCCTTTAAGTACGGCGACGGGTTGGAAGGAAGAAAGGAAAAAGGCAGGATAGCTTCCGGCAACCAGCCCGGTAAAGAGAACAAAGAGAAGGATGAATAGCCAGAAATAAATATTCGTCCACGGCAGCCGCAGGTCCTTTTGAATCAGCAGGTCAAATGAGGGCAGCGCGAACTGCACCAGCAGGATGGCGACCAGGCCGGACAGGGCAGCTACAAAGATCGATTCACCCATGAATTGCATGATCAGCGAATACCTGAAAGCGCCGGAGACTTTGCGGATGCCGACTTCCTTTGCTCTTTTTTCACTCCTCGCCGTGCTTAAATTCATGAAATTGATGCAGGCGATGATCAGGATGAAAATGGCCACCACGGTAAAGAGCCGTATGGTTTCGATTTCGCCGCCCACGGCCTTCCCGTTTTCAAATCTGGTATACAAATGCCATTTCGCCAGCGGGTGGAGAAACACTTCTTCCGGCTCCTGGCCTTTCGAATGGGTCTTCGTAATATCCCTGATCTTCGCATTGAACGCCGTTTCGCTGGTGGCTGGTTTCAGTTGTACAAAGGTGTTGCATGAATTATTTCCCCAATAGTCATCATCCCAGCCAATCTCTTTTACGTGCGTCCAGGGGAGCAGATAGTCGAATTTGAACCTCGTATTGACCGGCAAATCTTGCATTACGCCGGAGACCAAAAAGTTAAAGTGATCGATCCGGACCAGTTTGCCCATGGGATCCTCGTTGCCAAACATCCGCTTCGCCATCTTTTCCGTCAGCACGATGGAATTTACCTGGCTTAAAGCGGTCCTGGCATCGCCACGGACCAGCGGGAAACTGAACATGGTCAGAAAAGCCGGATCGACGATATTCGATTCGCAGGAGGCTTTTTTTTCACCAACGGCAACCACAAACCAGGTATCGATTGATCGCGCTACGTCGGCCACTTCAGGATAATCAATCTTCAACGTCGGTCCCAGGATCTTCGGCGTATTATTCCAGTATTGCATCTGACCATCGAACACAGCCCGGTTCCAAGCTTCATAGATATGATCGCCATTCTTATGAAAGCGGTCAAAGCTTACTTCGTTCCAGATCCAAAGCCCGATCAGCAGAGCGCTGGCCATGCCGATGGCCAGGCCGCTGATGTTTAAAAAGGAAAAGGCTTTGTTCTTAATGAGATTTCTCCAGGCGGAGAGGAGGTAATTTCGAAGCATGATTAACGGTTGACAGTTGACGGTGAACGGTTAAAGGAATCTAAGAAGATGCCGTTTTTGCAGCATTATGATTATCAGTGTTTTATATTTATTCGAGCGAATAAAGAATGTCCGCTTTCGACACAGTGCCTGTCCGCTTAAAGGGCAAAGTGGGCCTCCGCAAGGAAGCCCATTCAATCAAAATGCGCTTTATGTGTACGTTTTAAGCGAATTCAAAGCGTATCTAAGAGGTGAACAGTAGACGGTTAACGGTTGACGGAAAAATACCGTTTACCGTTCACCGTCAACCGTCTTCCGTTAAGCGCCGCCGGGTCAATGGGTTCAAGGCCGAAGCCGGGAGCTTTTTCGTTGTATTCCTTAAGGTATTTTTTACTGCTTTTTAAGCCAACGGCTGCCAGGAATCCCTTCGCCTGTGTTTTCACCCAGTAGTTGAACACAAATTTTTCGCGGTCCCGTTCGAAATACAGGAAAGTATTGGCGTCCTTGCTGCCGGGCAACACCAGGTTCGCCAGTTTTGTTTTCAGCAACTGCATGAAGCTCTGACGGGCCGTATCTTTTTTGTCGTACATCTTAATCCTGAACCGTTCGAACATGAAATGCATATCGCCGGTAGCCGCGTATTTGTTGCCAGACCAGTCCACATCGATCGTATCGGCATGCCCGCTTCGGATATCGACTGCGGCAAGTGCCATACCGAGTTCCCGGAAGGCTCGCAGGTTGGTCTTTGTGAGCAGGATGGAGGCTCGAAAAGGAGAGAGTGAATCTCCATAGGCTTCCCGGTAGCTAAAGTGCTGAATGGGATTTCGGAAAAAAAGCGCGGATGCTTCGACAGACAGCTGAGCCTGCCGGTTGTCGCGGTTGCGCAGGTTCGCCACATATCCGGAAAGCGATTCGATCGGGATATCGCTCCAAAGCCCTGTGCCGATCGAATACTCGTGTACGTGAATTTCATTTTTACTTAGCCAGACCGTATCGATGGCAAAGGGAAACGATATGGCATTGATCATCTTTGTGGGCATCGGTTTCTCAATGCCGTGCTCAAAAGGGATCCGCCGGTCGCGCCAGGTACCGAGTGCAAGGCCCTGAACCTCGACCCGATGAATGTGCAGGAGGGAATCCCGCCCTTTGTCAGGAAAATGAATGCCGGTGAACGTGAGCTGTTTTCCTTTCAACTCCATATAATCTTTTTGCCACTTCGCGGTACGGAAACTTTCTTCCCGGCTTTTATTGGGCATCACTTCGAAATGCTGCAGACTGAGCTCCTGCTTTTTTCCATTCCAGGAATAGGCTCCCAGCCGCACATGGATCTGCCGGTTTCTGTAGAAAAGGGAATTACCCTGAGCCTGGGCAGCAGAAGCGAGATAAGCTGGTTCAAGCTTTCGTCCGGAAACGAAATTGAATTTCGTTTCAGTGAACCGGCCTGAGACCGAAGGAACGGAAAGCAGGGCGCTGTCTTTTTTGTATTGAATGTTTGCGTTCTTCCACGCCAGATCGACGCCGGTTGTCAGATTCAGGCGATGATCCTTTTGCTGAACCAGATCGCCCTGGTTTAAATTCAGTTCCAGGTCAGGCAGCATTGCACTGACACCAGGCCGGTCGATACTAAGGTCACTGAGGCGGAGGTTGAGGCGATCATAGTCGATTATTTTCTCCGGATTGCGGAAAGCCTGAATATACTTTCCCTCGGCGGAGCAAAGGAATTGCAGTTTCAGGCTATCCTTCCCGGTAGTTTTCTGATAGGTGAGTTTTAAGTTGTTCCATTTGAGTTCGTTCAGGCTGATGTCGGCCGGTATCGAAATACTGTTCGCCGGAGATTTTTTCTGACGTAGGGATACCAGGTCAACCTGGGGATTATCCAATACAAGGCGTCCTATCGTTAGGCTCTTCATATCCGTGCCGTGCAAAGGCAGCAGGAGGCGGGCCGTTGGCAGGGCAATGCGGGTACGGGCGTTTTCGGTTTCGGAAACTATAGATAGCCCGGATAAAATGCTTTCCGACTGATTGTCGAATTGGAATTTCGCGATGCTGATTTGGGTTGTCGCGGTTTGCTGATGGAAGTTCTCCAAAACAAATTTTGCCTGGTCCCAGGTAAACTGCTTTTTATCGGAGGCCAGGTGTTGCAGGGAAACATGGTCCAGGTTAAAGCTGATATCTCCTTTTGGCGATTCGACCAGCATATCGCCTTTGTCTATTTCCACAGTCCCTATATTGATCGGTGGCAAATCCTTTTTCTCTGCGGAAGAAGAATTACTATGCGTGATATGCGCCGTAAGCTGTCCGATGCGAACCGCCTGAGCGACGAGCTGTTTTGAGCGCTGCAGCAGGTCCCAGTCGAGGGCATGCCAGTAAACAGAGCTTCCGGTGATCCGGGTTCCATTGGGCAGCAGGAGATCAAGACTGTCGCTATGGTTTTCGGCTTGTTTGCCGCTGAAGGAAAAATTGAACAGGTGTGCCTGCAGTTTTCCGAAGGTCAGATTGAACTGGCGGAGACTGAATTCTGGAAGGGCTGCTTTAACGTCTACCAGGGAATCTATCCGCAGCAGTTTATTGGGCAGCAAATGAATATTGATACCGCTTGCCGCGGCTTGTCGACCGCCGGTAGCACGGTAGACAAACCGGCCGTTATAAATGTTGAATTCCGGTACGTTGATGAGGTCC
>DASZRP010000242.1:0-4864 GCA_035548895.1 Puia sp. | reverse complement strand
AGCTGCCGTCGTTGCGCCAGGAGTACAAAATGCATTGACTCATGGCAAAGGATTGCGGCATTGGCTGGTCGGTCTTCAGTTTAGCATCGCTATTGCGCTTTCGATTAGCAGTCTGGTGGTGTTTCGACAGATCCGGTTCCTCGATGAACATCCTTTGGGTTACAACCCAAAAGGTTTGCTTGTTCTGGAATATATGGATTGGGGAAATGCGGGTTCTTTCTTTCAACAGGAAATAAAAAAATTACCCGGCGTAACAGCCACCGCCATCACGAGCTGGAGACCTGGAAGTTCAGGAGCCGGGTCAAGTGGGTTGTGGCAGGACCCCAAAAATCCTTCGATAAAAATTCCCATTCAGGAGATTTTATCCGACGCCGGTTTTGCGCAGCTGATCGGGCTGCACCTGGTTAGAGGTCGCTTGCTCTATGATAATCTGCCGGGTGATGCTCCAAACTATGATTCACTGATGCAAACTAATATGTCCGAACTGGACAAGATACAGTCAGTCGAGCCCTGCCTGGTTACACAGGCCACAGCGCTGCGGTTGGGCATCACCGAACTCGGTCACCCCTTTCCCGGTATTGGAACACCGGTCGGCATCGTTTCAGATTTTAATATCGCTACCTTGAAATCGCCGATGGACCTTTGCGTGATTTATGCAAAAAGCAAATCGGTCTACGGCGCACTGCTGGTTCGCATCGCTGCAGATAATCCTCAAACAACGGCAGGGAATATCGCTGGTAAATTTGCGAGCCTCTATCCTGCGCAGCCATTCAATGGCCGGTGGGCAACAGACATGCTTGCCGCTCAGTATGACAATGAAAGAAGGCTGCTTACGATATTCGGCATTTTTGCCGGACTGACTGTTTTCCTGGCCTGCCTGGGCTTATTCGGATTGGTGGTGCTGATGCTTCAGGCCCGCTTAAAGGAAATCGGCATTCGGAAAGTATTGGGAGCGTCAACAGCCGGTATTGCCCGCATGCTTGCCTGGGGATTTCTTCGGCTGGTAGTCATTGCCGGACTTTTCGCAATTCCTGCCATCTGGTACTGCCTGTCGCAATGGCTTGACAACTACGCGTACCGGATCGATATCAAAATGTGGATGGTAACAACGCCTTTTATACTCGTGTTGGGCGCAGCCCTTCTGACCATCTTCATCAAAACAATAAGAACATCGTTTTTAAACCCCGCGGATGTGCTTCGGGAAGAGTGATCCGTAATTTCGCGGGGATCCTGTTTTTACTTACATCAGCGTTACCTGCAAACGGGATTCAAAGAAGTTCACGCTTCCTTTCAGGTTGAACCGGTCCAGAATTCCATAACCGTAAATAAATTCCATGCGCAGAAATTTGGCGAGATACCAGTTGATCATGGGCGTGATGCGGGTAAACTGCCCTCCGTGAATGTCGCCGTTATTCAAATTAAAGGTAGATATGTGCAGCACCGCTTCAATCGCGCCGATACCATGATTGAAAATGCCGCTTTTGACCGGCACGAAACCATAAACGTTACCGCTGGTAGTGTTGTATGGACGTTCGTTGTTCGTAAGGAAATAACTCACCACCACATCCCCGCCATAAAAGTTGTGATTTTGCGCTGTGTTTGAATAGTAGTTATGCGTCATCACTTCCGAACCAATAGTAAAACGCTTAATGGTAAAATAGGCTTCCATTCCCAGATCGCTGGCATGATTGGCGCTGAATGTGCCGGTTGAGATCAGTTGCGGGGTGGGATTGGATTCCGGACGTGATTTTATGGAAAACTGCCCGTTAACAGGATCCCCGTACTGCAAATTGGCTGCGACATGCAGCAGTAGATTCTGATCAGGCTTATAGACCGGTACCCAGCCCACTCTTGCCACGGTTTGCCAGCGAAATGTTGAAAATGATTGCCCCTTGGACATAAAGTCGTTATAATACCCGAGGTTCAGAAACAGTTTGGATTTAGGGAAATAGCCGAAATACTTAATACCGTCTGCCAGTATCGGGATGGGATCAAGAGCCATTTGCCTTTCATTGGTTAAGCCGGAGTGACCATTCATTACCTTGATCATCGAAAATCCTTCCTTCGTGCGACCGATAAAAATATTGCCCGACAGTTCAGGGACGCCTATGGTAACACCGGTCTCGCGGATCATCCACACCTTTTTATCCCCGTCATACATATACGCAAATTTCCAGGCGATATATCTCTTGGTTTTCAGCAACCGGCCGCTGCCGAGTACCCGGAAGTCCCTGGTTTGATAAGTGGTCTTTAAATCCAGGTCCAGTGAATCCATTTGGCGCTTGAAGGTTGCGCTCTGCCCGTAAGCCGTAACATCCCCGATGTACCCCATTCCGATGCGGAAGGTTGAATAAGTGCCTTCAAATTCATTGGCCGGCAATTCCTTCTTATCGTGCACTAAAATTGTGTCAATAGGGCGTTTTGCGAACAGGAGTCCGTCAGTGCCGTCAGGAAGCAATTTAAGGGTATCTTTTTGTGCATACATAGATAGCGGAAACAGCATGCTTAGCACGATCTTAACGACCATCCTGCATGCTGATAACCGCTTAGCCCATTCTTTTACGCGCATAATACGAATTGCACCTCAGTTGATAGATGGTGATCCAAAAAAACGAAATGTCCACCGTGTCTGCCTGCTGCCCGTTCCGGTAATCAATATTGAAAGAAGTACTTCTGAAGTTGATCTTTGTTCGTCGTGGCATTCATGCCAAGCATCAGCAATACCCTGGCCTTTTGCGGATTCAGGTCTTCGCTGACTATCGTGCCCAGGGCTTTATCATCTATCTCGTCTTCCAGCACAACACGCCCGCTGACACAACGGGAAGCGCGGCATACAATAACGCCTTTTTTAACGGCTGCTGTAATAGCATCGGTGTAGGCTTTATTGAAATTACCGTTGCCCACGCCGGCGATAACAAGACCTTTTGCTCCGGCAGCCACGGCACAGTTGATCAGATCAGCCCCGGCATCCGCATACATATAAACAATGTCAACCCTTGGGAATTGTGTATTGGCTGCCACTTTAAAAGGAGTGCCTACATTGACCTCGCGCATGGAGGTGAGATAGTATTGAACCTTGCCATCGTATACCTGGCCAATCGGACCGGCATTCGGGGCAGTAAAAGCGTTCAGTTTTGTAGTGCTTGTCTTCACCACATCCCGGCTGTCGAAAATGCTTTCATTGAAGGATACCAGAACACCTTTTCCCTTACTTTGGGGATCAGCAGCCACCACTACGGCATCCAGCAGATTCTTGGGGCCGTCGGCGCTGATGCCGGTTGCAGGCCGCATGGAGCCGGTGATCACCACGACATTTTTGTGTGCCACGGTCAGGTCGAGGAAATAGGCGGTTTCTTCCTGCGTATCGGTGCCATGAGTGATTACCACGGCGTCAGCTTCATTGTTTGCGAAGATTTGGTTTATCCTGGTTGCCAGCTTTTTCCATATATCAATGGTCATGTCCTGGCTGCCAACGGAAGCTATTTGTTCGCCCGATATCTTGCCAAACTTATGTATTTCAGGTACGGCATTCAACAACTCATCAATAGGTAATGCGCCTGCTTTGTAGCCGGCCCGGTCTGCCGCATTGCCGGCTCCGGCAATAGTTCCACCGGTAGCAAGAATTATTATTCTGGGCAAACTACCCTGGGCATTGGCGCTGACAGCTATTGCCAATACCACCAGTATGTAAATGATGCGTTTCATAAAAAATGTTTTTTGAATGGGGGGAATATGAAGGTTGTTTGTTTTGTGGAATTATTTCTGACCCGTTAAAGATTTAGGATCCATCAGCTTCTTGATCTGATCTTCTGTCAGCAATTTCTTTTCCCTGATCAATTCAAGAATGCCCTTATTCTTTTCAAGGGCTTCTTTCGCCAGCTCCGTTGTTTTTTCGTATCCGAGAACAGGATTGAGTGCAGTAACAATACCGACGCTGCGGTTCATATAGTTTTGTACTACCTGCTGGTTTACCGTAATGCCATCGATACAATTTTTGCGGAACAGCGGCAGCGTTTTAAAAAACAATCCCTGCGATTCCATAATGGCAATCGCCACCACCGGTTCGTAAGCGTTCAATTGGGTCAGGCCGTCCCTTGAACCCATGGTAACGGTCAGGTCGTTACCGATCACTTTGTAGCAGATCTCGTTCATCAATTCCGGCATTACCGGATTTACTTTACCCGGCATGATGGAAGACCCGGGCTGCAATGCCGGAAGATTGATCTCGAAAATGCCGGCCCTTGGCCCGGAAGCAAGAAAGATCAGGTCACTGCTGATCTTGGATAAAGTAACGGCCAGATTTTTCAGCGCAGAAGAGTACATGACAAAAGCCTGCATGCTGCTGGTGGCGGCGATCAGGTCGTGTGCCAGCACGATCGGCTTCCCGGTGATCTTGGCCAACTGGGCAACGCATTTCTCAGCATATCCCGGAGAAGCTGTAAGGCCTGTCCCGATGGCGGTCGCGCCCATATTCACCTCACACAGAAAAGACTCAGCCTTTGTGAGCACATCAATGGCGGCATCCAGCTGACTGCCAAACGCGTGAAATTCCTGCCCAACGGTCATGGGTACCGCATCCTGTCCTTCCGTGCGTCCCATTTTCACGATATTGGCAAACTGGTCTCCTTTTTTGTGGAATGACTGAGAAAGACTTTTAGCCTCCTGCAGCACTTTATCATTATGGAGCAGCATAGCGATGTGAAGTGTGGTGGGGTACACATCATTTGTCGACTGCCCCATGTTCAGATCATCATGAGGTTCGATGATGTCATACTCTCCCTTTTTATGGCCGCTCATTTCAAGCGCTATATTGGCGATCACTTCATTGGCGTTCATATTGGCCGAAGTACCCGCGCCGCCCTGG
>DASZRP010000241.1:0-6185 GCA_035548895.1 Puia sp. | reverse complement strand
CTTCCTTACCTAACTGCTTCAGGCCTACGGCAAACAGAATGCTGAAAAAGAGGATCTGGATAATATCTCCTTTGGCAAACGCGTCTACTATATTAGACGGAACGATATGTGTTAGAAACTCGCCCCAGCTAAAATCCCCGGCCTGCCGGGCAATATCATTTACCTGCGCCGAAGCTGTTTCACGATGTTGAATTCCCGCTCCGGGTTTCACCAGGTTGGCGACAATAAGGCCAATGACCAGCGCCGCCGAAGAGACCACTTCGAAATAGATCAATGCCTTCAGACCCAGTCGCCCTACCCTCTTCATGCTGCCCGCTCCGGCCATTCCGATCACGATACTGCAAAAAATAACCGGCGGAATGATCATCCGGATCATATTGATGAACACGTCGGCAATATGCTTTGCAACAGGTGCAAAACCCGGGAACAGCCAGCCGGTCAATATACCAAGCAGAATGCCGATAAGAACCTGGATGTAAAGGATCCTGAGAAAACGCATGCGGTGGAGATGAGTTGTTCTTGGATAGCTTAGCTGATGGCGCTGTCTACAATAGCCTGTGCCTCTTCCAGCATTTTTTTCAAATGTTCTTTGCCCTTAAAACTTTCCGCATAGATTTTATAGATGTCCTCCGTGCCGGAAGGGCGCGCCGCGATCCATCCATTTGCCGTGCTGATCTTAATGCCTCCGATAGAAGCATTGTTTCCGGGCGCCCTGGAAAGAACCGAAGTAATTTTATCGCCGGCCAGGGTCTGCTGGTGAATTTCTTCCGGGCTCAGTTTTCCAAGTTTTGCTTTTTGTTCCGGCGTCGCTTTGGCTTCAACCCGGTCGTAAACCGGTTCACCCAATTCCTGCGTCAGTTCGCGATACAGCGCGCCGGGATCTTTCTTTAATGTCGCTGTCATTTCCGCAGCAAGCAAAGCAGGGATCAGCCCGTCTTTATCGGTTGTCCATACGGACCCGTCTTTGCGGAGAAAGCTCGCCCCGGCGCTCTCTTCGCCGACAAAACAGAGAGAGCCATCTATGAGTCCGTCGACAAACCACTTGAAACCGACTGGCGTTTCATAAAGCTTCCGGCTTAGTTTCCGTGTAACGCGGTCGATCAGCTGACTACTGACCAGCGTTTTTCCAATGGCTGCATCCTGCTTCCAGGATGTGCGATGCTGCAGCAGAAAATAAATGCAGGCGCAGAGATAATGATTCGGCTGCATCAAGCCGACACTGGGCGTAACAATGCCATGACGATCATGATCTGTATCACAGGCTGCCGAAATATCAAACCGGTCTTTCATTCCGATCAGCTGCTGCATGGCATAGGCCGATGAAGGATCCATCCGGATCTTCCCATCCCAGTCAACACTCATGAACCGGAATGTCGGATCAACCTCCTTATTCACTACTGTCAGATCGATCTTGTAATGCTCGGCAATGGGCTCCCAATAATGTACGCCGGCGCCACCAAGCGGATCTACCCCAATTCTGATCTTCGAATCCCGGATAATATTGAAATTGATCACCTGATCCAGATCGGCAATATACTTGTTCAGATAATCATGCCGGTGCGTGCTGGCGTTCTTTACCGCAGCAGCGACCGTAATCCGGTTCACGCTTTTCAGCTTTTCTTCGAGCAGGGCATTCGCTTTCGATTCTATCCATTTGGTGATTTCTGTTCCGGCCGGCCCCCCGTTGGGCGGATTGTATTTAAACCCGCCGTCTTCGGGCGGATTATGGGAAGGCGTGATCACGATGCCATCCGCGAGCCCATCCTTCCGGCCGCGGTTATAAGTTAATATCGCATGCGATATAGCCGGCGTTGGCGTATATTCATCATCGTTAGCCAACATGAGCTCCACGCCGTTTGCCGCTAATACCTCGATGGCCGTGATATAGGCAGGGGTGGACAAAGCATGGGTGTCCATGCCCAGGAATAAGGGCCCGTTAATTTTCTGCTCCTTCCGGTAAAGACAGATTGCCTGACTGATTGCCAGGATATGGTTTTCATTAAAAGAACCATTGAAGGATGAGCCCCGATGCCCCGAAGTGCCGAAGGCAACCCGTTGTGCAGGAATTCCGGGATCGGGTTTTTCTGAATAATAAGCGGTGATTAACCGGGGAATATTGACAAGCATGGACGCATCGGGAAGATGGCCAGCGGCAGGATTTATTTTCATGTGCACAAGATAAAATAATTTCAGAAGCTGAAAAGAATACGGTAGCCGGCTTACCGGCTTCCCGTCCACCCCGGCCCATGAATGAATCGTCCCGGCTTTGCGCCGGTATGTTCCCCGTTCTTCAAAACCTGCACGCCATTGACAAATACATCCGTAATACCGGTTGCATATTGATGAGGCTGGCTATAAGTGGCCCGGTCCGAAACTTTCGCAGGATCGAAAATGACAACATCGGCATAGTTCCCCACCTTCAATTCCCCCCGCCGGCTGATCTTCAGGTTGTTTGACGGCAGCTTGGCCAGCTTGTATATTGCCTCCTGCAGCGGAATCACTTTTTCATCTCTCGAATATTTTCCCAGCACGCGAACAAAATTGCCATAAGCCCGCGGGTGAGCGCTTGATTTAAGAAATACACCTTCATTGGTGTAAGATGCTGCATCGCTTCCGAAGCTGACCCAGGGCAGCGCCATTTGCCTGCGCACATTCTCTTCGCTCATTAAAAAATACGCTACGCCGATCCGGGTGCTGTCTTCCAGGATCAAATCAATAGCGGTCTCTTCCGGGCTCCGCCCGCGCATTTTAGCCACTTCGGCAAGCGTTCTTCCATTATATTTTTTCAGCGAGTCCTGCCGGAAACTAAGCAGTAATACTTTATCGGGTGAACCGGCGGCAGAATAAAGATTCTCCCAGTCGTCCGGAGAACTGTCCATAGCCCTGATCATTTTCCGGCGAACGGCCGGATCATGCAGTCGCTCCCACAGCTTTCCGAAACCGCCGTCCTGAAGGGCAGGCGGAAAGGCAGAAGTAAGTCCCGTCGCTCCGGCCGTATAGGTGTACATATCGGCAGTGATCGCCAGGCCGGCCTTCCTTGCGGCTTCCACTTTCGCAATGACTGTATCGAGTTTGACCCAGTTATCTTTCCCGGCCGCTTTCAAATGAAAAATTTCTGCAGGAATATTTGCTTCCCGCGCTATTTTGATCAATTCATCTACTGCCTCGATCAGCCGGTTCCCTTCGCTGCGCATATGGCTGATGTATATTCCGTGATACCGGGACGCTTCGCGGCACAGGGCGATCAGTTCGTCCGTCCTGGCGAAAAAGCCCGGCGGATAGATCAGCGAGCTGCTTACGCCCATGGCCCCTTCTTCCATCGCCTGATCTACCAGTTTCTTCATACTATCCAGTTCCGCTGCTGTTGGCGCACGATCATCTTCCCCAAGCACAAAGTCACGCACCTGTGCCGCGCCGACAAAAGAGGCCACATTGCAGGAAACACCTTTCGATTCAAGGTGCTGCAGGTATTCGCCCAGCGTGTTCCAGCTTACATCGAAGTGAATATCTTTTTGCGCAAGGACCATCTGGTCCTTCATGCGACTATTCAGCGGTCCCATGCTCTCGCCCTCGCCCATTACTTCGAGCGTCACGCCCTGACGGATATCGCTTTGAGAACGGCCATCGTATAAAAGGCTTACGTCTGCCTGGCTCAGCATATTGATAAACCCAGGAGCGATTGCCCTGCCTTCAGCATTGATCTCCGCTTTGCCCCGATATTCCCGTAGATCTCCAATAGCAAGAATACTGTCGCTCTGAATAGCAATATCTCCGCGATACGGAGTTCCGCCAAGCCCGTCGTAGATCATGCCATTGCGGATCACCACATCCGCCTGCTTTCGCGGGTGACAGGCCGACAGCAAAAGGCCTGATGAAAAAATAATGAGCAGTAGCCGATAAAATGTGTTTCGGACATGATAAGCGTTTCCGGAAAGAGCCATGATTTTTAAAATTTTTTTTTATGCGTATTTAAGGTACGTAATTATGTAAAACATCGACCTTCCGGTCCTATTTCAATAAAGCTGTTTTAATTTTACCGGTCAGACCACAATATGAAAATAACCTTATCGCCCATTCTCACCGCCTATGGATTGAATGCCGGATCGCTGGAAATCGCCCCCATGGGCAGCGGGCTCATCAACCATACCTGGATCATTCGCGGCAGTCAGCGTCCCTATATATTGCAACGAATCAACAACGCCGTATTCAAAAAACCAAGAGATATTGAAGAAAATATCAGCAGTATAGAAAGCTTTCTGAAGATTCACCATCCGGAGTACCTGTTTATCGCTCCCATAAAAACAACCGATGGCCGGGAGATGATTGAAACGGAAGGCCATGGCTACTTCAGGATGTTTCCGTTTGTGGAAAATTCGCATACGGTTACGGTTGTCAACAATACCACTCAGGCCTGGGAAGCAGCAAATCAATTTGGATTATTTACAAAGAACCTGTCTGGCTTTCCCGCCGCCACGCTAAAGCATACTTTGCCCGATTTTCACAACCTTTCCCTGCGCTACGACCAATTCCAATTGGCACTGGAAAACGGGAATCCACAGCGCATTCAGCAAACCGCTGACATCATCGAGCGCATGAAAGCTCAATACGCCATTGTCGATGAATACAAACGCATTCTTTCCAGCCCTGATTTCCATCTCCGGGTCACTCATCACGACACGAAGATCAGCAATGTGCTTTTCGATGCCGGCGACCGGGGACTCTGCGTGATCGACCTCGACACGGTTATGCCTGGATATTTTATCAGCGATGTCGGCGATATGATGCGCACCTATCTTTCTCCTGTCAGCGAAGAAGAAAGCGATTTCAGCCGGCTGGAGGTCAGGGAAGACTTCTTCCGGGCTATCGTCAACGGCTATCTGAGAGAAATGGGCGCGGAGCTCACCAAAACTGAAAAAGAGCATTTTATTTATGCCGGCAAATTCATGATCTATATGCAGGCTCTTCGTTTCCTGACGGATCACCTAAACGACGATATTTATTACGGCGCCAAATACGAAGGGCACAACCTGGTCAGGGCAGGAAATCAACTCGCCCTGCTCGATAAATTATTAGAGAAGCAGGACCGGCTCTGGGACATCCAGACCGAGGAATCCTTAGCCCAGCCCAGGGTTCGAAGGCCGGTATAGGAATTTAATTTTTTTGCGAATATTCCCTATATTTACCGCAACTAACTGTTTACTTGAGAAAACCAGTTGCCATATTGCTCCTGTTATTGCTTGCGTTCAACATTATCGGATACCGCACCTGGTTCTATTTCGCTGAAAAGAAAGCCGACCTCAATATGGAGGCGAGGCTGGACAAAGACGAATATAACAGCGAAGATCTTATCGAATTGAAAATCCCGTTAGATATTCCCTATCAGATTGAACAAAACCGTTTTGAGAAAGTAAGCGGCGAAATTACTGTCAATGGAAGCGTGTATAAATATGTCAAGCGGAAAGTCAGCAACGGCACGCTGATTCTCCTCTGCATTCCCGATAAAAAGAAGACGGCTATCCGCCAGGTGAAGATCCAGTACGGGAATTATGTGAATGATATCACCACTACTGCCGGAAAAGAATCGGGTCATCAGGCCAATCATGAGAAACACGCCTTTAGCGAGTACGAATCCTTTATCTACCGGCTCAGTTTGCCGCAAAGGGTTTCCGACAATACCGTTCAATACTCACGATTCGAAACAGCACTGACCAACGGCTATCTCCTGGTACGGGTTAAGCCGCCCTGCCTCATCGCCTGATCAGCGATTTTCATCCATTTTTTCACGATCACCGTTTTCGCGTCTTTTTATTTTCTATGTCCAGATTATCATTGATAATCGGCATGCTGATTTTATTCGCCACGGAAATTTTGCGGGTATATTTCATCATGCCGTTCCCCGGCAGCCAGCACGCCGACACCGTCGGCCTGGCCTATTCCATTGAAAAATACAAATGGCTGCTGCGCATTGCAGGCATTGCCTTAATTGCCGTGCCTGCCTATCGCCTGTTTGTTTCGGGAAAAACCTGGAAGAAGATCGTATTTGCCCTAACACTCATTGGCTGGTTTATCGTGGCCTACTTTTTCAACTTCCGGTTTGAGGCGGATAAGATGTTTTATCAACCCGTCACCACCAGTTTTTCGGGCATCGCCGGCAATACGATCGATAGCAACAAACTGGTTATCGG
>DASZRP010000240.1:0-10721 GCA_035548895.1 Puia sp. | reverse complement strand
AAGTGGCTATCGAAAAGTCGATCAACGAACAGGGCAAAATGACGGATGAGCTCCGGAAGAAACTGGACCATGCGTTGACATTAACCGAACTGGAAGATATTTACCTGCCGTATAAACCCAAACGCAAAACCAAAGCGCAGGCCGCAAGAGAAAAAGGGCTGGAGCCGCTCGCCCTGCTCATACTCGAACAAAAAATATCCGACCCGGGAAAAGAGGCTGCGGCGTTTATCAGCGAGGAAGTCAAAACGACTGCTGAAGCCCTGCAGGGCGCCAGGGACATCATTGCCGAGCTCGTGAATGAACAGGAGACCGTGCGTTCGCGCATGCGCCGATTATTTGAAGAAACGGCCCGGCTGGAAAGTCATATTCTCTCCGGCAAGGAAGAAACGGCAGCAAAATTCAAGGACTATTTCGACTATGCCGAAAGATTTTCAGATATCCCTTCTCACCGCATCCTGGCGGTGCTCAGGGGCTTTATGGAAGGATTGCTGAGAATAAGCATTGCACCGAACGAAGAAGAGGCGCTGCAGCAAATCGAGCCCCTGTTCATCAACAGTTCAGGACCGGCCGCGGAAGAGATAAGGAAAGCGATTAAAGACAGCTACCGTCGTCTCCTGCAACCAGGATTGGAAAGCGAATTCCGGATGGCGCTCAAAACCAGGGCGGATGAAGAAGCGATCAATGTATTTGCCGAAAACCTTCGTCAGCTCCTGCTCGGTTCACCACTTGGTTCAAAGAAAGTATTAGCCATTGATCCCGGTTATCGCACCGGCTGCAAACTGGTCTGCCTGAATGAGCAGGGGGATCTGCAAAAAACAGATCTCATTTTCATTCACGAAGCGGGTCGCCTGCAGGATGCGGAATTGAAGGTCCGTGATCTGGTGAACCGCTTCGGGATACAGGCCATAGCCATCGGCGACGGAACGGCCGGCCGGGAAACAGAAGCATTCATAAAAAAACTTGGACCCGGCATTCCCATCTTCCTGGTGAACGAAGACGGGGCCTCGGTGTATTCGGCGTCGGAGACAGCGAGGGAAGAATTTCCCGATCAGGATATTACCGTGAGGGGAGCCGTAAGTATCGGCCGGCGTTTGATGGACCCTTTGGCCGAGCTGGTGAAGATAGATCCCAAGAGCATCGGCGTGGGCCAGTATCAGCACGACGTGAACCAATTTCGTTTGAAAGAGAAACTGGATCAGACCGTGATAAGCTGCGTTAACGCCGTTGGTGTCAATCTGAATACCTCCGGTAAATATCTGCTGCGCTATGTGAGCGGGATCGGGGAGACCCTGGCGGAGAACATCGTGAAATACCGGACGGAGATCGGCCGGTTCAGCGACAGGAAACAATTGCTGAAAGTGAACCGGCTCGGTGAGAAAGCTTTTGAGCAATGCGCCGGCTTTTTGCGGATAGAAGCGGGCGGCAATCCGCTCGACAACAGTTCGGTTCACCCGGAAGCCTATCCGGTAGTTGAAAAAATGGCGAAGGACCTTGGCGTACCGGTTGGCGATCTGATCGGGCAGGAGGCGCT
This sequence comes from Puia sp., assembly GCA_035548895.1. Taxonomy (GTDB): domain Bacteria; phylum Bacteroidota; class Bacteroidia; order Chitinophagales; family Chitinophagaceae; genus Puia. Next base: position 9,190 of record DASZRP010000240.1, on the reverse strand, counting down.
GATCAACCGGATCGATCTCAAAAAATATATCGGGGCTGCGGTCGGCGAGCATACCGTAAGAGATATCCTTAATGAACTCAGAAAACCCGGTCTCGATCCCCGTTCGGAACTCGAGTCTTTTGAGTTTGCGAATATTTTCAAGATAGAAGATGTTTTGCCGGGCATGATCGTGCCGGGCATCGTGACCAATATTACCCGCTTCGGCGCTTTCGTAGATATCGGTGTCAAGCAGGACGGTCTCGTGCACGTGAGCGAGATAGCGCATCGTTATATCAGCGACCCGGGCGAGGCGCTGAAGCTGAATGATAAGGTTAAGGTGAAAGTGCTGGAAGTGGATCTTGCCAGAAAAAGAATTGCGCTGTCCATCAAACAGGCGCAGGAGCCGCCAGCTGCAAAACAAAAGACTGCGAAAGTTTCCGGAAAGCGGGCGGAGGCTGTTTCCGGTTCCATGGAAGAAGCATTGAGCGCGTTAAAGAAAAAATTTCGCTAATATCAGAACCTCGGGCAGGGGATCGCCCAGTTTTTGCCGCCGTCCGTTTTATTCAGCTTATAGATCAGGGAGATCTCAACGCCGCCGCGACTTTGCGTAGCCAGCTTGAAGTTCGAAACATTCACATCGTAAGTCAGCCCCAGGTTGAAGCTGCCGAAGTCAAGCCCCACATAAGGAATGATGGCATCGGTAACATTGCTGAGCCTTACCCAGCTTCCGAGATAAACATTGGTGGCATTATCATCATCGTCGTTCACTTTAAACGCCAATGCGCCGCCGACGACAAGTTCTTTCGCAGTAGCCTGTCTGCTGTAAAGTCCGCTCGCATAGAAGGTATTGCCGGTCAGGCCCAACGGGAAATAACATCCGGCGTCTGCCGTTACCCGCACAGGCAAAACGATCTGGTCATTGCCCAAAAAAGACTCTTTCGGCTGATTGATATGATAAACCGAAACGCCCAGGTAGAGATTGTCGTTACCGGTGAAGGAGCCGTTATACAAAACGCCCGCATTCATATCAAAATGATGAACCGTCAGCTCTTCCTGGTTTACCTGTTCGGTCGGTGAAACCAGCCAGGTGCCATCGGCCTGCAACCCGTCCTGGAAGTTGAGTCGCTTGCCATCGAGGAACCGCGCGGCATAAGTGCCCTGGAAGCCGACGCCGAGCTGATGATAGCCATCCTCGTCGAGCGATTTATGATAGGCCGTGGAAATAGAAATATAATTGCTGGTCAGAATGCCGCTGGCTGTTCTATCGGTCATCGCCATGATCCCGATGCCCCAGGTATCGTTCTCCGGCAGCTTCCCGCGGAACATATTGCCATCCACCGAAATGGTGGAAGTGATGAAGGCATTGTTCACATCGGGCCACTGGTTGCGATAATTTCCCGCCACCCTTAAGGTTCCGTTGAATTTACCGGTCAGCGCGGGGTTCAGTGTCAGCGGCGATGCAAAGAACTGGGAAAAGCCGGGGTCCTGCGCCTGGACATTCAGGGCAACTGACATCATGATCACTGCTATGGATAACCGCAGTTTCATCGAATATTTTTATTTCCTTTAGTCATAGTAGATCCTTATCGTAATAGTTCAACTGTTCCTTTTAACAGGTAGACCTCGCCGGTATAGCATTCCACTTCGGCCATATACACATAAGTGCCGGCCGGCTGCGCGATTCCGTTCAGGGTACCGTCCCATCCGAAACTGTGGTCATTCAACGCAAAGTTTTGTTTGGAGAATAATAACTGTCCCCAGCGGGAATACACCTGGAATATTTTGATGCCCTTTACGCCGCTGCCCACCGGATAGAACAGGTCGTTGTTGCCATCGTGGTTGGGGCTAAAGGCATTTGGGATATATACCCCTTTGCCGGAACAGGACAGGCGAATGCTGATATCGGCGGATGCCGTGCAGCCAAAGTTATTGGTGACCGTTAGGGTGTACGTGATCTCCGAAGGGGCAACCACCGCCGGCGTTGCGCAGGTGTCGCAACTCAGATAGCTCATCGGCGACCAGTTCCATTTCACTACATCCGCACTTGTGATCGGATTAAGTACCGTATTGCTGCCTCCGGGAATGGTGATGACCGTTGGATTAAAGCCCACCGTCGGCAGGGGCGCCACTTCCACTTTCAGCAAAGCCGTATCGATATAACAGTGGTAGCGGTCCTGCCCGATCACCTTGTACACGGTGGTCGTTGCCGGCCGCGCAATCGCCGTGCCGCCCTGTATATTGCTTAGACTGGCATCCGGAAGCCATTGATAACTGTCGGCGCCGGTAACGGCGAGCGGCGCCGGGAAACCGGGACAGATCGTGGTATCCTTCCGGTAGCTCAGGCTCAACGGCGGTACCACATGAACGGTATCGGTCGCCGTTCCGACGCAGCCGATCGGGGAGCTCACCTGCACCCTGGCCAGGTAATCTCCCGGCGATGTATAGGTGAAATGATCATTCGCGATGTTGGAAGTATCTCCGGGCGCACCCGTTCCGAAGTCCCAGTGCCAGGTCAGCGCCATACCGAGGCTGTCGGCGACATAGCTCATGACCTTTGGTGAGAACCAGGCAATACCGGTATCGCAGAGAATGATTGCCGGATCAGGACTGATATGCAGAGTGTCCATCAGCAATTGCTTATCGTACCGGAATGTAACCTGGCATCCCGTGGAATCCGTCATGATCAGGGCCGGCGTAAAAAGTCCGGGCAATATGTACTGGTGCGTAGCCAGGGTGTCCGTCGTTGAAATAATGGTGCCGTCACCGAAATCCCAGGTATAGGAATCCGCGTAGCTGGCAGTGGCGTGCAGGGTATCGATCGCCGGAATGCAGGCCTGCAGGAGACTTGAGTATAAGACAGCGTAAGGACCTTTTACCGTCAGAGAATCCTGGCAACTCGTGGTAAGCCCATTGGCGCCATAGGCGGTGAGTGTGATCACGTAAGTTCCCGGAAGGTTGTAGGTATGACTGGGGTTTGGATTATTATCCGCTGTTGCGCCGTCGCCGAAATCCCAGTGCAGACTGATCGCATTTTTTGTGGTGCTGACAAAATAGGCCACCATCGGGGGGCAGTTTGCATGATCGATGTATTGCGTGGTGTAGGTAAAGCTTGCCGCCAGATTATTCACGATTACTAACTGCACTGAAGTATCTGCGCAGGTACCGGCGGTAGTTGCCGAAGCAACCAGTCGCACGGTATCGTACCCGATATTCGTGAATGTATGCACCACAGAATCCGGGTCGGTGGAAGTGGAGCCGTCACTTTTGAAGAACCATTGAAAAGTGGCGCCCAGGTTGGTAATGGAACTATTGTAAAAAGTAACCGGTGAACCGGGAGCGATATTGACCGGGCTCCAGTAAAAGTCTGCTTTCGATCCAAGTACAGTCACCTTGTTAATGGCCAGCTTCACTTTGGCCGTACAGCCAAGTGAATCGGTAACAGTAAGTGTCGGCGTATAATTTCCCGGAAACGCATAATAGTGCATCACCGTATCTGCGGTAGTGCGGGTCAGTGAATTGCCGTCGCCGAAATTCCAGACCCATTGGGTGATCGGAACACCGTTCGTGCCATAAGATGAATCGGTAAAGATCACGGGCGACGAGTAGCAGATATCATCCTGCGCGCCGAAGACTGCCACGGGACCGTTGATATGAATCGGAATGAAATTGCTGGTATCGTAACAGCCGAAAATATTGGAGCGAATGATCACGCGGACACTGTCTTCGCCGGGTTTCAGTTTGGAAAGATTGCCGTTGTAGATGGTCTGGAAACCGGTATTGCCCTGCGGCGCCATGGTTGTGCCGTCGGAAAACTGCCAGGCAACAATATCGTAATACACGCCGGATCCGTTGGCGATGCTGCGATAATTGGTATCGAGCCCGGAGATCCTGACCGGCAGTGATCCGTTCTGACAAATAGTATCCGCGGAGGAGCTCAGCACCGGATGCTGCACCGGCAGCACATACACTGGCACGGGCGCCGTCTGAATGCAGGAGCCGAAGACAGCCGTGAGAGAAGCATTATAAACCGCTGAAGAATCCGGATACTCATGCACCCGCTGCGGAAGATAAGTATAGTCGGTATCGTTGACGCTCCCGTCACCGTAAGACCAGATATATTCCGAGGCGCCGGTCGTGGAATCGGTGATGATGACTCCCAGCCTGTTGCTGTCGCAGGTGTTGATCGATTGCCCGTAGGGCAGGGGAGTCGTCTTCACATAACGCGTCAGGCTGAAAGTATCGGGCTTGCAACCCGGACTGGAAGCGATCAGCGTCATCAGGTAATTGCCTTCCTGATTGTAATAATGCAGATGATAAATATCGTTATTGATATCGGATGAACCGTCTCCGTAGAGCCAGCGAAACTGATAAGCGCTGTCCCAGAGGTTGGTGAATATCTCCGCCTGATTATTAGTACAGGGTAGTGAATCCATCGCGTTGAACAGGGCATGAGGTATGGGATAAACCCTCACCGTATCGGGAGGGAAAGCCGTTCCCGTACAACCATGGTTCGTAGTAAAAGAAAGGTTGACGATATAGGTACCCGGAACCGTGTAGCTGTGCGTGGGATTGGGATCGGAAGACGTTGTGCCATCGCCGAAATCCCAGTTAAAAACGACCAGCGTATCCGTGGAGATCGCTTTGAATTGCGCGTTCACGATGGCGCAGATGGTTGTGGAAGCGGTCAGCGTGGTATCCATCGCTATGGTAGCCACCGGACCTGCCGAATTCAGCGGTTCACTAATGGTTGTACTGCAACCGGCAGTGTTGGTAACCGTTAGTGTGGGCGTGTATAAACCGTTGGTTGCATAAGTGAAAGAAGGATTCTGCAAATCGGAAGTATCGGCCGGGTTGCCGGTGAAATTCCAGTGCCAGGCAATGGCTGCCGAGCTCGTGTCGGAAAAACTAACCTGCATCGGCGATTGGCAGTAAGCGCCTTTATTGAAAATAAAACCGCTTAAGGTAGGGCTGGCAGCAACCGTGATGGTTTTCGGTTTGGTGACCACGCAGTGGCCAAAAGTATCTGTGAGCTGGATGGTATAGTTGCCCGGACTTGCAAAGACATGGCTTACCGTGTTGCCGATACTGCTGCCGCCATCGCCAAAATTCCAGAGCGCGGTCCCGGAAGCCGCCGGGGTGCTGGCGTCCTTGAAAGTAACTGCTGCCCCTGAGCAGAAACCGGGATTAAAGGCGAAATCCGGATTGAAATCCGCCGCATTAACATAGGCCGTTTTATTCAGCTTCGCGGAGCAGCCCTGCGTATTGGTGACGATCAGCTGCACATCATAAACGCCCTTGGCAGCATATTGATGGGAGGGATTGGGACTGGTGCTGCTGGCGCCATCGCCAAAGCTCCACAAGTAGCTTAGCGGCCCCGTACCGGTCGTGGTATTGTTGAACTGAACCGGATCGGAAATATTGCAAAGCACCGTGGAGTCGGAACTGAAAGCCGGATTGATCTGTGGTAACACCGTAATGATATTGATCTTCTTCAGGGTATTGCTGCATCCGTCGCTGTTGGTTACCGTTAGTCCCACAGAATAGGTCCCGGCAAACTGGTAGAGATTATTCACCGAGGCCTGGTTAGTGACCAAGGTGTTTCCGTCACCGAAATCCCAGAAATAGCTGGTGATGCTGCCATCTCCCGGCGTGGAAATACTGTTGAATGAGGCGGATAGCGGCAGGCAGCCGGTTGCATTGCTGAAATTGAAATCCACTACAGGTCCTTTGAAAACAGTGATGGTTGCTGTTTTACTGGATATCTGGGCGCCGTCCTTCACATCCAGGCGGACAGTATAGATCCCCGGTGTAAAATAAGTGGCGCCTACCGGGGTAACGCCATCGTTTGTATTAACTGTATTTCCATTTCCGAAGACCCAGGTATAGGCGGCAGCGGGAGAGGCGCCTGTCGTCTTGTTGGTAAAGGTAACGGTAAGCGGTGAGCACCCGGCCGTCTTATCGGGAGTAAAATCAGCATTCAGCTGGGCAAATCCCGCTCTCGCGATCAATAGCAGGCCTGCCGTGAGAAAGAGGGCTACTCTTTTCCATTCGAATGAATGAAAGGGCATGCGGCAGGGGTTAGCTTTTCTGGATATTGGTTTCGTTGACCGAATGCCGCCCAAGCCGGATGGCAGAGGGGCATTCGGTCAATGGTTTAACGATTATTTGCCTGCATTATTGGTAACCCGCTGGTCGATCTGCTCTTTTTATTTATTTATTAGCCTTTTTGTCATATTTGGACGAAGCTTCTCCGGATTGTCAACTGCCAGACGGTTTCCCCCGGGAGGCAGTTGACTTTTTATCCTTTAGCCGGCCGGTGGCCTGAAGTTGCTTCTGGAGTATCCACTCGATCTGTCCGTTAACGCTCCGGAACTCATCGGAGGCCCATTTCTCCAGGGCTTTATAAACGGCCTCGTCTATCCTCAAAACAAATGTCTTTTTATCGGCCATAGTCGGACAATTATTGATAGAGGGTTCCGGTGTTCAATACCGGGGTCGCTGCTTTTTCACCACATAATACCACCATCAGGTTGCTTACCATGGCTGCTTTCTTTTCTTCATCGAGCTGAACGATGTCCTTTTTGGACAACTGTTGCAGGGCGAGTTCCACCATGCCGACGGCGCCTTCCACGATCTTGAATCTTGCGGCCACGATGGCTGTCGCCTGCTGGCGCTGCAGCATGGCTCCGGCAATTTCCGGTGCATAGGCAAGATGGCTGATCCGCGCTTCCTTGATCACGATGCCTGCGGGGGCGAGCCGTTCATTCAACTCTTTCTCGAGCAGTTCGTTGACCTTTTCTCCGCCATCCCGCAGGGTAATTTCGGCATGCTCGTCTTCCATATGATCGTAGGGACAGCTGGTCGCCAGGTGGCGAACGGCGGCCTCGCTTTGCACTTTGACGTATTGATTGAAATCGATCACTTCAAAAACGGCGCGATAGGTGTCGCTCACCTGCCAGACGATCACGGCGGCTATTTCGATCGGGTTGCCCATTTTGTCGTTCACCTTTAGTGCCGTCCCCTCCAGGTTTTTCGACCGCAGGGAGATGCGGGTTGAACGGTACAGCGGGTTGACCCAGAGCAATCCGTTTTCCTTCACCGAACCGACATATCTGCCAAAGAACGTGAGCACCCTCGCCTCGTTGGGATTGACCACCATGATTCCCTTGGCTACAAAAACAAAAGCGATCATGCACAGCAAGCCAAGAAACGGATAGGCGCCCTGTCCCTGTTGTACGCCCTGAACAAAGAAAAAAATGGCTGCGGCGAGCAGCAGCAGCGATACCAGCAGGCTGGCGAAACCGGATACTGCTTTAAAGAGCTTTTCCATGATTATTAATTAAAATGATATTAATTTGATATCAAGGTAGGAAATGATTTTTATATGGCAAAATAATAGATGACAGATGACAGATGACGGTTGACGGCTTCGCCCGCCGAAGCATCGGCGAAGGCGAGTGGGCGGGTCAAAAGATATTCTTAATTTCGAAAATCATTTTTTCACTTATGGATATCGCATTAACCGGAAAAGCGGCTGTGGTCTGCGGAAGCACCCAGGGTATCGGCCTGGCGGCGGCAAAGGCAATCGCTCAACTCGGAGCAGATTGTATTTTGATGGCACGGAATGAAGCCTCATTGAAAGCGGCGGTCGCTGGCCTGGCCAATACCGGGAATCAGGCGCACAGCTATATCGTTGCCGATTTTTCCAGTCCTCAGCAGGTACAGGCGGCGATCGAGCTGGTTTGCAGTAAAAGAACGGTCGAAATATTAGTCAATAATACCGGAGGCCCCAAGGCGGGCCCGATACTGTCGGCCGATCCGGAATCATTCACCAACGCTTTCAGTGAGCACCTGATCTGCAATCAACTCCTGGCCCGGACAGTTGTTCCGGGAATGAAAAAAGCGGGTTATGGGAGAATAATCAATATCATTTCCACTTCGGTCAAAACGCCGCTGCCTGACCTCGGCGTTTCAAACACCATCAGGCTGGCGGTTGCCGCCTGGGCAAAAACGCTGTCTAATGAGGTCGGACAATACGGGATCACGGTCAATAATGTATTGCCCGGCCTGACCGAAACGGGAAGGCTGGACGCACTGATCGGACTAACGGCCGGGAAGAAACAGGTACCGGTAAGCGATGTACGAGACGCCATGATAGCGTCCATTCCCATGAAGCGGTTTGGAAAGCCGGAAGAAATCGCTAATCTCATTGCTTTCCTGTCGTCCCCTGCGGCTTCTTATATCAACGGAACCAGTATTCCCGTGGATGGCGGCCGAACGCCGGCATTCTAAGTTCCTGAAGAGCGCTCTTAACCTGCCTGAAAGACAATTGCGGCTGCTCATGGCAGCGTGTTGATAATCAGATCGTTTTTCTTTTTTCATCCATTGGCTGAGGGCAACCTTTTTGTCGTAAATTACGTAAGTATTATCCTGTGCCAGATCGCCGGTGATCATCCCCTTTGGAGTTAAGTGTTTTGTTCCTAATCTCAACACTTTATCAGATGAAGTGCAGCAGTTGGGTTTTGTTCTTCTTCTTTATGGGTCTCCGGTCCTATTCCCAAACGCAAACCTGTCCGGTCAATATCAATTTTGCTACGGGGGACCTGACGCATTGGTACGCCTATACCGGAAATAACCGGGATGGGAACGGGACAGGGGCGATCAAAGCGAAATTTGATTCGACGACCACTGCGCCCGGTGGAACCATCGGCAGAAAAAGCATACAGGAATATCAGCTGAATACAGTAACCGGGATACAGGTCATTACCACCCAGGGAACCGATGCTTTTGGCGGCTTTCCCAAAATCCCGACCATCAATGGCTACAATTACCGGTATTCGATCCTCCTCGGTTCAACGGCAGTCAGCCGGGGTAGTAATAACGGAAGCGCTGCCGGGGGCTATATCCGGGGGGTCCAGTACAGGATCAGGGTGCCGGCCGGACCGGCTACCGAGCCCTACACGATGACCTATGCCTATGCGATGGTGCTGGAGAATGGAACCCATGTATCGAGCCAGCAGCCACTGATGTCGGCAACTCTCAGAACATCTGCCGGTGTGATTGAATGCGCTTCCCCGAGCTATTATCTGCCCACGCTGGGGAATGTGTCCGAAGGAGGCCGGGGGGCGACCCTGGACAGCGCCACGGCCATCCGCAATGGATTTCACGTCAGTTCGAACGATTCTCCCAATATGGATTTCGATCCCTTCAG
>DASZRP010000239.1:0-2343 GCA_035548895.1 Puia sp. | reverse complement strand
CCGGGAAAATATCAGTGTAGCGGCGTTGAAGGAGGAACTGATTGGCGCCATGCGTTCCATCCGGAAACTGCCGCCCGGCAAGGAAGATAATTTTTCCGTCAACAGCATAGAGACCATCACCCAGCGCGCCGATGTCATCTTTGGCAATCTCAATAAGGGCGGATGGGCCATTGCCGCACTTTCGCTGATCGTCGGCATGTTCGGCGTCGCTAATATTATGTTTGTTACCGTACGCGAAAGAACTTCGCAGATCGGTCTTAAAAAGGCTTTGGGAGCGAAAAAGAGGACCATCCTCTCCGAGTTCCTGCTGGAGTCTTCCTTTCTCTGCATTATCGGCGGGCTGATCGGCCTGGTGGCCGTATTTATTTTAGCCACCGTCTTTTCCCATATATTCAGTTTCAAAGTGTTTATTCCGGCCGATATTATCGGGATGGCGATCAGCATTTGCCTCTTCGTGGGCATTCTCGCGGGCATTATTCCGGCGATGACCGCGGCGAAAATGGATCCGGTAGTTGCGATCCGGACAACGACCTGAGCTTTTTCCTTTCCCCGCCGGTAAATATCTTTGCAGATCAAATTTCAACCTTGCCGGTTACTCTTTTAGCTATAGAATCTTCCTGCGATGAAACCTCCGCTGCCGTTTGCAGCGATGGGAAAATATTATCGAACATTATCGCCAGCCAGGAGATTCACAGCCTCTACGGTGGCGTAGTCCCCGAGTTAGCCAGCCGGGCGCATATCCGGCATATCGTTCCGGTGGTTGACCAGGCGTTGAAAAAATCGGGGCATGATCTTTCTTCGATGAACGCGATTGCTTTTACACAATCGCCGGGCCTGATCGGATCCCTGCTGGTCGGCGCCCAGTTTGCCAAATCCTTAGCGCTCGCGCGGGGCATACCGCTTATTGCGGTTCATCACATGCAGGCCCATGTGCTGGCCAACCTGATTGAGGGCGCAACAGACCGGAAAGAGCTTCCGGCCTTTCCCTTCCTCTGTCTTACGGTGAGCGGCGGCCATACCCAATTGGTAGTTTGCCATTCCCCGACGCGCCTGGAAGTGATCGGCGAAACAACCGACGACGCAGCCGGCGAAGCATTCGACAAGACGGCGAAGATGTTAGGATTGCCCTATCCCGGCGGACCGCTGGTCGACCGTTATGCCGCCACGGGCGATCCGGCAAGATTCCGCTTTCCCGAACCGAAGATCCCCGGACTGGATTTCAGCTTCAGCGGACTTAAAACATCGATCCTTTATTTTCTCCGCGAAAACCAGGCTAAGGACGAAGATTTTATAAACAAAAATCTGGCGGACATCTGCGCGTCGGTCCAGTCCAGGATCATCTCCATCCTGTTGAACAAGCTTAAAATTGCAGCCCTCGAAACCGGCATCCGGGATGTTTGTCTCGCAGGCGGCGTCGCCGCCAACAAAGGCCTGAGGAAGGCTTTTGAAGAAACGGGAAGGCAACTGGGATGGAAGACCTTCGTTCCCCGGATGGAATATTGCACCGATAATGCAGCCATGATCGCCATTGCCGGCTACCATCAATACCTGGCCGGTCATTTTTCTCCCATGACCGTGTCCGTTAGTGCGCGGGCAGCCTGGTAAATCCCTGCCGATGCCAAATCCTTATTTCCGTTTTAAACAATTCACTATTCAACAGGACAGGTGCAGCATGAAAGTGTGCACCGACTCCTGCATATTGGGCGCCTGGACAGCCGTCCGCCTGGGCGCAAGCCGCTCGGTCCTCGATATCGGTGCAGGTACAGGACTATTAAGTCTGATGCTGGCGCAGGAAAGTGCCGCAAACATCGAAGCCATCGAACTCGATCAGGCAGCCGCTGAACAGGCACAGGAAAATATCGCCGCCAGTCCCTGGAACGACCGCATCCGCCTGGTTTCCGGAGATATTCGCCTGCAGGATTTCCCCGAGCGCTTTGATTTTATCATCAGCAATCCTCCCTTTTTTGGATCCGACCTTCGTTCACCACAAAGAGAAAAAAATGTGGCAAAGCACGATGAATCCCTGACGCTGGAAGAACTGCTTCGCCAGATCGGCCGGTTATTGAAACCCGGCGGCGCATTCAGCGTGCTGCTGCCTTTTCACCGGACTGCCTGGTTTGAAGGGCTTGCCATTGAAAACGGCTTTATGCTACAGGACAAGCTGATAGTTCGTCAAACGCCGAAGCACGAGCCATTCAGGTCGGTGCTACTTTTCCGCGATCAAAAACCAGCATCAGTAAACCCGGATGAAATGGTTGTCCGGGATGAATCGGGTCAGGAAAGCCGGCAATTGCTCTCCCTCCTGTCTCCTTACTATATCAGGTAAGTGTATACGAAAAACAG
>DASZRP010000238.1:0-4149 GCA_035548895.1 Puia sp. | reverse complement strand
TATGAAGAGATGCTGGAGAAAGAGAGCAAGCTGCCGGCCGACAAAAAGATCGATTTTGTGACCATTGTAACGCCCAATTTCGCACATTTCGCCCCGGCCATGCTGGCTCTGGACAAAGGGTTTCATGTGGTGATCGAGAAGCCCATCACCTTCACGCTCGACGAAGCGAAGCAATTAAAAAAGAAAGTGGAAGAAACAGGCCTGGTGCTCTGCCTTACCCATACTTATTCCGGCTATCCGATGGTGAAGCAGGCCCGCCAGATGGTGAAGCAGGGCGCGCTGGGAAAGATCCGTAAGATCTGGGTGGAATATCCGCAAGGCTGGTTGAGCCGCAAAACAGAACGCGAAGGCAATGCCCAGGCTGCCTGGAGAACCGATCCCAAGCGATCGGGCAAGGCAGGCTGCATGGGCGATATCGGAACGCATGCCGCTCATCTTGCCGAATACATCAGCGGATTACGCATTACCAAACTCTGCGCCGATCTGAACATTTTTGTTGAAGGCCGAGCGCTCGACGACGATGGGAATGTATTGCTTCGCTTCGATAATGGCGCGGCCGGCGTGCTGATGGCTTCCCAGGTGGCTGCGGGAGAAGAAAATGCGTTGAAGATCCGTATCTACGGAGAAAAGGGCGGACTGGAATGGAGCCAGCAGGAGCCCAATTCGCTGATCGCCAAATGGCTTGACCAGCCCACGCAGATCCTGCGTGCAGGCGTTGGCTACAAAGAGCCGCTCTCCTCCTTCGCCACACACAATATCAGAACGCCGGGCGGACATCCCGAAGGCTATCTCGAAGCTTTCGGAAATATTTACCGCAATTTCGCACAAACACTTTCAGCCCGCATCGATGGCACTCAACCCTCGGCCGAAAGTCTCGACTTTCCCGGCGTGGACGATGGTATCCGGGGCATGGAGTTCATCGACCATGTGGTAGCTTCTTCGCAGTCGAAGGAGAAATGGTATGAGTGGAAGTAGATGACGGATGACAGATGGCAGGCTTTCGGTGAAACGTGTTGCTTATAACAAGTTAGCCTGATACACAAAGAGTCCGTCATCCGTCATCTGTCATCTGTCATCAATAAAACGCAACAAAGCAAAAAATGAAAACAATCAAAGGTCCCGCTATCTTTCTGGCGCAGTTCATGGGCGACGCCGCGCCGTTCAATACTTTATCTTCTATTGGCAAATGGGCGGCTTCATTAGGGTACAAAGGCGTGCAGATCCCCACCTGGGATGCGCGGTGCATCGACCTGAAGAAGGCCGCCGAAAGCAAGGCCTATGCCGATGAAATAAAAGGAACCGTTCAGGCGGCGGGCCTTGAGATCACGGAGCTCTCGACTCATTTGCAGGGACAGCTCGTCGCGGTTCATCCCGCCTACGATGCGCTGTTCGACGGCTTCGCGCCGGAGGCCTACCGGAACAATCCGAAGGCGAGACAGGAATGGGCGGTTCAGCAGTTACTATATGCTGCGAAAGCTTCGAAGAACCTCGGACTTAATGCACACGCCACTTTCAGCGGCGCCCTGCTTTGGCATACTTTCTACCCCTGGCCTCAGCGGCCGGCAGGATTGGTGGACACCGGATTCAAAGAACTTGGAAAAAGATGGAAGCCGATCCTCGACGTGTTCGATGAAAACGGGATCGACCTTTGCTACGAAATTCATCCGGGCGAGGACCTGCACGACGGTGTCAGCTACGAGCGCTTCCTGAAAGAAGTAAAGGATCATCCGCGCGCCTGCCTGCTGTTCGATCCTTCTCATTTTGTATTGCAGCAATTAGATTACCTGAGCTATATCGATATTTATCACGAACGCATCCGCATGTTCCATGTAAAGGATGCCGAGTTTAATCCTACCGGCAGACAGGGCGTTTATGGCGGCTATCAGAACTGGATAGACCGGGCGGGTCGTTTCCGCTCGACCGGCGACGGGCAGGTGGATTTCAAATCGATCTTCAGCAAGCTGGCGGCCTACGACTACAGCGGCTGGGCCGTGCTTGAATGGGAATGCTGTATAAAACATCCTGAAGACGGAGCGCGGGAAGGCGCTCAATTCATCAAAGACCATATTATCCGCGTCACGGAGAAGGCTTTCGACGATTTTGCGGGCACAGGTTCCGACGAAGCTTTCAACCGGGCTGTGCTGGGTATCAAATAAGCGGCGGAAGAAAAACTTTTTTTACGACATTTATATTCACATTATAACATAAAACAATGAAAAGAATTATTCTTGCTTTTCTCTGCGGTTCAGTTGCCATGGTGGCCTGCAACTCGGGCGGTTCTTCGTCCAAAGCAACAGATTCAACGGCAACCACTACGGCTGCTCCTGTTTCATCCGATTCCGAAAAAGGCCTTGAGCTGATCGGGGCCAGCGATTGCACTACCTGTCATCGCCTGGAGAAAGATGGGCCCGGCGCCAGCATCGGGCCGGCCTACAGCGACGTGGCTGCGAAATATGCGCCCGCAGCAGATACGACAGTGAACCGGCTCGTGCATAAGATCATCACCGGCGGATCGGGCGTATGGGGATCGGTTCCGATGACGCCGCACGCTGCGCTTTCAGAAGCAGATGTAAAAGAAATGGTAAACTATATTCTTTCGCTCAAAAAATAAATAACCGGATGATCAGACATACAACCATTGCGCTGGCCTCATTATTGATCATGAACGCTTCAGCCATGGCGCAAACAAAGGAAAATACATTAACGAAAGCGGAGCAACAGCAGGGCTGGGCGCTGTTATTCGACGGCGCTACCACCAAAGGCTGGCACAATTACAATAAGACAACGATCGGGCCGGAATGGAAGGCGGAAGACGGGGCCCTTCATCTTGACGCTTCAAAAAAATCGGGCTCCGATATCGTGAGCACCGGCGAGTTTGAAAATTTCGATCTTAAAGTACAATGGAAAATTTCGAAGGGTGGAAACAGCGGGATCATTTTCCTGGTGCATGAATCTCCGGAATACGAGGCTTCCTTTCTCACCGGACCGGAAATGCAGGTATTGGACAACGACCTGAACGAAGACGCAAAAAATTACAAGCACCGGGCCGGAGATCTATATGATCTCATGGCTTCTTCTTCCGAACCGGTTCGCCCCGTTGGCCAGTGGAACGATGCCGAGATCCGGGTCGATCACGGCAAGCTGGATTTCTGGCTGAACGGCGTGCATACCGTTTCCACCACTATGTGGGATGCCAACTGGGACAAGCTGGTAAAGAACAGCAAGTTTGTGCACATACCGGGCTTTGCCAAATATCATTCGGGACATGTCGACCTTCAGTATCACGGATTCGACGTTTGGTTCCGCAATATCAAAATCAGAAAACTTTAGTGCATGAAACGGATTTTAGCGATTGCCTGCCTTCCACTGGTTTTATTGCTGCTCTCGGCATACCCGGCAAAGAAGAAGCCCGCCGTACTCATTTTTTCAAAGACCAACGGATATCGTCATGCGAGCATTCCGGTTGGCATCGAAGCCATCAAAAAGCTTGGCGAAGCGCATGGCTTCACCGTGGATGCCACGGAGGATTCCTTAGCTTTCAACGATGCCAATCTGAAAAAATATGCTGCCGTCATTTTCCTGAGCCCCACGGGTAAAGTATTCGGACCGGACCAGGAAAAGGCATTTCAAAACTATATTCAGCATGGAGGCGGATATGTGGGCATTCATGCCGCAGCCGACTGCGAATATAACTGGCCCTGGTACAACAAGCTGGTGGGCGCCTGGTTCAAATCGCATCCCAAACAGCAGGAAGCGAAGCTGGTCATTGTAGACAAGAACAATAAGGCCACGGCCGGCTTACCCGATCCCTGGACGAGAAAGGATGAGTGGTATAACTTCAGGGACCTTAACCCGGACATACATGAGCTGATCCGGATCGACGAAAGTTCCTACACCGGCGGCGAGAATGGAAGCGATCATCCGATGGCCTGGTATCATGCCTACGACGGAGGTCGTGCTTTTTACACCGCGCTCGGTCATACCGACGAATCTTATGCCGATCCGCTTTATCTCGGTCACCTGTTAGGTGGAATTGAGTATGCAATTGAAAAATAGATGACAGTTGATAGATGACGGACTTCCGGTGAAACAGGTTGTTTGTAATCAATCAGTCGGATTCACTAAGGACCTATCAACTGTCATCTACCC
>DASZRP010000237.1:0-14598 GCA_035548895.1 Puia sp. | reverse complement strand
GGAGGGAAACAATATTCCGGGCTTCAGTTCTACTATATTGTTTTTCCCTATAATCCGGGAAAATATTTGCTCCCTTCTTTTCAGATCCGGGCCACCACGCCTCCGGTGGGAAGCGCCATTGCCCAGCACGTGACGATCAGGACCCGGCCGGAGTCGTATACCGTAAAGCCAATTCCTGAAGATGTGCAGACGGATAGCTGGCTGGTTGCAAAGAATGTATTGATCAGCGAAAGATGGAATCGTTCACTACAGCATCTCAAAGTCGGTGATGTGGTTGAAAGAACCATTGTGATCAATGCGAGGGGAACATTGCCCCAGTTCATCCCTGATCTTCCGAAAGAGGAGATGGAATGGGCCAGTATTTATCCGGGTGAACCGGATCTGGACGACACGCGCGACGACTACGATGCGAACGGCCGGCGCACGCAAACGTTTACTTACCTCCTCGAAAAGCCGGGCGATTATGTATTCCCAGCCGAAAAAATTACCTGGTGGAATCCTTACAGCCACAAGCTGTTTTCCAGGAGCACCCCGACGGTTCATGCACATGTGGACCCAAACCCTTCCTTAGGCATCCTGGCTACCCTGAAAGATAGTTTGGCTGCCACCCGGCAGGCGGTTGCCCCAAAGCAGCCGGAGAAAAAAGGGCCGCTGATGATCGCCGGACTCGCCTGGTACTGGTTTGCGCTCTATGCGTTAGCCGCCTTCGTGCTGCTGGACATTATCGTTCGACTAACGGTGCGGTTCATCCGCTATCTGCGCGGCGCCTGGGGGAAATACCGGAACAGCGAAACATATTGGTTCAGAAAATTTCTACTGTCCCGTACCGCGTTCCCCGGGCTTTATAACCGGTTATACGCCTGGTGGGACCGGGTGGATCTCGCAGAGAAATCGCCGGCATTAGGCGTAGAGCTAAATCGCTTCCGGGCTGAGGAGGTCGAAAAAGAACTTGATGAATATAACAAACGGTCATTCGATAATGATCCGGGTGAGCCGCCGGAAGAAAGAACATTTAAGAAAGGCATACGAGCGTTCAGGAAAAAAATTCACGTACAGTGGGTGAGGGAAAAAACGATCATATCGCCGGAACAGCAGGAATGGCCCATATAAAAGAAATTGGATCCTAAATTATAAAGAAGCAATACATCCCGTTATGCATTACCAGTCCATTCGAAAAAATCCTTCGCGATTTATTATTTCAGCGATGACCACCTTTATCCTGCTTTTACATGCACAGTCCGTGTGCAGTCAGCCCGTCATGGATAAAGGTTGGCCGAGACAGGTCGTCCGGAACGGGAATACCCTGGTATATTATCAGCCGCAGGTAGACCAATGGAAAGACTATACAGATATTACAGCCCGCATGGCTTTTTCGCTTACGCCCAAAGGCGGCCGCCAGGTGCTGGGCGTTGCCAATTTTGAGGCCAATACCCTGGTGGATAAAGACAATCACCAGGTTTATCTGCGCGACCTGAAAATTCCTGCAGTGCATTTCCCTTCGCTGTCTGAAGATTCGGCAAACCTCATGAAACAATTGTTTTTGCAGCTCGTCCCGAAAGGCGGCGATCCAATCTCTCTGGAACGACTGATGGCGGACGTGGAGCAGAGCAAGCCGACCGCCCAGGGGGTGGATGTAAAAAACGATCCCCCAGAAATTTTTTACAGCGCTTCTCCTGCTATTTTGCTGACGGTGGACGGCGATCCGGTATTGGCGCCGATAGAGAAACTGAAACTGGAATTCGTGGTGAACACCAATTGGGATTTGTTCTTCGATAAGTCGGGCAAAAAATATTATTTACTGGCGGATAAAGTATGGCTGGCTTCCGACAGTCTGAAGGGGCCCTGGAAACAGACGACCAAATTACCGAAGGACATGCAGAAGCTGCCTTCCGGACAAAACTTCGACGATGTGAAGAAGATGGTCCCGCCGCCTTCACCGGTGGGTTCGGCGCCGCAGGTCTTTTTCAGCAACAAGCCAGCGGAACTGATCCTGTTGAACGGCGCACCGGTGTACACCGCAATCCAGGGAACGCAACTGCTTTATATCGCGAATACGGATAATGATATCTTTCTGGACAAAGCCACCCAGACTTTTTATATCCTGCTTTCGGGACGATGGTTTAAATCAGCTTCGTTTACAGGTCCCTGGGAGTATACCAGTGCAGATCTGCCGAAGGATTTTGCAAAGATTCCCGAAAACTCAAAGAAGGGACGTGTGCTTTCTTCTGTTCCGGGAACGGAGCAGGCTGCCGATGCTGTGCTGTTAGCGCAGATTCCCACCACAGCCATCGTAAACCGGGCTGAGGCGGAGGCCAAAGTGCAGGTGACCTATAACGGCGAACCGCAGTTCAAAGACATCGAGACAACCAATCTGCAGTACGCCACAAACACGGATGCCAAAGTGATCAGGGACGGAGATCTCTATTATCTCTGTTTCCAGGCTGTCTGGTTTATGTCGACCACACCCAGTGGTCCATGGAAAGTGGCTGAGTCGGTGCCCAAAGAAATTTACAGCATACCACCGAGCTCACCGGTTTATAATGTGACCTATGTGGTGCAGAGCAACCCGACGCCCGAGACTGTAGAAAGCAGCTACACGGCGGGTTATCTCGGCATGTTCGTGTTGGGTATGACGGTGGGCGCCTGCATTGCCTTTGGTACGGGCTGGTATTATCCGCCTTTCATGTGGTGGGGGCCTGGCATGCTATATCCGGTATACAGGCCCTGGCCGGTGACCTACGGAATGGGCGCCGTGTATAATCCGTGGACAGGTGGTTTTGCGGCGGGCCGGGTGGCCTATGGCCCTTACGGCGCTGCCCGTTCGGCCGCCTGGTATAATCCGGCAACAGGAAGATATGGCCGTTCTGCCAGCGTGCAGGGATGGTATGGTGGAAGAACCGCAGCGACAACATACAATCCCTGGACCGGGGGCCGTGCTTCAACCGTGCAGGGTCATAACGCTTATTCGCAGTGGGGAAGTTCAGTAGCTTCCCGGGGCAATCAGTGGGTGCAAACCGGGCATGTTACCACGGCCAACGGAACAATGGCCGGGTACAGGACTTCGAACGGCAATGCGGGTGTGATAACCCATGGCGCCAATGGCACGGCAATACACACCAATAACGGCAATGTATATGCGGGCCATGACGGTAATGTATATAAGAAAGATGCCGGCGGGGGTTGGAGCCAGTATAACAGAAATGGCGGTTGGACGCCCGAGCATAATACTAATACGACCCACGGGTTAAGCAGTTCAGAACATGCCCGCCAACGTGGCCAAATGCAAACGCAGCGGTTTCAATCACACAATTTTGGCGGCGGCCGGGGCGGGGGATTCAGAAGAAGATGATCGTTTTATCATTCGTCGCGGGATTTATGATTTCATCAATATCTAAAAATAAAGTTTATGAAAGCAATCTTTAAACCGCTGCTTTTGCTGACGGGGCTTGTATTGCTGATGTCTGTCGGGCGAACGCAAAACGATATGCCCGGCGCAGCAGATCGTGCAGCTAAAATGACGGATTGGATGAAGACCAACCTGAAGTTGAACGATAGCCAGGTTCAGCAGGTACAGGACATCAACCTGAAGTATGCCAATAAAATGGATGAATTGAAAGCCAGTACTGCGGCCAGGCGGCAAAAAATGCAAACGATGAAATCGGATGCGGCAGCCAAGGATGCTGAACTTAAGGCGGTGCTGACCGACGATCAGTATAAGGCTTACTCAGCGAAGAAGAAAGAAATGACGAAAGAAGCAAAGGAAAAAATGAAGGAAGCTAAGCAACAGTGACATACAAGAACTTAAACACTAAAAAGAGCTATATGAAAAACAGAATCATCATTCCATTGGCCGCATTGGCCCTACTGATTTTATCCTCCTGCGGGACGGGTAAAAAGCTCGAGGCTGCCGAGGCCCAGGTCAGTCAGCTGAAGTCCCAAAATGCCGATTTGACCAATACGGTCAACAGTCTGCAGCAACAAGTGAGCGACCTGAAATCGAATGTGGCCAGCCTGACCTCTAACCGTGAAGCAATGGTCAAGCAATTCAACGACTACAAGGCAAACTGCGAAGAAACGGAGGCCAGGCTGAGCGCGGTCCGGGAAGTCGTCGATCAGCAATATGCTACCATGCAGGAAGTGGAAAAGAAGATCGAGACCGCCTTAGCTAATTTTGAAAGCAAGGGAGTGGAGGTCTATTACCGCAACGGGCTGGTGTACGTGCGGATGCAGGACCAACTGCTTTATAAGAGCGGCAGCTCTGCACTTGGCAAAGATGGGAAAGCCGCGTTAGCTTCGTTAGCCAGTGTGCTCAACGACTATCCCAAGCTTAAAGTGATTGTTGTCGGTAATACCGACAGTGTTCAGTTCAGGAAGGGCGGGGGCAATTGGCATCTCAGCACCGAACGGGCTAACGGAGTGGTAAAGACGCTGCGTGACGACTATAGTGTGGACCCCTCTCGTTTAACCGCCGCCGGGAAATCTAAATATGATCCGGTAGCCAATAACAGCACACCGGAAGGTCGTGCCAGGAACAGGAGAACCGATATTATTTTAAACCCCGATCTCGACCGCCTATGGCAAAGTGCTCAATCTCAATAAAACGATACACGCTTATAGCGTTGCTGTTCTGCTCCATGCGGGTTTGTACGGGGCAGGTGCTCATTTCCATTCTCTTTGGAGACAAACTGAATTCGGATAAGCTGGAATTCGGATTGGTGGTGAGCCCGACGCTTTGCAATATCACGAATATCGATTCAAAATACCGGCCCGCTCTGGCGCTGGGCCTGTATTTTAACTGGAAGCTGACAGATCGCTTATATTTTCATCCGGAGGCCGATCCGAAATCGGCTTTCGGCGCTGCGAAGATTCCACCTTATTCCGTAGGCAATGCGGGAATAGACTCCCTGTTTGAAGACGGAGATGTGCAGCGCAAGATCAAGGCCCTGAGCCTTCCTCTGCTTATGCGCTATCGCGTAACGGGACGCTGGTTTGTGGAGGCGGGCCCACAGGTAGATTTGAACCTCTCCGTGCAGGACATCTTTAAAGCCAAGAAAGACGGGAATGAGCTCACGAACACCGTAAATGTGGAGGATCAGTTCACCCGTTTCAATGTGGGAGCCGCGATGGGATTAATGTACCGGTTAACAAGCGCTATTTCTTCGATGGGTCTTGGCATTCGCTATTATTATGGATTCACCGACATCATGAAAACTGCCCCGGGAGGCCAGCACAACAGCGCCTGGCTTCTCAATATCTATATCCCGATTGGTGCAAGCAAGGCCGCTGCCAAAAGAGAGAAAGAACATCAGTCAAGCTAAGCTTATTCCGTAAATTACGAGATGAAAACTTTGTATATGAAAAGAACTAATCGTGTGTTGATTCCGACAATCTTGTCTCTGTCCGTACTGGGCTGTCATAATATTGAACAGTCGTCGTCGCAGACTGATCTGGCGAAGCTAAAAACGGACGGCGCAGTTTCCTGTACGTCGAATGGACTTTATCCGGAAGACAGCGCGCTGTATATGCAACATGGGGGCAGTGATTTCAGACCGTCGGTGGTGAACACGATGAAGCCTGCGGCTGCTGTTGCCGGCATGGTATGGATACCGGGCGGTGAATTCAGTATGGGCGGTGTGAACCCGGTAGGTATGCAGGATGGCGGGCACCAGCCGATGAATGACGCGCGGCCCGTGCATCGGGTTTATGTGGATGGATTTTATATGGATCAAACGGAAGTGACGAACCGGGAGTTTGCCGCTTTCGTAAAGGCCACAGGCTATGTTACCGTAGCAGAGCGCAAGCCGACCCGTGAAGAATTTCCCGGCGCACCTGATGAAAACCTGGTGGCCGGGTCTGTCGTATTTACGCCAACGGCGACCAGCGATCTGAATAACTACTACCAGTGGTGGAATTATGTGCACGGCGCCAACTGGAAACATCCTTATGGGCCGGAAAGCAATATCAATGGAAAGGAAGACTATCCCGTTGTTCATGTTTGCTGGGAGGATGCTGCCGCTTATGCCA
Source organism: Puia sp. (assembly GCA_035548895.1). Lineage (GTDB taxonomy): Bacteria > Bacteroidota > Bacteroidia > Chitinophagales > Chitinophagaceae > Puia. Next base: position 8,574 of record DASZRP010000237.1, on the reverse strand, counting down.
AATGGGCCGGAAAGCGCTTACCCACGGAGGCGGAATGGGAATTCGCCGCCCGCGGTGGTGAAGCGGGCGCCCTGTATCCCTGGGGTAATCAGTTCAAACCTGACGGCAAATGGATGGCGAACATCTATGAGGGAAAATTTCCTTCCAAAGACGATGGCGCAGATGGTTTTATTGGTATAGCACCGGTAAAGCAGTTCCCGGCCAATGCTTATGGCCTTTACGATATGGCGGGGAATGTTTGGGAATGGTGCAACGACTGGTATCGACCCGACTATTACATCAAGCTGGCCGCATCCGGCGTGGCTAAAAATCCCACAGGACCGGACTCTCCGTTAGATCCGGATGAACCGGACCAGAAGAAAAAAGTGCAGCGGGGCGGTTCATTTCTTTGTACAGATCAGTACTGCACCCGCTATATGGTCGGCACCCGGGGTAAAGGTGAATACCGCTCTGCTTCCAACCATGTCGGGTTCCGGTGTGTAAAGGACCTTCCCCAAAGCCAGATGGCCTATAACCGTTAATCCTGTTAACCTTTGAAAGCTGCTGATTTATGAAGAAAATATTTGTTGTTGTCTGTTTGATTATTTTCTGCAAAAATCATCTTTTTGCCCAGGCTGGCGCAGGTATGAAGCTGGGACCCAGGCACCAGAACTATATAGACAGTATCAAGAATTCAACTTATCCTTCATTGTTCCCGATCTGGGGAAAGAAACTTTCCAAAAGAGGTTTCGATTTGCAATACCCGTATGGATTTATGCTGAACACCTATATCGGTTCACAGCAGGTCAATATTTCGGATCTGAAAGTGGGCTTCAACGATATGGAACCGGTGCCGTTAGACTTCATCAAATTCGGCGAAGTGAAGGCCAGGATACAAAGTGTTACGGTACGCCCGGATGTCTGGATACTGCCTTTTGCCGATCTCTATGGCATTGCCGGCGCCTCCTGGGCGCAGACGGATGTTAACATCACCGAGCCTTTTGCTTTCAATACTACGGCAAACTTTAACGGGAGCACCGTGGGATTGGGTACTACCCTCGCTTTTGGTTATCACGGAATGATATTTCTGGGCGATATCAATCACACCTGGACGAAAATGAACAATATCAAAGGAACCATCGGTACCACCATGGTGACGCCTCGTGTCGGAATGAATTTTCTATTTAAGGAGCGGCCTGATCGCAGTATCGCCCTTTGGGTAGGCGCACCGGGCGTATTTATCAATCGCACGACGGAAGGCACGATCAGCGTCGGCGACCTGAAAACCAACGCTAACAAAACAGACCTGGAGGCAGCGGCCAACGGAACCCCCGAGTGGTTCCAGGACCTGACTCCTCCACAACAGGCGATCGTTAAAGCGATCGCCCAAAAGATAATCGACAAGATTAACGGATTGGATCCCGGGGACGCGACAATTTCCTATTCGCTGATCAAACGGCCGACATCGAACTGGAGTATGTGTGCAGGAGGCCAGTTTCAATTGAATCACCATTGGCAATTCCGGACGGAGTTTGGATTTTTCGGAGGCAGGCAGTCAGTGCTGATCTCAGGCAATTACCGGTGGCGGTAAATATGACTATTAAACGGACATGAACAAGCGCTCCGCATCATACAGGGTTATTTTATGCATACTTTTTTTTGTATTGGGGTTTGTTTCTCTCGTTCGAGCGCAGGAACCCAAAAAACATATTTCCTTAAAGGATTCGCTTGATCATGCTTTTGACCTGAGTGAATATATTATCGACGCGAAGGGCTTTGTGCCGATTCCTTATATCATTACTGAACCTTCCCTGGGTAGCTTCGGACTGGCCCTGGCCCCGGTGTTCCTGAAAAAAAAGCCGCCCTATATCGATTCAGTAGACGGCCGGCGCAGGATCACTCCCGTTGCTCCGGATATTACCGGCGGGTTTGCTGCTTATACTTTAAATAAAACCTGGATGCTTGGCCTGTTTCGTTCCGGCACTCTGGTGAAGAGCCGGATCAAATACCGGGTGGGAGGCGCTTACGCCAACGTAAACATGGCCTTCTATCATACTTTTCCGCAAGTGGGAGAGAAGGAGTTCAATTTTAATTTCAGAACCATCCCGGTATTTCTTCAGGCAATAAAAAGAATTCAATTTTCCAACTGGTATGTCGGCCTTAAATATCTTTTCCTGAAAACGGATCTTCACTACACCGGAACCCTGCCTTCTTTTGTCAAGCCGATCGATACCAGCAGTACGGTGAGTCTGCTGGGCGCTGTTGTTGAACTGGACAACCGTGATAATATATTCACGCCCGACCGCGGAATGAAAGTGCATTTTGATGTCGGCAATTCCGGAAACTATTTTGGAAGCGACTACAATTACTGGCGGATGAATTACTACATGTACGCTTATAAACCAATTTCTTCCAAACTGGTTGGCGGATGGCGCGTGGACGGGCAGCAATCATTAGGATCGCCGCCTTTCTATCTGCTTCCCTATATTGACATGCGCGGCGTTCCCGCAGTGCGCTATCAGGGTAACGCCGATATCCTGACGGAACTGGAAGCGCGCTGGGACTTTATAAAGCGATGGAGTATTGTTGGTTTTGGTGGAACGGGCAAGGCCTTCGATGAATGGTCGGATTTTGGAAGCGCCAAATGGGTCGTCAGTGGCGGCGTAGGCTTTCGTTACCTGGTGGCAAGGGAATTCGGATTGAGGATGGGCGTGGATCTGGCGCGTGGGCCAGATACCTGGGCCTATTACATTGTGTTCGGGAGCAACTGGCTGAAATAAACAGGACCCTATCAACATGACCTTAAAACACTGAACCTTGTCAACTAAAATTCTCCTGATCGTTATTGCGGTCGCTGCAGCATTGCATGTATCGGCCCAAACCGATTCGGTTCCCCCGAAAAAGGACAGTCTTTCGGGTTTCGATCGTTTCAATAAAAAAGCTGAGGCCCTCTTCAAGATCATTCCGGTACCGATCTTCTCCTATTCGGAGGAGGCGGGTACGATCGTCGGATTGGCGAAATTCAACCTGTTGCATCTCTCCAAAAAAGACACGGTTTCCAAACCCTCCAAGCTTTCGGAAGTGGTGAGCGTTTCCACCAAGGGCCGGATCAATGCATCGGTTGCCACCGAGCTGCTCTTTGATAAAAACCGGTTCGTAGTCATCAGTTATGTCAACTATAAGCGCCAGCCGGAATATATTTTCGGTATCGGGAATGACGTGACGAGGGACAGCGTGGAAGAAGTGCAATACGATCGCGCGCAGTTTGTTGCAACGGGTATGGTATTGATAGCAAAAAACCTTTATGCCGGCATTTCCTGGGACGTGTCGGACTATTTCAGCATTAAACCGGACAGCAATAGTTTTCTTATCCGAAAGCAGGTGACCGGTGTGGAGGGCGGATGGTGCGTGGGTGTTGGCTTTGCAGGCGCATATGATACGCGCGACAACCGCTATAACCCCTATAAAGGATCGTATATTATCAGCAAGTTTTTGTTTTATTTGCCAGGCCTGGGCAGCCAGTACCAGTTTAAAAAATTCGACTTCGATGCCCGGAAGTACTTTAATCCCTGGCTGAAGCATGTTATCGCCCTGCAGGCTACAACTACCTATTGCGATGGCAATACGCCATTCTTTGAGCTTGCGCTGATGGGGGGTGACAATAAAATGCGTGGTTACTATGAAGGCGCTTATCGCGACAACGTACTGGTCGATGCCCAGGTGGAATACCGGATGCCGGTCTGGAATATTTTTGGCGTCGTTGGCTGGATAGGAACCGGCCGCGTCGCGGACAAATATTCCAGTCTTTCATTAGATGGATTTCATCTATCTTATGGAGGCGGCCTGCGGATTAAGGTGGACAGCAAGAACAATACGAACCTGCGGTTCGATATGGGTTTCGGACCGCATAACATTAAAGGTTTTTACATCAATTTTGCAGAAGCATTTTAAACCAATAAACGACTTGCATATGGAGCGCTTTGTAACCAAATTTGAAAAGATCGTTTCCCAGGTACTTATCGTCGCCGGCCTGCTGCTAATCTCTTTCCAGGTTGTTGCCCTGGTTTGGGAAATCTTTGAGAGTTTCAGTGAGCGGTTCAAAGCAGTGGGATTGCGGTACGCGCCGGAATACGGCAAAACGGTGATCGTGCTTTTTTTCAATGTGCTCCTCGCTCTGGAAGTGCTGCAAACCGTGCGAATTTTCGATAAGTCTCATATTTTCAAGATTCGCATCATCCTGGTGATCTGCCTTATTGCAGTGAGCCGGAAGGTACTGATGCTGGATATTTATGAATCCAAACCGGAAACAGAGCTTACCTTAGCAGCCCTGATCCTTGCGCTTTCCGTAGGGTATTTTCTGGTGAACCGTAGCGTGACGGATAAAGCGGAGGAATAAGCAATAAGTCAACCATGATTATTTACCCCACCTACAAAACCTACGGCGCCAATTTCTCAACCGGCGGAAGACTTGCCTCCTTAGATTTTTTTCGCGGACTGATCATGGTTCTGCTGATGCTCGAAAGCAGCAGGATCTACGAAGAATTCGCCACCGGGACAAAGGGCACGGTGCTGGAACCTGTGGTTGGCCAGTTCTTTCATCATCCCTGGCACGGCCTTCATTTCTGGGACCTGATACAACCGGGGTTTATGTTTATCGCCGGCGTTGCGATGGCTTATTCCATTTATAAACAAAAAGTGAATGGTGTAAGTTGGAAGACGCAGGGCGGGAAAGCGCTTCGCCGGAGCGGGTGGCTGTTTTTCTGGGGCGTGCTTGACTATGCGGTGCGGGGAGATCATTTATCGTTTGAGCTTTGGGACGTGCTTACGCAGCTCTCTTTTACCATGCTGGTGGCTTTTTTTATTTTCAGCTGGAAGCCGGTTTATCAAATTCTTTTCAGTATCGGACTGCTGGCGCTGACGGAATATCTCTACCGGTTCGCCAATATACCTGGCTTTGATCAGCCCTTCACCGATCAGCATAATTTCGGCAACTATGTCGACACCCTGCTGATGCATAAGATCAATCCCGGCGGCTGGGTAGCCATCAACTGCATTCCGACTGCTGCCCATACCATCTGGGGAGCCGTAGCCGGAAAATGGCTGATCAAGCTGAAAGAAAATAAAGACAAGCTTACCCGTATTGTCGTGTTCGGCGTTCTGACACTGGCGGCAGGCTATGCGCTGGACCGGTTCGGTATAACGCCAATCATTAAACGCATTGCCACCAGCTCTTTTGTATTGGCGAGCGGCGGATACTGCCTGCTGGCCCTGGCCCTGCTTTATACCTGGATCGACGTCCTGGATCATAAGCGGTTTATCTGGTTCTTCCAGGTGGTGGGAATGAACTCGATCTTTATTTACGTCTTCTTCGAGATCGTGGTGGATCGCTGGCTTTATGGCTATATGCATACCCTGGTCGGCGGCGTCCTGTCGCCCTTCGGATTTCCCGGATTGATTACCGGAATACTGATCTCGCTGTCGGTTTTTGCCCTGGAGTGGTTTCTCTGTTTCTGGTTGTACCGGAAGAAAATATTCTTCAAATTGTAAGGATTTTCTTCTCCCGAAATGGGAAAAAGGCTGGCAGAAAGCACCGTATTTTTTACACCGGAATTCGTGAAAACCCTTGCAGATACAGGGTTTTACTTATATCTTGTAGTTGCATTTAACCAGATCCCGAATACCCATGAAAAAAAATCTGCTGGCAGGCGCCCTTGCCCTGCTGTTCGTCCTGCTTGGCGTTTTAGCCTGCCGTAAAACGGTAAAACCACCGGAAACAACGACAAATCCCAAACCCACTGTCGATTCTGCTAGGGCCATTACAGATACCGCCCAGGCGAAAGACACACTTGATATCCCCTACCCGGAAACCCCTTCAACAAACTGCGCGTACTCGCCGGACTATGGTGATTCGATCGTTTACCCGCAGCCGACTAACGGTTCCGACTATGTAATCTATCCGGTAAATAACGGCAATGTAGAGGGGACTTATATGTCCTGGCCCGGTGGACTTGTACTGAACCCGCATACGGGCGCCATCGACCTTACGAAGAGTGAAACGGGCGCACGTTATGATATTGGCTTTGTAAAGGAGGGAACGACCGATACCTGTATCTCCCAGCTGATTGTGGCCGGGGCGGCCTATATGGATAGTGTGTATGTGCTGGCGCTCAGCGATACTTCCGCAAGACCTTATTTCAATGCAGACCCTACGGCTCCGCCAATTTGTACCGGCAGCTCCGGAGGAAAGGGTTGCGAATTTGACTATAACAACTACGCCAAGAACCAGGGTATCGAAATCGACAACCATACCGGGGTGATCGATCTGAGAAAGACCATGAAGAATAGCCTGTTTGGGTTATTGCCGATCAACGGCACAACGGTCAATACCACGATCTATTACAAACTGGACGATAACAGTAATTACGCGCCTCAGAAGATCAGCCTCAAGTTCATGTTCTATAACAAAAAGTCGGATATTCCGCCCTCTTTGCTGGCCTCGATCACTAACAAGCTGCTGAATACGCTGGAAGACCTCTTGTTAAGTAAGGCGCCTGCTTCGCCGAGGCCTCCGCTGATCATCATTACCCGCTACAATTAGACGCTGAGTAACTGACAATATTGCCCTTTTCCCGGACGTTAAACGCTGAGTCCAATATCGGTTCAGCTTATGTCCGGGAAATTTTTTTTTATACTGCTGCTTGCACCGGCATCGTTTGCTTTTAAAGACGGAAGAACCGATCCTCCGGCACTTCGTGATCTGTACCGGACTTATTCCCGGTCAGACCGGCTTTACAGTCTTCCCAATGCCACCGAAGCCTCGAATCAGGAAGCGCTTGCAGGCTTTCGTCAGGTTACTGATGCATTGCCCCGGTTCACCAGAAACCGGGAAACAGACAGTGTCTTCTTTCAATCCCTTTATAAGTCAGGCGTGCTGTACGAACTGGCAGGCGATTACAACCGGGCGACCTGGTCATACCTGCATGCCATCACCCTGGCCCCCGATGCGGCCAACCGCGGAAAAATGGATGTCTTTACCGGCGCGGGGTATTACAATCTGAACAATTTCGATTCCGCCAGTTATTTTCTGCTGAGGGCAGAAGAGGATGGGAAGGGGCAATTAGCCGTCGAGGATCGCGTGCGTTTGTACAACACCCTCGGTGTATTATTCTACGACAATGGGAATTATCTCCAGGCAAAGAACTATTTCAATCGCGGGTTGATGCTGCTGCAACAGCAGCCGGAACCGGATAAGCTGAGCCTGTTGAGCGTCAGACTGAATATGGCAACCTGCTATTACCGCCTGAATCTTTTCGACGAGGCGCTCGCTATTTACCGGCAGGCCATTCAGGAAAAAGTCTTCCCGGATCAGATCTATATGAATATGGGCAGGGCCTATGCGGGGCTGCATCGACATGCGGAAGCCCTGTCGGCTTTTCGCCGGGTAGACCAGAAAAGGCTTCCCTGGGTATTGAATGAAATGGCGAGGGTTGAAATGGAGTCGGGGAGAACGGACTCCGCAGCCTACTGGCTGGCGCGCTTTCGCAAAACGGAATCCCGGTTCAGCACAAATAAGATTGATTCGGGAATTAATATGCTTTACAGCGGGGAGTTGGACCTATCACTTTCCAATTCCGCGGCGGCGCTTCAGCATCTTCAACAAGCGATCATCCTCTTCTCCGGAAATTTCAATGATACGACGGTCCGGCATAACCCGGCAGTTTTCACCGGGACTTTTACCTATTACAGGTTGTTCGATGCGCTAAGCCGGAAATCGCTTGCCTGGGAACAGCAATACAAAAAGACAGCGAATCCGGAAGACCTTCTCTCGGCGCTTGATGCTTACCGGAGCACAATTTCTCTGCTTACCTATATTGAACGGAGCTATGAAATGGACGATGCGAAAATTCTGCTGAAGCAGAAAAGCGCGACCGTTTATCAGCATGCCGTTTCGGTTTGCCTGAAGCTGGATAGCCTGTTCCCGAACCGCCGCTACCTGGAGGAAGCTTTCGTGATCAGCGAAAGAAGCAAGGCCTCGGTAATGGCTTCCAATTTACGGGAGGAGAATTTCCATTTTGTTCATCGGGAGAATGACTCGCTGATCAGAACGGAAAGAAATATCAAATTCAACATTGCCCGGTTGAGCATAGAAGCGGAGCAGACTCCGGATGCGCTTGAAAAGATCAATGCAGAAAGGTCGGTATATGAATCGGAACTGGCCATCGTGCAAAAAAAACTGGAACGGGACAGCCGGTATTATCAATTGAAATACCAGGAGGATTATCCTTCCGTGCAGCGCTTGCAGGAATCGCTGCAGAAAAGCCAGGCCCTGATCAGCATCAGCAATGAGGACGCTTCCATTCAGGTATTCGTCGTTACGAGCGACGGATTTCATCATTTGCAGCTCAACGCGGGAGATTCGATTCGAAGGGCAGCCATGGAATGGATTCATTACCTGCAATCGGCTGAGAGCGAAAGGCACACTGCTGCAATGAAATGGCAGCAGCAGCTTTATCGTTTGCTGATAAAATCACTGGAACAAATTGCCGGTGACCGGAAAGAATGGATCCTGGTTCCAGACGGCCTTTTCTTTTTATT
>DASZRP010000236.1:0-11818 GCA_035548895.1 Puia sp. | reverse complement strand
ATCTATCCATCAGCGAATAGGTCAGGTTACCGAAAGTCGAGAGGCTGGTCTGAACCGAGCCAAGTCCCTGCGGCGGAAAGTTCGGATCCAGCACACCGTCCTGCACATACTGGAAATTCGGCGCGTTAGAGATCAGGTTGGTCATAATGATCTCGTTGTACCTCGACTTCAGCTCCCTCGCTTCGTAGGCGACGAAAGCAGAAAATTTATGAATGCCGTTCAGGGTGTAGCTGTAAGCCAGCTTGTTTGTCCAACGCCAATCGGTATAGTAGGAACCGCCTTCGTAATAATAGGTCGTATGACTGGGAATCGGCTGCTGCGGAAATGAATCTGAGAAAGAATGATACTGATTGGGAACGAACTGCACGCCGATCCGGCTTTGAAAAGTCAGGTTCTTAATGGGTTCTACTTCAATATAAGCAGACCCGATAATGGCTTCCGTATAGCTTTTGGAATTGGTCGACGCAGTTCTTTCAATCAGCGGATTGCTGCCACCAAGTATAACCGAGGCGCCGTTGGTCCCGGCAATATTGCCGGCGATATCATGTGTTGGCAGTAAAGGAGACAAGGCATAAAGTTCGGTGATGCTGTTGTTGAAATTATTCTGATTGTTGGCCAGGTTGCTGGTCGAGATGGTATTATTCGTCGTATAGGAAACTTCCATATTCTCTCCGACCCGCAGCCAGGGCTTGACCTTAAAGTCCGTATTCACCCGTAAAGACAGTCTTTTAAAATAAGACTCGAGCATGGTCCCGTTGTCGTCGAGATAGCCGAAGGTAACCGCATAATTGTTCTTATCCGTTGCGCCGCTTATGGACAACTGGTGATTCTGAATGAACGCCGGTTTGAACAAGGTCTTCCACCAATCGGTGCCGGATTTATTGGCCTGCAGAATGCGATAGTTGTTGAAATTATATAAGGAAGGGTCAGCGGCAGGATCGTTTGCCGCAACACCCTGGTTCGGTGTCGGTCCTTCAATAATATAATCCGGCAGCACCGGCGAACTTCCGTTGCCGTAGAAAGATCCGTAAGGAAAATTCTGACCGGAATTAGCGTAAGACTTAAATAGAGCGTCCGCCTGCTGCTGGGGCGTGATCATATCCGGGAATTTCTTCGGCATCTGCGATCCTACATAGGCATCATATTGAAGTTGCGGATCGCCTTTTCTGCCGGACTTTGTCGTAATAACGATAACACCGTTAGATCCTTCGGAACCGTAGAGCGCCGTCAGTGAAGGGTCTTTCAGGATCGTTACACTTTCGATATTATTTGGGTTGAGCAGGTTGGCAATATCCTGACTGCCTGCGCCGCCGCCGCCAATTCTTATCTGCACGCCGTCGATCACATATAACGGGTCATTATTTCCTAATGAACCGATGCCCCGTATGCGGATCACACCTGAATTTCCCGGGCCTCCCTGATCGTCGACTGAAACGCCGGCAACACGGCCCTGCAGGGCTGTGGTGATATCGGTAACCGGCGTTTGCGCAATTGCTTCGGCAGATACGGTCGATGCTGCACCGGTAACATCACGCTTGGATTGGCGCGAATAACCGGTCACTACCACCTGATCCATCGAGCTCGTCGTAGCATGCAATTGAAAATTCAATTCCTGTACCTGATTATCTGTAACCGTAACCTGCTGCGTTAATACTTCGAACCCGACCCCCGAGATCCGGATGGTATAGGTACCGGGCTTGATGCCCGAAAGAGTAAATTCACCCAGATTGTTTGCCGCAGTTCCTTTATTCGCCAGACCGACCAGCACAATAGAGGCTGCCGCCACGGGTTCACCCTGCTCATTGGTTACCTTTCCTTTTATTGTGCCGTCCTGTTGGGCAAAAGCAGCCGACAGAGGTTCCGCGGCTTTTTGCTCCGGTTCTTTCCTGAAAATAATGATCTTGTTACGGATCAGCCGGAATGACAAATCCGTGTTCACCAGCAGCAATTCAAGCACCTGCTGAATGGAGTAGTTGTCCCTGGCCAGACTCAGACTATTGTAGCTGTCTACCTCGCGCTTGTTATAGGCAAACCGGTAATCGGTCTGTTTTTCAATTTTCGTAAAAGCTGCTTTCAGCGGCTCGTGATTCAGCTCCAGATTGACCTTCACATCATTGAGCCCCTGGGCGTTTCCAGGTCCTGCCATGAGCATCTGTAGACCGCTGCATCCGAGGACAATGAACAAACAACTGATTTTCATGATCCGGCATTTGTGTTTTCGTGCAGTTGCCGAAAGGAATGAACGAGGCCTTCCCCCGGCAGGAAATAAAAATTTCATAGTTTTGATCCGTTTTAAATAATTACACCTAATTGTTTGAAACACCATTACATACATCCCGGAGCCACCCGGGGTGTATTTTTTTAATTATAGATTACAGCCTTTACCATCGATGATGATTTTTTGGTTTTGAATATTGTATTGTGAACGGGTGACCGTGCAGATCACGGCTAATATCTCATCCATCATATCGTCGGTCGAAAATGTGGCCGTTACCCGGCAATTTTCTATCTCCGGGTTCGCGAATTCAACCGTGTATCCGAATCGCTGCTCGATCCGCCGGGCAGCTTCCTTCATCGTAATATCATTGAAAGCGACCTCTTCAGGTTTCCAGGCGACTAATGGCCGGGTATCTACTGTTTTCTGTTCGAAGGATCCTGTTCCCGTACTGAAGCTGATCTGTTGATTGGCGGTAATTAAGCCCAAGGACTTGTCTTCCTTCATCACCTGCACCCTGCCTTTTGTAACAGTGACCTGGATGGAACCGTCGCCCGGATAGGCGCGTATATCGAACGCCGTTCCCAATACCCGGGTAACCAGTTTTCCCGCATGCACCAGGAAGGGCTTTGCAGGATCGTGCCGGATATCGAAATAGGCTTCCCCGGTCAGATAAACCTCTCTTGTTTTGCCGGCAAAAGCAGTCGGATAATCGAGATGGCTGTTATTATTTAATATCACCGTACTGCCATCGGGCAAATGGATCGTTTGCTTTTTGCCGGGCAATGAGTTATTGGCAATAGCGGTTTGGGAAATGGGTTGAACAGCAGCATTAACCTTCGCAGGCGCAGGCTGATTCAAGTGGCGGTAGAACAGTGTTCCCGCTACCAGCACCAGCACGGCCGCCGCGATTTTCCATTTATACAGACTGTTTCGCTTCCCGATCGCCGGCAGATTATCCTCCGAATGGATCACCGTTTCATACATGCGTTCCCAATCGACGGATTCGGCCGGATCCGCATCTTTTACCTGTTCCCAAAGCGCCTTGAGCCGTTCCCCTAAGGATCCCGGCGACTGGTCCTGCTGCAACAGGGCGACCAGCTCTTCCAGCTCCTGTTGACTGCATTGCCGGCGCAGGTAACGCTCAAAAAGAAAATTCAGTCTGGTCGAAGAATCCATCCTTTTATTATTTATGGGCTTGAATTAATAAAGACAGTTCCGGATAACAGAAGGACTATCCGTCTCTAAAATATTTTTTGCCCTTGTATGCGGCTGAAAAATAATGGACAACCCATTTAGAAGCGGAAAGCGGAGAGAAGCAAAACGATCAGGGAATTCATCGCATTCAGGTATTTACGGATGAACCTCATGGCCGTCACCAGGTGATTCTTGACGGTATTGGGAGAAATATGAAGCTGGTTAGCGATCTGCTGATGATTGAGCCCCCGGTCCCGGCTCAACTGAAAAACCAGGCGTCGCTGAGGCGGCAGCAGGGTAATGGCCTGTCTTAATTGCCTGTTCCGGTCGGCCGTGATTGCCGCATCTTCCTCGGCATTTCCCGGAATCATACTTCGCTGCAGTTCTTCCAAAACCTTAGATTCATGCGCCGCCCGACGTAAGTAATTGAGGGTTTTGTTTTTCACCATCGTGAAAATATAAGAATCGGGATTCCCGATCCGGGAGAGATTATCGCGGTAGAGCCAGAGCTTGATGAATACTTCCTGGGTAATCTCTTCGGCGATAAAAGGGGAGTGGGAGATGGCCAGGGCGTAACTGAACACACGTTTTTTATAGATGTCAAAAAGACATTTAAACGACTGTTCGCTATAATGTCTTTCCTCATTCAGTGGCATGGCAATCATTTTTCCCCTAAAGCAATTAGTAGCATAAATGTAGGAAAATATCTGAAACTGGATAATGGTAATATTTTGTCGAGATCTACCTCTAATTTGTCGCTTTTGCACCCTGTCAAATCCTGATTTGAATTCCAGCTTTACGTTATCAATAAAACCCTGACAAAAGTTGAATGCCATCATGAAAAATTCATTCAAAGCACTTAATCTTCTTAAATCAATACTACTAACCGCAATCATTATGACCGCAGCATCTCTATCCAATGCACAGCAAATCAAACCTGTCGGCCGTGGCTACGCACCTGTCAATGGTATCAAAGTTTATTACGAAGTATACGGCGAGGGTAAGCCTGTCATTTTACTGCATGGCTCCTTTATGACCATTGAGACGAACTGGGGTCAATTAATCCCTGAATTGTCAAAAACAAGAAAAGTAATAGCCATTGAATTGCAGGGACACGGGCATACCCCGTTTTCAGATAGAAAATTATCGCGTGTTACTTTAGCAGGTGATGTGGAAGGAGTAATGGATTATCTGAAAATTGACAGTGCGGATGTAGTAGGATATAGCTTTGGCGGCTCGGTGGCCTACCAGTTTGCAATACAAAGCCCGAAAAGGTTAAGAAAATTAGTGGTTATTTCTTCCACTTATAAAAGTAGTGGCTGGATGCCGGAAGTAAATAATGCGTTTAAAGGCATGAAGCCTGAACTTTTTATGAACACGCCTATGCAAGCCGCATATGATGCGGTAGCGCCCGACAAAACAAAATGGACAAAGTTCCTGGAACAGATGATTGCTTTAGCCGGCGAACCATACAACATGGGTGAAAATAACATCGCGAAGATTACTTCTCCCGTATTGCTGATAGCGGGTGACAATGACGGGCTGGATAAAATTGAGCTGATAAAAACGTATCAATTACTGGGAGGTGCTGTATGTGCTGATTTTGGAGCAATGCCCAAATCGCAATTGGCCATCGTCCCTTCGCAGGGGCATGTAAGCCTGATGAACCAAACGCAAACAATATTCGGTTATCTGGATAGTTTTTTACAATAAACTGCGGAGAGAGAGGGACTACTCGTCGCTTCGCTCCTCGTGATCCCAGATTGGGGCTTCAACAACCAACAAATGCCCACTCGCTTCGCTCGTTTTCATTTTTGCTTTGTCCGCTTTCGCAAGCAAGCTTGCAACGCGTCCAAACAAAAATGCCAGCCTGACGGCTGGGCATTTGTTGGTTGTTAGCGGAGAGAGAGGGATTCGAACCCCCGGAAGTGTTACCTTCAACGGTTTTCAAGACCGCCGCAATCGACCGCTCTGCCATCTCTCCGGGCGCAAAATTAGCGTTTGAGGGGAATTCTCAAAATCCATTATTTCGTCATTTTATTTGACAAGTTGTCAAGTATTAAGTATCTTTAAAAAAAGGGCCAATATGGAAATACTGAGTGTTGGAGAATTTAAGTCAAACTTCTCGGAAGTACTGAAAAAGGTGTTAGCCGGTGAAGAAATTGGCATTTCCTATGGAAAGAAGAAGGAAATCGTTGCCCGGCTGGTTCCAAAAAATACAAAAAAAGGCAAAAGGAAAATAGGTATCCTGGAAGGGAAGGCCAAAGTAACTTTCAGCCGTGATTTTAAAATAACGGAAGAAGAATTTCTGGGTATATGACCTGCCTTCTCAATACCCATTATATGATCTGGGCTATCACGGACACGAAGAAGCTCTCGAAGAAATTAAGGGAATTGCTTGTCGATCCTGATAACCGGATTATTGTGAGTGCCATCAGCTTCTGGGAAATATCCCTTAAAAACGCTCTGGGTAAGCTAAGTATTACCGGATTTTTGCCGGAAGATCTACCCGGTCTGTGCGAAGCAATAGGCTTTGAAGTTAAACCGCTGTCTCCAAATGAGAGCTGCACTTACCACATGCTGAAAGCGACCTATCATAGAGATCCATTTGATCGCATGCTGATCTGGCAGGCAATTGTCAATAATTATACGCTTATCAGCACCGACACCCAGATCAAAAAATATGCTTCAGAAGGGCTAAAAATATTTTAGGAAGAGATAGGGCCGAAGGCCGCTCGACCTCCGGAGCCATGGAAAATAATCCCTATCTCCGGAAGGCTTCAATTTACTCCACCCGCAACACCCATACATGATTCCCCGTAGTTTTCAAACTGGCAGGGAGCGTGATATCGGTCTCATTCCCTGTATTTTTCCAGGAAAGTTTTTTATTGGCGCTCAACAAAGTGATTGTTGATTTTTTGGCCGGCCTGAGCTTTTGCAATCGCAGGATCCCTGTTTCAGGATAATCAAATAGAAAAACGTAGTCTGTCTTCCCATCTTTGCTTTGGGTGTAACGGATATTTTCTCCTTCACTAAAGCTTGAATACATGCGCGTGCCATAAATCGCGCTGCCGTTCACCTTCATCCACCGGCCGATTTCTTTTAGCCGGTCGTACGCCTCAGGAGCAAAATCACCTTCCGGGCCAGGCCCGATATTCAATAGCAGATTGCCTCCCTTGCTCACCACATCCACCAGTTTTTTTATCAGGTCATCAGCCGATTTGTATTTATCGTTAGGCACATAACTCCAGCTGGTGGCCATGGTCATGCAGGTCTCCCAGGGATAAGGAAGTCCCTTTTCCGGTATTTCATTCTCCGGCGTCAGGTAATTCTGATGAGGCCCTTCCACCGCCCTGTCTACGACAATGATCTTCGGGTTTACTTTTCGTACGCTGCTCACCAGGCTATCCATATTGATGTCCTGGTTCTGAGGATTTCTCGATGCCCGGGAACCTTCTGTAATTGCTGCCAGGTCTTCCATCACTTCTTTGTCACTGGTTTTACGCACCCAGCCGCCGTCGAGCCAGAGAATATCGATCTTTCCATAATCGCCGTCCACCAGTTCATGTATCTGGTTATGGGTGTAGTTAATAAATTTTCTCCACTGGTCAGGATGCTTGACGATGGAATAATTGGCATTCCTGTCGCTGGGAGGAAATTTTCTCCACCAATAATAATCGCTATGCCAGTCGGGTTTGGAAAAATAAGCCCCAATCCAAAAATTGTCTTTTCGAAAGGCATTGAAAATCTCTTTAGCCACATTGCTTCGCGGGTTCGTTGAAAAGGGAGTTTTCGGATCGGTGATCTTATAATCTGTGTATTTCGTATCGAACATACAGAACCCGTCATGGTGCTTGGTAGTAAACACCATATACTTCATACCCGCTTCTTTTGCAGCTGCCGCCCATTTATCCGGATTAAATTTCACCGGATTGAATGTTTTTTGCAGGGCTTCATAGTTCTTTACGTACTCCGCATAATTATCCTCGTTTTCTCCCTTTTTTCTTGCTCCGGTAGCCCAGCCAACATCTTCCGGGCAAATACTCCAGCTTTCAACAATGCCCCACTGGCTATACGTGCCCCAGTGCATCAGCAGGCCAAACTTAAGATCTTCCCATTCCTGCAGGCGGCTATGAATCGCGGTGTCGGGGTCGGGAACATATTTCTGCTGTGCCCTGGCGGTAAGCGCCAGGCAGGTCAGCATTAGCCCTGAAAAAGCGGTACCAATCGTTATTTTCATCTGTTTTAATTTACAAGATGCTTATTAAATCCAAGAGCAACCAGCCGCTCATAAGCCTGCCACACATTATCGGGTATATCTTGCGCTATCTGAAATCCTTTCCCCGGATAAAGCTTTATTCGCTGGAGATCGCCGACCATAATATTGATCACCCGCTCCAGGCTGATATCCCCGACGGGATAGTCTTCAAAGGAAATTTGGGGAGAAGTGACGATCAGTTGCTTATCCGGCCAGTGTTTTTTGAAAGTGGCAAAGCTTCTTCTTTCCATATATGGCTTCTGAACAACAATAAAACGAGTGATATCGAGCTGTTTTTCTTTCAGCAGTTGGCCGGTAAAAAGAATATTCTCTCCCGTATTGGCTGACCTGTTCTCTGTCAGAATAGCTTTGGAGGGAACGCCGCGCCCGATAGCGATCCGGGCAAACTGGTCTGCTTCCGGTTCCGTCCATAAATCCCTGGTCAGGTTTCCGAGCCCGCCGGAAAAAACAACCAGGGGAGCCCAGCCTTGCAGGTACAAGTCAGCCGCGCGTTCCGCAACGCGCAGGTCATGACTGCCCAAGGCCAGTATGCATTCCGATTTTTCAGGTTCATGGTTCATGTGATGGTAATCCCACAGAATTTTAGCAAGACGAATTGTCTCCTGATCCGTTCCCATATCATTTCTTTTAAAGAAATATTTATAAAGTTGCCGCAGTATCCGGGTTTGTCAAAATCTAATATCTTTTGTCGGCCTCCGGCAGAATATCTTATCTTTGCCCTCCGTTCTTTACTTTAATGATCGTTTTCAGGTTATTCTTCTGTCAAACCGAAGAATATTAAAAAGGAACCATGTGCAAATCATGGGCTGTTGCGCAACTGTAATCCCCCGCCCAAGCCGGGAAAGCCAGATACTTGCCTGAGAACCGGACGAATGCTTTCGCAGTTTAGAGCAGAAGTCAGGATTAGCAGCAACCCTAAACAGGCTGCATCCTTTCTTACTTTTCAAATTCCGGAAGCATACACTTAAACGTAAAGGCATTATTCATTTAATGTTTAACCTAAAAGTTTTTGCGTATGCTGACAAACAATCTGGGATACCCGCGCGTGGGCGCCCATCGTGAACTCAAAAAGGCCAGTGAATCGTACTGGGCAGGCAAGACCACCCGGGAGGAGCTATTCCTGGTTGCAAAAAATCTCCGCGAACAACACTGGAGACTGCAGCATCAGGCAGGCATCGATCTGATACCCTGCAATGATTTCAGCTTCTACGACCAGACCCTCGACATGTCCCTGCTGCTCGGCGCCATACCCAACCGGTATGCTCCCGTCGTCACGGATATTAAAGGCAATGCCGAGATCGATCTCTATTTCGCTATGGCCAGAGGCTATCAGAAAGATGGCCTGGATATAACCGCCATGGAGATGACCAAGTGGTTCGATACGAATTATCATTATATCGTTCCCGAGTTCACCAAAAATCAGCAATTCAAAGTTTTCTCGACAAAAGTCTTCGCCGAGCTCAGCGAGGCAAAAAATATTTTAGGCAGAACGCCAAAGCCCGTGCTCATCGGACCGGTGTCTTATCTGCTGCTCGGCAAGGAAAAAGAGCCCGGGTTTCAGCGCATCGACCTGATCAAAGCGCTCGTGCCGGTATATATCGAGATCCTCACCAAACTGAAAGACGTTTACCAGGTGGAATGGGTGCAACTGGATGAGCCGTTCCTGGCCATGGATTTAACGGAAAAGGACAGAGCGGCTTTTCAATATGCATACGCAGAAATAAGAAAGCATTGCCCGCACCTGAAGACCCTGGTCGCTACTTATTTCGACGCTTTGAAGCAAAACAGCTCCCTGGCTGCGAATCTTCCCATCTGTGCCTTGCATATCGACCTGGTCCGTGCACCACAGCAACTGGATGAGATATTGTCTGTCATCCCCGACAAGCTTTCCCTGTCGCTCGGCGTGGTGGACGGCCGGAATATCTGGAAGAACGATTACAGCCGTTTCCTGGAATTCATCAGGAAGGCAAAGGATAAAATTGGCAAAGACCGGGTCATGATCGCGCCGAGCTGCTCCCTGCTGCACACGCCATTTGATCTGGACCTGGAAAAAAACATTTCTGCAGAGATCAAAAACTGGATGGCTTTCGCAAAACAAAAATTGCAGGAAGTGAACGAACTCAACGACATCGCCGAAGGCAGTGGCAGCGATCGGCTGGAAAAGAACAAACAAGCGATACAGAGCCGGAGAACCTCGTCCCTTATTCATAAGGATCAGGTGAAGAAAAGAGTAGCGGCCATCACCGAGAGGGATGCCAAAAGAGCGAATGAGTTCCCCGTCAGGCAGACCATTCAGCACAAGCGTTTCAGGCTTCCGCTTTTCCCGACTACCACCATCGGTTCATTCCCCCAAACAGACGATATCCGGCAGCTCAGATCGAAATGGAAAAAGTCCGAACTATCCGATCCGCAATACACCGAAGCCATTGAAAAGGCAACGAAAGAAGTCATCCGCTGGCAGGAGGAAATCGGGCTGGATGTTTTGGTGCACGGAGAGTTTGAGAGAAACGATATGGTGGAATATTTCGGGGAACAACTGGATGGGTTCCTGTTTACAGGAAACGGCTGGGTACAGAGCTACGGCAGCCGCTGCGTGAAGCCTCCGGTCATTTATGGTGATGTTAGTCGCCCCAAAGATATGACGGTCACCTGGAGCCGGTTTGCCCAGGCGCAGACCGATAAATTGATGAAAGGCATGCTGACCGGCCCGGTTACCATTCTTCAATGGTCCTTTGTGAGAGACGACCAGCCCAGGTCGGAGACCACATTTCAGATCGCCCTGGCGATACGGGATGAAGTGAGTTCGCTGGAAGCCGCCGGCATTAAGGTGATCCAGATCGATGAGCCGGCCATCAGGGAAGGACTGCCCCTGCGAAAAGCCGACCGGGCCGCCTACCTGGATTGGGCAGTAAAGGCATTCCGGATTGCTTCCTCCAGTGTAAAAGACGAAACGCAGATTCATACGCACATGTGCTATAGCGAATTCAACGATATCATCAGGCATATCGCGCTGATGGATGCCGACGTCATTACCATCGAAACTTCTCGCTCTCAAATGGAGTTGCTGGAAGCGTTCAGTGATTTCAAATATCCCAACGAGATCGGCCCCGGCGTATACGATATACATTCTCCCCGGGTGCCTTCTGTGGAAGAAATGATCGCCCTACTGGAAAAGGCCATAGCACTATTGCCAGCAAAAAATATCTGGATCAATCCCGATTGCGGACTGAAGACAAGAAAATGGCCGGAGACTAAACAGGCCCTGATCAATATGGTGAGTGCAGCGACCGTAATGAGAGAGAAACTTCATCACGGGGAGCCCGCGTGATCTTTCTGCGCCACAAAGAAGAAATGAAGAAAAACAAATCGGGGCCTCCGATATTTTAGTCGGAGGCTCCTGATTTAACAGACTAACGAATACCGGCCAGCCTGTTAAATAGCAAATCGATCTTTTGATTGCGTATCTGATTCTCCTCAGCTATTTCGGCCGGATATAGCCCGGCCTTATTCAGTTCGGCAAATCTTTTATTCAAACCCGCTTCCTTAGCTTTTAGCTGTTTCAACCTGGTCAAAAGCGCCGGGACCTGATCGGATGTAAACGATGCGGCGTTGGCTTCGGCCCCGATACCCTGATATTCGAGATAGAATAATCTGATATCCGCCATCAACCGGTAATGTTCGAACTCCGGTTCACCCTTTGACGGTTTAAGCGAATGCAATATAGCCGCTGCCTGTCTCGCGCTGTCGATAAGAATGGGTAAAGAGACGCTTGGATCACTGACAACGCCCTGCGATACTTCATAAGGCGCAGCAGTCAGTGCATGCCAGAACGAATCTGTCTGGCTTGTGTTAAAGCCATAACGGATTGCGCAATAGTTTCTGACAAACTGCGGAATATTCAAAGGGTTATCAGTACGCAAAGCTTCGGAATAGGCTGCAAGAAGTATATTAAAACCAGCCAGCGGATAAACATGGCGAACAGCATAGAGATCGACGAGATCGGATGAAGACTCATGAACCGCATCGTACTCGCCCGAGGTAGACCAGCTGGTCATGACCATTCCCTGATATCCCAGCTTTCGGCATACCGGTATAAAATCGCGGATATTTTTAAAATGCTTGTCCCA
>DASZRP010000235.1:0-7490 GCA_035548895.1 Puia sp. | reverse complement strand
ACTTGCGGCCCATGATGATCAGGCCTGCTTCCCAAAACCGCTCGACGGCAGCAGCCCTCGAAGTTTCATCCGAACTCCTGAAGACCCAATCGTTCTCCCCGTTAGGACCTCCGACAAAACCGTCGACCGTTATCGACATCCTCATTATCAGCTTGCGCATAGTTCAATAATTTATTTTCAAAACTAAGCCGGTATCTTCGAAATGAAGGCGGCTAAATACGACATTTCAGGGGGCAATTGCGCCTCGCGTTGCCAGGTAAGAAAACAACAGATGGTAGATTGCATATCGTAATTTCGTGTTCAAATTAAACGATATCAGTATGACGCAAGTCGTCCTTGGCGCCGGCGGAGATATTGGCAAGCTGCTGGCAAAAGAGTTAAAGCAATATACAGATCGGGTAAGACTTGTATCACGTCACCCGGAACAGGTAAACGGCGATGACGAACTGATGTCTGCGGATTTACTAATTGCCGAACAGGTGGACAAGGCCGTTGCAGACACAACGATCGCTTACCTGACCGCTGGTCTGAAATACGATTTGCGGGTGTGGAAAAAGAGTTGGCCGGTTATTATAGAGAACGTGATCGCTGCCTGCCTGAAACATAACGTTAAACTGGTCTTCTTCGACAATGTGTATATGTACGATCGGCAGGCGATTCCGCATATGACAGAAGAAAGTCCCCTGAATCCGCCTTCACAAAAAGGCAAAGTGCGACTGCAGATCGTAAAGGCAATCATGAGTGCTATATCTCAAAGAGGCCTGCTGGCCCTGATCGCCAGAAGCGCTGATTTTTATGGTCCCGGAGCAAAGAACGGCATTCTGAATGTTATGGTATTGGGTCCGGTTTCAAAGGGCAAAAAGCCCAGCTGGCAATCTAACGTGCATAAAATACATTCTTTCACCTATACGCCGGATGCGGCTAGGGCTACGGCAATACTGGGCAATACAGACAAGGCGTACAACCAGGTATGGCACCTGCCGACTTCTTCGCAGCGATGGACAGGCAAAGAATTTATTACCCATGCAGCTTTCCTGAAAGGCGTCAAAGCTTCTTATACCCTGCTTAGTCCTTTTCTCTTATCGCTGGCAGGTCTTTTTAACAGAACGGTATGGGAGCTGGTCGAAATGCAATACCAGAATAACCAGGATTATTTTTTCGACAGCAAAAAATTTTGCGAAGCCTTTGATTTTGTGCCTGCGAGCTATGAAGACGGAATAAAGGAAGTGCTTGCTGAAACGAACAGTCATTATTAACGAAAAAGAAAAAAGTCATAAATCAATGACTTATGACTTTTTTGATACTTAATGTAGTGCCCGGAACAGGAATCGAACCTGCACATTGTTGCCAATACCAGATTTTGAGTCTGACGCGTCTACCAGTTCCGCCATCCGGGCAATGGTTTCCTTAAGCGGCTGCAAATGTACTGGTTTGCTCTAAAAAAGACAAGTTCTTTCGCGCTCCATCTGGAGAACCGGCAGAGCCGAAAAAACTCCTTCATTCTATTTTCACCTCATCATGCGTCAAGGTCTGCGGGCGATCGTACACTTCCCTTACCTGGCGGGGGCTGTTATTCGTATAGATGAAGTTTGTCCACACCAGGAACCATGACCATTTTGGCTGCGCATCCAGGATAATGCCGTTGGGCAGTTCGCCGCATTCGGTCAGCGCGATCAATTTACCATGAGCAAGCTGAAGCAGGTCATTATAATCCTTTTGTTCATAGTCCATGTGATAAATATCCGCGCCGAGAATATCCACGTAATTAAGTCCGGGATAAAAGTCTTTGTAATCATAAGCTTCATCTCCGGGAATATCCCGTGGTCCATTGGCGCCCCAGACCCAGATCAGGTTGTCGAGATGGAAATGATTGACGTAGCGGTCGTACATCATCTTCCATAGTTTCTGAATGCCATCAGGTCCTTTCTTATTTCCCCACCAGAACCATATTCCGTTCATTTCATGGTATGGCCGCCAGAGCACGGGCACATGGGCTTCTTTCAATTGCTGCAGGTAGCCGGCTACTATGTCTATTTGGGCCAGCCAGCGCTTGTAAAGAGGAGTTCCCACGGTCGTTAATTCCTTCCATTCGGCATCGGTTAGTTTTCCCTGGACGCTCTCTTTCCAGCCGAAGGGAGGGTTATCCGTTGGGCGGCCCTGGTGCCACATCAGGGTTACAATATAGCCATCACGGTGTTTGCGGATGGTTTCATCTACAATAGCCTGGCCATTATCCTGCATTCCGTTCCAGATAAAGTCGGTTCCCCAAACAGCCGGATATTTTCCGGTGATTGCTTTAACTGAATCGGAGAACTGGTTCATGTTTTGGTTGAAATTATGTTCTCCGCTGAGGATGTATTTTCCGTTGATCCGGTAGAGATAGGCTAACAGCCGACGGGCTTCGGGCGTAGCGTTTTTGTTCACCGGCGCGATACCCTGAGCACAGACTGAAAAAAAGCACAACAGTGAACAGAAAGCGGTTAATGTTCTTTTCATGTTTTATTTTTTATTTTGATCGCAAACCTTGGTTATGGCATAACTTTATCCTGCATAACGTTTAGCGGTTAATCGGGCGAGAACAAACACGATGTCAGGTCCCTTCCGAATAATCTTATTTATGGCGCCGGTGGTTTTTCTCCTTTCCCGCTGCTTGCACCCGGGAAGCGGGGAGTCTGTGACAGATAACCGGTACTCCGCATTCACGGGCTCCGCAGCCTGCGCCAGTTGTCATCCCGGCATCTATCAGCAGTTTGTTCATACAGCACATTTTTTAGATTCCCGTCCGGCCCGGGCTCCCTTCGTCAACGGAAGTTTCAGTTCCGACAGTAACCGGCTGGTATATGCGAACGGCAGCACGCTCATGATGGAACATGCAGCCGATGGGTTTTTTCAAACCCTCTGGCGCTCGGGCAAACAGGTTCGCAGGACAGGCTTCGGCATCGTTATCGGTTCAGGAAAAAAAGGACAAAGTTTTTTGTATTGGGAAGGGGATGAGCTCTTTCAGCTTCCCGCTTCTTATTTCACACCGACCCATAGCTGGTGCAATAGTCCCGGTTTTCCGATAGATTCCCCTCTGTTCAACCGGCGCGTTTCTTCATTTTGCCTCGAGTGCCATACCACTTATGCCCAGGCTGTTTTTCATAGTCCTGACGAGTCCGGGGATTTCTTCGACAGCTCCCGCATGTGCTATGGCATTGGTTGCGAAAAATGCCACGGTCCCGGCCGGCAGCATGTAATGCATTACGAACAGGCGACAGCCGCAGGCGGCAACACCGATATCGTTAACCCGCGATCTTTTTCCCGGCAACAGAAACTGGACCTTTGTGCGCTCTGTCACTCCGGAAGACGAATTCCGCTGAAGCGGGCTTTCAGTTTTCAAAGCGGCGATACGCTTGACCAATTTTCTGAACCGGCATTCCTGCCGGAGAATATTGCCACGCTCGATGTGCATGCCAATCAGTACGGTCTGCTGACCAGCAGCAAATGCTTCATGAAGTCGTTCATGGATTGCACCAGCTGCCACGATCCGCATCAACAGGAAGCCGGCAATATCCAGGTTTTTTCCCAACGATGTCTTTCCTGTCATAACGGGGCCGATCATCCTTTTTGCAGCTTCAGGGGATTGAGCTCCGGGAAACTGAAGGAGGACTGTGTCGACTGCCATATGCCTGAGCTTCCATCAGGAGCCATTATATTGCAAATGACCGGGGCAAAGCAGGATATCGCAAACCTGGTCAGAACACATCGGATCGCGATCTATCCTGACTATACCAGCGCTTATATAAAGAACATTCGACACTTACCCAGTAAACCGGGCAATTAATTAATTATTCAACCGGATCTCCCGGCTGACCCCCTTGCTGTTCTTAATAGTAAGATCGGCGACATCCGGGCCGGCCAGAATAAACCGTCCGGATTGGGAAAGAAAGGAATTCCCATAGTAGAATTCTTCTTTCTGGACTTTGCCATTTTTAAAGCGGATCTCGGCGCTTACATCGTCGGGGGCAACGCGCAGTATTCTGGCCTTTCTTTGCAATTCGTATAGCTTCAATAGATCCTTGTTCTGGCTTGCCGCCACTAAATATTTTCCGGAACTGCCTTCAAGCCTGACCATGGCTTTCCCGTTGCCCGGTATAAAGATGCCGCTCTGCTGAATGGTTTGCGGAATAAAGCCTCCGGCGCCATCACCTTTCAACAGCAACCCGTTCATGGCATCGTAATGACCAACGGAAATGCCTGTTCCGTAATCATTGCAATTCATCAGCACATCAAGATTTCCGTCTCCGTCGAAATCATCGACCACCATGCCATTGACGACCGACATCTGAGCTTCCTTCGGCAAAGGAATAGCGGTAAATTTTCCGCCACCGTCATTCCGCAGGTAAACGGATTGCAGCATGGTGGCCTGCAACTGCAAAGCGCCCTGCCGCTGTTGTGGTGTGAGCAGTTCATCCATGGTAGCTGTAGCAAACGACCGGTAGTCGGGGAACCGTTTCTTCAGGCTTGGGAACTGCCGGATGATATCGTCTCGACCTTCCGCCGGGAATTCCCGGATATTGCCTGCGGAATCCGGCAGGAAATAGGAGATGATGGGGATCACTGTACCTCCTTTGTCGAAATCATTGGCGATTACGCGGACGGGGTGTTGCTCGCTGGCCCGATAAAATGTGTTCAGGCCGATATTGCTGACGATATAATCTGTGCGGCCGCTATGCCGGAAATCACCGGCAGCAATGGAGTTCCACCATCCTGTCATTTGCCCGAGCCCGCTGGCTGCGGTCACATTTTTAAATTTCCCGTTTTCATTTTTCAGGAAAGTGACCGGCATCCATTCGCCGATCACGATCAGGTCGGTTTGCCCGTCGTTATCGAAGTCGGTAAACAAGGCATCGCATACCATGCCAGCCCGGCGAAGATCGGGCGCTACTTCGGCCGTTACATCGGTGAATTTTACTCTGCCATTCTCCGTATCGTTCCGGAAAATATAGCTGCTCACCGGCCGGGGGTACTGCCCCGGTTCAACCCGACCCGATACGAACAGATCAGGTTTGCCGTCGCCGTTATAATCCATGGAACGTACGCAGAGCTTGCTCGTATGATTGACGGGCAGCGCTAAAGAGTCGAACCGGAAATTTCCTTTTCCGTCATTCAGGTAGAGCCTGTCCTGGTAACTCATACTTCCGGAAGGAAATTCATAACCACCGCTGGAGATATAGATATCGGGCTTGCCATCGCCGTTGGCATCGAATACAAGGATCCCTTCGTCCTTCGACTGGCGGGACGCGGTTTTGAGGCCGGGCAGCGAATCTTTCTGGATGAACCGCCCGTCTTTTTGCTGCAGCAACAGATGGGCCGGATAAATGCTGTTGCCGCCGATCACGAGGTCGTCGAATCCGTTGCCATCCAGGTCGCCGACGGCCAGGGCAGGACAGTACTCTGAAAGTTTGTGCGGCAACAGGTGCTGGACATTGAAATCGATGTAGTCGTAGTCACGATGGCGGTAGGTGATTCCCGAAGCGAGGGTCACTTCCCGGAAAAGGGTTTGCTTTTCAGGTTGCGGGGTATTTTCAGGACTGTTGTCTGACGCATCTTTTTCATTCACCGTGATGACCCGGTCGGCCGGCACATTCCTGATCGTTTGCTGCTTGCCGTTATTCCACCTGACCACGACAGAATCGACCCGGGTAGTTTTGCCGAGTCCGAAATGCGTAATGCCTTCCATGGTGGAGAGATAGCCGCGATAGGGATTGTTTTCATAGACTTGCAGCTTGCCATGATCGTAGTAGATCGTCGCCACAGCGCCCAGGCCGTTGATATTTCGTTCATTCCCCAGATACCTGATCTCGAGGTAGTGTGTGCTTACCGTATCTTTTTCCCGGGCTGTATTGCGATATAAGCCGGCTTCGCCGTTCACGTTGCTGATGACCATGTCGAGTGCGCCATCGTTGTCAAAATCCGCATAGGCGATCCCGTTAGAATAGGTGGGCGTCGCCAGGCCCCAGTCGGTCGATTTATCGGAGAAGCTGAGGTCGCCATTGTTCCGGAAGGCGTAGTTATGGAGCTTTACCTGCGGGATCTGGTCAACCAGTTGCTGCTTGCTCACCAGGCCGTTGAAGCGGGCCCGGTAGGCCATGAAGTCGTGGTCCGAAACATCGCGTGGAAAGCCATTGGTAATTACGAGGTCGCGATAACTGTCGTTGTCGAAATCGGCTACCAGGGGACCCCAGCTCCAGTCGGTTTGCGCTATGCCGCTGAGCAGGCTGATATCGCTGAATACCGGTATGCCGAGGGAATCATTTTCCCCGATGCTTTTTCCCTGGTTCAGTTGCAGGGAATTGCGAACATACTGGTATTGGTAACCGTAGAGGCTGAAGTTCTGATAAGTGAGATAGCCATTCGAAGCCAGCATCTTTTTCTTGCGGTAGTTGTCTTCCGGGTTCATATCGAGCACGATGGCATCGGGCAGACCGTCGTTGTTGATGTCTACCACATCCTGTCCCATGGAGTTATAGGAGGTATGCTTGAAATAATCCCTCACCCGGTTGGTGAAAGTCCCGTCATGATTATTAATATACAGGATATCATTCGACACAAAATCGTCGGAGATATAAATATCCTTCCATCCGTCGCCATTGATATCGCATACGGTGGCGGCATGTCCGAACCCTTCGTATTTTATCTCGGCCTCCGCGGAAACATCATGGAATACGGGGTGTTTGAGCGTGCTGTCCATATCGTTTCGGAACAAACGTCCCAGGCTTGGTGCAGCATTCACATGGTCGCGTTTTTGAAACACGGTGACATTTTCCCCGTTGGCCGCTTCGTTAACGGTCAGGTACATGTCCAGATCGCCGTCATTGTCGTAGTCAAAAAAGCTGGCCATGGTAGATTGAACATGAATGTCGAGGCCATATTCAGCCGCCTCATCTTTGAAATGGGGGATACCATCTTTATCGGGCCCCTGGTTAATATAAAGAACGTTCCGGCGGCGGAGCGAATCTTTGTAAACCGTATTGCAGATATAGATATCCGGCAGCCCATCGTTGTTGATATCCACTACCGATACGCCGCGGCCCCAGCGACCTTCATCGGTTGCGCCGGATTTTTCGGTAATATCTTCGAATTTAAAATTGCCGCGGTTGAGATAGAGTCGTCCGGAGACCATATTCCCTGCGAAATAGATATCGGGCAGTCCGTCATTGTTGAAATCTCCGATCCCCACGCCGCCGCCGTTATAGATATTCACAACGTCTAACGGGTTGAGCGAATCGTTTTCGGTGATCCGGTTGTTGAAGTCAATGCCGGACCGGCCGGAGGCAATCTGTTGAAAGAGTGTATCCGGGTGGTGGTGACAGGCGGCGAGCAGGAATAACAATGAGATGGCAGGAATCAGAGGTCTTTTCATCATAATCAGTAAACGCTGAGTGTCAGAAAAAAGAAGGCTCTGTAAAAATACAGAGCCTTCATACTATTTTGACAAATGGGCTCGC
>DASZRP010000234.1:0-21441 GCA_035548895.1 Puia sp. | reverse complement strand
TACGGGTGAACCGATCGACAGCAAGTGGGACGAATATCCTGAATGGCTGAAGCCGATCGGCGATGAAGCTTATTGCATTGGGGTGAACCGTTTTGTGATCCATCGCTTCGTTGAGCAGCCCTGGGATGATAAATACAGGCCCGGCGCTACCATGGGCCGCTGGGGAACTCATTTCGACCGCACACAAACCTGGTGGAAACCGGCCAGGGCGATCGTACAATACTGGCAACGCTGCCAGGCACTGCTGCAATGGGGAACCTTTGCCGCCGCGGGCGAAAATGATTTTAGCGCCGTCACAACGGATAGCATCAAGATAAAATTTACACACCGGCGTCAGGGCAATACGGACATTTATTTTATTGCAAACACGGCACGCGAAAAAGGATCGGCCAATTGCTCTTTCCATATTTCCGGCATGCAACCCGAATTATGGGATCCCGTATCTGTATCGATCCGCACCCTTTATCAATTTGAAGAAAAAGATGAAAAAACTTTTATCACTATCCCGTTCGATAAAGCGCAAAGCTATTTCCTGGTATTCAGAAAAAAGAGCATAAAGGGGCCGGACAACCGCAAACAAAACTTTGCCGCATTAAAAAAAGTTATGGAGATCACCGGCCCCTGGAAAGTATCCTTCGATTCTGCCTGGGGCGGGCCGGCCACACCCGTTCAGTTCGATACGCTGGAGGATTGGACAAAAAATATAAACCCCGGCATTAAATATTATAGCGGCACGGCGGTTTACCGGAAAACTTTTGATCTGCCTTCCATCGCAATCGACGGGAAAAAATCAATCTTATGGCTCGATCTCGGCGCAGTGAAACATATTGCACACGTCTATATCAACGGGAATGATCTTGGGGTAATCTGGACCTCTCCCTGGCGGGCAAGGATACCAACGGACTGCTTAAAAAACAAGAACAATATTCTGCGTATCGAGGTGACAAACGTATGGGCCAACCGCCTTATCGGCGATGAACAGGAGCCGGATGACTGTGAATGGCTTCCCGGTCACATTGATAACGGCCGTTTCCTGAAAGAATTCCCGGACTGGTTCCTGAAAAAACAGCCGAGGCCGTCAAAAGGAAGATATTGCTTCACTACCTGGAATTATTTCACCAAAGAATCTCCGTTGATTCCTTCGGGTTTAACTGGGCCGGTAAACATTGTAAAGGAAGACTAGGATCAGCCATTGCGGCAGCCGGTTGTCTTTATTTATTTTGAAAATTAATCATCCAGTTAATCCCGTATTTGTCGGTGAACTCGCCAAAGTATGAACCGAAAAACATATCCGCCAATGGCATCGTGATATTACCGCCTGCGGAAAGTTCATCAAAAATGCGTTTGGCTTCGGCTCTTGTCTCTGGTTCTATGCAGATATGCATATTGTTACCCTGCACAAGCGTGAATCCCATTTCCTTCGGCGCATCGGTAGCCATTAAAATATGACCGCCGGTAATGGGCAGCTCAACATGCAATACCATTTTCTTTACCGCTTCGGCCACCGGCGGATGATTTGCATCTGCGGGAATATCGCCAAAGCGTTGGATGCCTTTCCCGACAAATTCCGTTTTAAAAACCGATTTGTAAAACAGGAACACTTCTTCCGTATTGCCCGGGAAGTTCAGATAGCTGCAGACCCTGGCCGCATTGCTGGTCTTGTTTTGCCGGCGAAGCTGAAACTGCGCTTCCAGGTACTGGTCAAGGTTTTCAAGCGCCATGGTAAAGCCCTCTTTAAAGCCCATGGCGATGATCTTTTCCAGGTCGGCCAGGCTTGCGTATTTCGCTACAACATTTACCGTGGTTGTCCCGGCATTTTCTGCAAACGTGTTTGTCCATAATGTTCTCGGCATATCGGCATTCACTTTGCCGTTTTCATCGCAGAAAGCGTCCAGGCCTGAGAAATTCTTCTGATGCTCTATTTTTCGATAGTCATTTCTGCACCAATGCTTCTCGTCCTGCGGACTGACCATCGCATACAACCACATTCCGCCTTCCCTGAAATCCATTGATTTTGTTACCGTGCGGTAGGGCTTTGGCGCCCACCATTGATCTAAAATTTCGGGCTTTGTCCACGCATCCCAAACCAATTCGAGGTTTGCATCAAATTCACGTTTTACGTTCACGGTGCTGTTTTCCTTATTCACCGTAAAATCGAATAATAAGTTGCTTCTCATTTTTTCCTGTTTTTAATGGTTGATAATACTTCGTCAAGCTGGTTGAACCGGGTTTCCCAGATCTTCCTGAACTGGTTCAGCCATTTGTCTATCTCTTTCATTTTGTTGATTTGAAGCTGGTAGTATATCTCCCGGCCTTCCTGTTTTTGCGACACCAGTTCGCACTCCGTCAGAATGCGCAGGTGCTTGGAAACCGCCTGACGGCTGGTGTCAAAATGTTCGGCAATGGCATTGGGCGTCATGGCCTGCAGGGCAATGAGCACAATGATCGCCCGCCTGGTGGGGTCGGCTATGGCCTGAAATACGTCTCGTCTCATGGTTCAATGATTTTACTTATGAAGCTATTCGGTTGCAAATATATGTGCAACTATTCGGTTTCACAAATATTTTTTCAATCTACCAAAGACGAATTGGCGGGCTGGCATAAAATAGAACAGGAAGTGTGCGGAACCGGACAGTTCATTAAATCATGAAATTATAATCGCATGATTACGAACAAATAAAAAGATGGTACTCTTTTGGTCGTGATCATGATATACTTCAAAATCATATGTTCAGGAATTTTCTAACCATCGCCATACGCAATTTCCAGAAACACCGGGTGCATTCGTTCATCAATATCGCCGGCCTCGCCGCCGGCATGGCCCTCACTCTCCTCATTGCACTCTGGATCACCGATGAGCTCAGCTTCGATCACTATGCGCCCAACCACCGGCAGATCGGCGTCGCCATGCATTACTCCTACCTGAACGATGGTCAGAACGGCACCGGCGACGTCATCTCCATGCCATGGGGCGATGTCTTTCACGGGCAATATTCAGATCTCTTCACCCATACCGCACTCACCAGCGGTTCCGCCTTCGAGGGCCTCATGGGCTACGGAGAACGGATCGTGAGCGGCAAAGCGATCTGGGCGCAGAAGGAGATGCCGCAAATATTCGGCTTTCGATTTATCAGCGGCGGCTTCGCCTCTGCTAAAGACCCGTCTACCATGCTCATTTCCCGATCCCTCGCAACCGCCCTTTTCGGTAATACCAATCCCATCGGCAAAATGGTGAAAGGCGGTAACCGGGTAGAATTCAGGGTTGGCGGCGTATATGAGGACCTACCCCGGAACACGACATTCTATGGTCTCCAGGCCATCCTTCCATGGTACAACCCCGCCAACAGTTATTTCAACTCGAATTCCAACTGGCAAGATCATAACGGTAGGCTCTATGTGGAACTGGCGCCAGGCATTACGGCCGAACAGGCTACCGCCCGGGTTCGCCACGTACCGAGCCCCCACATCAAAGACTATCATGAGGATGCGTTTATCTATCCGCTCGACAGAGCTCATCTCTGGAGCGATTTTAAAAACGGTAAACCCGATGGCGGCCCCATCCGTTTCGTCTGGCTCTTCGGTACCATCGGCCTTTTCGTGCTGCTGCTCGCCTGCATAAACTTCATGAACCTGTCTACCGCGCGCAGCGAACGACGCGCAAAAGAAGTAGGCATCCGCAAGACCATCGGTTCACTCGGCCGACAGCTCATCGCCCAGTTCCTAAGCGAATCCGTGCTTGTAACGCTCATTGCGGTCGTGTTTTCACTTGGCATCGTTCAATTAGCGCTGCCTTTTTTCAACCGGCTGGCGGCAAAAGACATGCAGATCCCCTGGGCTGAACCGATGTTCTGGTTAGCGCTCCTCGGCTTTGCTTTATTCACGGGCCTGCTGGCGGGAAGCTACCCCGCTTTTTATCTTTCGAGCTTCAACCCGGTCAGGGTATTGAAAGGAACATTCAAGACCGGCCGCATGGCCTCGCTGCCGCGCCAGGTGCTGGTCGTGCTGCAGTTTACCGTCTCGCTCACCCTCGTTATCGGCACCATCATCGTCTTCCGGCAGATCATATATTCGAAGGACCGGCCCGTTGGCTATAGCCGCGAAGGGCTCTTCACTGTCGATATGAACACGCCCGAGATCGGCCAGCACTATGAGGCGCTTCGCACCGAGCTGATACAAAGCGGCCTTGCCGCCAACGTCGCTGCATCCGACATGACGCTCACCAATTTCGCGAATGGGAATGGGTTGGACTGGCCCGGAAAGCGACCCGATCAGATCGCTGTTTCCTTCAATAACGTCAATG
Source organism: Puia sp. (assembly GCA_035548895.1). Classification (GTDB taxonomy): domain Bacteria; phylum Bacteroidota; class Bacteroidia; order Chitinophagales; family Chitinophagaceae; genus Puia. The sequence continues at coordinate 17,141 of DASZRP010000234.1, read as the reverse complement.
TCACCCCGGACTATGGGTCTACCATCGGCTGGCATATTGTTTCCGGACGCGATTTCTCCCGTGATTACCCGACCGATAGCAGCGCCGTTATTCTTAATGCGAAGGCTGTAAAAGACATGGGCGTGAAAGAACCCATCGGGTTGCCGGTGAAGTTGTTTGGCAAAGAATATCACGTTGTCGGCGTCGTGGCCGATATCGTAAACGCCTCTCCTTACGACACCATTGCGCCTGCTGTTTTTGTTGGCGGCAGCTATACCGGAACTATCATTGTCCGGATCAACCCGGGCCTGGCCACGCATACCGCGCTCACGCGAATGGAGGCTGTCTTTAAGAAATATAATCCCGCCAGTCCCTTCATCTATAAGTTCGTTGACGAGGCATATGCCGCCAAATTCGAGGAGCAGGAACGCATCGGCAATCTCGCCGCCGTGTTCACCGGTCTCGCCATCTTTATTTCCTGTCTTGGCCTCTTCGGCCTCGCCGCCTTTGTCGCCGAGCAGCGCACAAAAGAGATCGGCGTAAGGAAGGTACTTGGCGCGGGTGTGTTCAATCTCTGGGGCCTGCTGTCAAAAGAATTCCTGGGGCTGACGGCCATCTCGATCCTCATCGCCGTGCCGCTGTCGTGGTTCGGAGCGCATAAGTGGATAGAGAACTATGCGTACCGGGCGCCCCTTTCCTGGTGGATCTTCGGCGTTTCCAGCGCCGGCATCCTGCTGATCACCTTGCTTACCGTGAGCTTCCAGTCGCTGAAAGCCGCGCTGATGAACCCTGTGCGCAGCTTAAGGACGGAATGAGGTGACTTTTAATAAAATATGGTTGCCCGATGCTTTCGCCATTGATTGCTGGATGACGCTGACCACTTGTTGCAATTCCCGGAGGCGTTTTTTATTAATGACGTAGCCCTGCACCAAGTAATCTTTTAATCTTTGCGTGGCCCACTGGCGAAAGCGCGCACCCTGCTTCGATTTTACACGGTAACCTACTGATATAATGACATCTAAATTGTCCGGGAGCAATACCGTTTTATGAACAGGCTTATGCCGTGAAGAACAATTTATATAAAGTGGGTTAAGACAGCGTACAATCACTGTTCGGTTCTGATACAGATATTGCGAAAAGATTTTACTTAAAGCCTTATCTCACAAAGGCTTCAATATTGGTATGTGTATTGAGAAAGAATGTTATGGCCAATAAATTTAAATTCAGCCATTCCACCGGTCAAACATCCTAAACCAGGGTCTATGTTTAAAAATTATTTCAAAATCATGTGGCGGGGAGCCATTCGGAATAAATTTTATTCACTCATCAATATTCTCGGCCTCACCATCGGCATGGCGAGCGCCATGCTGATCCTGCTATGGATACAGAATGAGCTGAGCCACGACAGGTTTTATACCAAAACCGACCGGATCTATTTAGTCAACAGCCGCGATAAAGTGAGCGGCGAAGTATCCGCCTGGCGAAATACCTCGAAGCCGGTCGGGCTTGCCCTGAAGAAAGACTACCCGGAAGTGGAAGACGTGGTCCGCCTGAATGAATACGGCGCGAATTTTTTGATCAGCGCCGGGGAAAAGCATTTCAGTTCCCACGGAGAGTTTGCCGACTCAGGCTTTTTAGCCATGTTCAGCCTGCCCCTGCTGGAAGGGAATCCCGGTTCCTCATTAAACAGCCCCAACGGCATCGTGCTGACCAAACAGCTTGCCGTAAAGCTGTTCGGCAACCAGGAGGCCATGGGCAAAACGGTGCGGGTAGACAGCGTTGACTATTTCACCGTGACCGCGGTCTTGAAAGACCTGCCGTCCAATTCCCGGTTTGCCTTCGACTACATCCTGCCCTGGTCCTACGCCACCAAAAAGGGGTTCGACGATAACAACTGGAGTAACACTAACGTACTCACCTATGTTTTGCTGAAACCCGGCGCTTCACCGGCGGCATTCGACAGCCGCATACGGAACCTGATCGTCGACCATACCAAAAACGGAGAAAAAGCAACCATACAAATTTTTACCCAGGCGCTGAAAGACACCTGGCTCTACGATAAGGAGGAGAACGGCAACTTTGTCGCCGGCAGAATTGAGCGGGTAAGATTGTTTGCCATTATCGCGGCACTGATCCTCCTGATCGCCTGCATCAATTTTATGAATCTTTCCACCGCAAGAAGCGAAAAGCGGGGCAAGGAAGTGGGCATTCGCAAAGTGGTCGGCGCACGACGAAAATCCCTGGCGTTCCAGTTTGTCGGCGAGAGTATCTGTTTTGCCGCCATGGCCGGCCTGCTGGCCGTGCTGCTGGTACAACTGGTGTTGCCGGCCTATAACCAGGTGCTCAATACTTCCCTTTCGATCAATTTTTACAATCCGTACTACTGGCTGTTCGCCGCAGGTTTTGTTTTATTTACCGGCCTGCTGGCCGGTACTTATCCCGCCTTCTATCTTTCTTCCTTTATACCGGTGAAGGTGCTGAAAGGCACCTTCAAATCGTCGAACAAGACCATAACGCCGCGAAAGGTTTTGGTAGTGCTGCAGTTCACCTTTGCCATTACCCTGATCATCTGCACCGTGATCGTGGCCACCCAGATCAGCTATGCGCAAAATCGGGATTCGGGTTATTCAAGAACCAACCTTGCCTTTTTGATCGAGTTTGGCGATGCGCATAAGAATTATGAGCTGATCAAAGACGCTTTAATTAAAAAAGGCGCGGCTACCAACGTAACGCAAACCGGTTCACCCATAACGGAAAACTGGGGAAGCAGTTGGGGCTTTTCCTGGCAGGGCAGCAATGCAGACGATCTGGAAACGGTTTTCAATTTATTTAGCGCCGATGAGGATTTCACAAAAACCATGGGAACAAAAATCATCAGCGGCAGAGGGATAGATATCAAAACCTTTAAAACCGATTCCACCGCCTGCCTGCTGAACGAAACCGCGGTTAAAACCATGCGGTTGAAAAATCCGGTAGGGCAAAATCTTAGTTTAGGAAAGAATAGTCTTCACGTGGTAGGCGTGGTGAAAGATTTTATTCTCACAACGCCCTACGAGCCGGTTGAGCCGATGATCATTGCCGGGCCTGCGTTCAGCTATGGGGTAATTAATTTCAAACTGAATCCCAATCCATCCATAGCAGCCAGCATGGAAAAAGCAGAAGCTGTTTTTAAACAATATAACCCGCAATATCCTTTTAATATACGCTTTTACGACCATGAATATGATCTGAAATTCCAGGACGAAAAGCAGGCGAGCACGCTCGTGGGCCTGTTTGCCGGCCTGGCCATATTTATTTCCTGCCTGGGATTGCTTGGCCTGGCAACATACATCGCGGAAACACGCACAAAGGAAATTGGCGTGCGAAAAGTGCTCGGCGCCAGCGTTTCCGGGATCGTGGCCCTGCTATCGAAAGATTTTTTAAGGCTTGTATTGATTGCCTTTTTAATAGCATCGCCCATTGCCTGGATCATTATGCATCACTGGCTTCAATCGTATTCCTATCGCGTAAATATTTCATTTCAGGTATTTATCATTACCGGATGCCTGTCGGCCCTGATTGCCTTTATTACGGTTAGCTTTCATGCTATCAAAGCAGCCCTGGCAAACCCGGTGAGTAGCCTGCGCACGGAATAAGTTGATAGTAAAATCTTCGAGCGGTGATATGGCTCCCAAAGGGAGCCTACGATCGGAATAAGTTGATAGTAAAGCTTTACATCTTAAATCAATTTCTATGTTTAAAAGCTATTTCAAAACAGCGTGGCGCTTCTTGTTGAGGAACAAAGGATTCAGCTTTATTAATGTGATCGGGTTGTCCGTCGGTACCTTATGCTGCCTGTATATCGTACTCTATGTAAAAGATCAGTACAGTTACGATCGGCAGCATGCCGGTGCAAAGGATATCTACAGGATCGTTACGACAACCAACCTGAGCGGCGATAAGCACAATATGTCCACCTGCTCGCCGCCCATTGCGCCGGCCATGAAGAATGATTTTCCGGAAGTGGCCGAGTTCACCCGCATTGTGCCCGCGCTGGAAGCCGACAATCATTTGCTGCGCTATAGAGACAAATCATTTTACAACGAAGAAGCCGTTCTGGTGGATTCCACCTTCTTCAGCGTGTTCAATTTTCATTTTGACTATGGAAATGCAGCGAATGCGCTAAAAGAACCGAAGTCCATCGTATTGTTGAAGCCGGTTGCGGATAAGCTATTCGATAAGGAAAACCCGGTCGGCAGGGTCATTACCATTGAAGATGCCAACGGGAAAAATGATTTTAAAGTTACCGGCGTCGTCGATGAAAGCCTGGGTAAATCCAATATACACGCCAGCCTGTTTATTGGAATGAGCGCCAACGGGTATGGAAATTTTATCGTTCAAAACAACACCTGGTCCGGCAACAACTTTACCTATTCATTTATAAAACTAAAGCCTGGCACAAACCTCGCGGCGATGGAGAAGAAGCTGCCGGCATTTTTAAATAAATATGGCGCGGAGCAGTTGAAAAATCTGGGCATGGAAAAAGAATTGTACCTGCAGCCGCTAACGGCTATCCACACCAGTGAAGGCCGTGAGCACGAAATGACGCCAACCGTCAGCAGCTCTTTCCTGAACATGATGATCCTGATCGCCGCACTGATACAGATCATCGCCTGCATCAATTTCATGAATCTTTCCACGGCAAAAGCATCCAGGCGGGCAAAGGAAGTAGGGGTTAGAAAAGTGATCGGAGCGGAAAAAAGCAGCCTGCGCATTCAGTTTCTGACCGAATCCTTCCTGCTTTCGGTGTTGAGCGTTATGATCGCATTGCCTTTGTTAATTATCGCGTTACCCTGGCTGAACCGGATTACCCAGGCAAATATTTCGTTGTCGTCACTTTCAGACTATGCCGTCTGGCTCTTGCTTTTTGTCATTATTGTTGTGACCAGCCTTATCGCCGGCAGTTATCCGGCTTTTTATCTTTCCACCTTCCAGGCCATCAAAGTGATTAAGGGAAATTTTACCAACCAGGTATCGGCAGCCGGCATCCGGCGTTCTTTGGTGGTGTTCCAGTTTGTATTGTCGATTGTGCTGATCACGAGCATCATTGTCATTTATAGCCAGTTGAACTATATAAAAAATAAAGACCTCGGCTTCGACAAAAATCAAAAACTCATTTTCAGTTTTTATACCGACAACGCAAAAAGTAAGATGCGGGTATTTGCCAACGACCTGAGAGATCTGCCGGAAGTAAAGGCGGCGAGTCTGGCAAATAATTATATGGGGCAGCCGCATTACCACGACTGGATCGTCTACCTGCCCGGTGGCAGCCTGGCGACAGGAATCGACCAGGCTAATTTATCTTCCGATGAGAATTTTGTAAAAGCCACCGGCATACAGATTGTCAGCGGCCGGGATTTCCGGTCGGGCGACTCGTCCAAAGTGCTAATCAATGAAACCCTGATGAAACGACTGGGGCTGAATCTGAACAATGCACCCGGCTCCAGGCTGCTCACCGGGGATGAACGGCACTATGAAATAGCCGGTGTGATGAAGGATTTTAACTACAGTTCTCTGCACGACAACATCAAGCCCTTCATGGTCATTTGTGAACCGAACCGCCCTGACCTTCACGAGGTGATCGTGAACGTGAGCAGCAATGACTACAGATCTGTGCTGGGGAAGATGGAAGCCATCTGGCACAAAGATTTGTCGAACGAACCCTTTCAATATGCCTTTCTTGATGCCGAAGTACAAAAGCAATATCAGACGGAAGTTACTTTTTCAAACATCATCAATTCGTTTACCCTGATGGCGATCCTGATATCCTGCCTGGGATTGTTCGGGCTGGCCGCATTCAGCGCAGAGCAAAGAAAAAAAGAGATCGGCGTTCGCAAAGTGCTTGGCGCCAGTGTAGCCGGTTTAGTGCAATTGCTTTCAAAAGAATTTTTGAAATTGGTGGGCATCTCTATACTGATTGCAACGCCCATTGCCTGGTGGGCCATGAGCAAATGGCTCGAGTCATTTCCGTACCGGGTTACCATGAGCTGGTGGATGTTCACGACAGCGGGTGTTGTTGCGATTTTAATTGCCCTGGCTACGGTCAGTTTCCAATCCATCAGGGCGGCGATCGCAAACCCGGTGAGGAGCCTACGCACGGAATAAGTGGAGGGTAAGATCTTCGGGCGATGCTCCGGAAGCCGAAGGTGCCTGCGCACAGTGCGCTTTACCGCTACAGGCCCTAATTGGAAGTTTAAATTATCATTTACTTTTTCAATGAGGCCATATCGATTACAAAACGATACTTTACATCGCCTTTCAGCAAACGCTCATAGGCTTCATTGATTTGCTGAATATTGATCATTTCAATGTCTGCAACAATATTGTGCTTACCGCAGAAATCAAGCATCTCCTGGGTTTCGCCAATGCTGCCGATGGTTGACCCGGCCAAACTTTTGCGATAAGGAATAAGGCTGAATGCCGCTACCGGCAGCGGATGTTCCGGCGCACCGACCAGGGCCAGCGTCCCGTCTGTTCTGAGCTGGTCTAAATAAAAGTTGATGTCGTGACTTGCGGAGACGCAATCCAAAACAAAATGAAGCTTGCCTGCATAACGTTTCATTTGGCCTGCATCTTTTGAAAATACCACATCATCGGCGCCTAATCGTTTGGCATCTTCGGCCTTTGAAGGTGAAGTGGTATATACAATCACTTCCGCACCCATTGCTTTGGCCAGCTTTACGCCCATGTGCCCTAATCCGCCAATGCCGACAATCCCTATTTTTTTGCCCGGGCCCGCGTTCCAATGCCTGAGCGGCGAATAAGTGGTGATTCCCGCGCATAAGAGCGGCGCAGTGGCCGCGAGGTCAAGATTAGCCGGTACTTTTAAAACATAGTTTTCATCTACCACAACGCTTTCCGAGTAGCCGCCATAAGTACGGCCGCCAAGGTGTTTATCAGGCGAATTATAGGTTAAGGTATTGCCATGCTCGCAATATTGCTCCAGACCTTCTTTACAATGATCACAGTCACGGCAGCTGTCTACCATGCAACCCACGGCAGCCAGATCGCCGACTTTAAATTTGGCGACATGTCCTCCAACACTTACAATTTTCCCGACAATTTCATGACCCGGCACACAGGGATATACCGTACCATGCCATTCGTTTCTTGCGGTATGAAGATCGGAATGGCAAACGCCACAGTACAATATTTCAATTTCCACATCATGAGCCGTTGGCTTTCTTCTTTGAATGGCTAATTGATTCAGTGGCGCCGTTGCTGCCGCTGCGCCAAATGCTTTTACTTGTTTTGTGGCGAGCGTTTTACCGCCCTCTGCCGCCGTTGCTGTTTGCATGTTAGTCAATTTTATTGTTCGGATTTCCTGCCCCATTTCGCTGCATGGTTTTTTGTACGCAGCCAATTGCCGTCCCGCAAAATTACTGCTTCCAAAAGAAAACTTTCTCTTGTTGGATCAGTACTTCCACTACTTGCCAGATCTCGCAAATCACCACTATGAAGTTACGTATATTTTATTTATTTTTGTACGTAAAATGCCGTTATGGATACAAAACTGACCCTTTCATTGGACAAAAAAGTTATTGAACAGGCAAAAAAATATGCCCGGAAGAAAAATATAAGTCTGTCCAAACTTATTGAAGCTTACCTCCAAAGGACTTCCTCGCAAGAAAAGGATGAGCCTGCCATTTCTCCATTGGTTAAAAGTTTATCCGGTGTAATTAAATTACCCAAAGATTTTAACCATAAAAAAGGTTATTCCGACTATTTATCCGAAAAATACAAAACCAAATAATGGAGAAAGTCTTTATCGATACGGATATAGCCCTGGACTTATTGTCTGAAAGATTACCGCATTATACTTATGCCGCCCGGCTATTCACCCTATCGGATAAAGGGAAATTATCAATTTATGTGTCATCGCTTTCCTTTAGCAATCTGAATTATCTTTTATCAAGGCAATATTCACAAAAAGATGCCAGAAAAATTCTAAATAAATTTAAAGTACTTGTAACTGTTTTGGGCGTTGATGACAAGATAATCGGCTTATCGCTCAACTCAGAATTTAAGGATTTCGAAGATGCCATTCAATATTATACGGCTATTGAAAACAATATCAGTACGCTGATAACCCGGAATCTTAAAGATTACAAATCTGCACAAATTGCCGTTATAACCGCTGAGGATTTTCTATTGTCATCCTGAACGACAATCAAGACGATTAACTAAAGAAAAACGACTATCAATCAAAATGAGAAACCTGGTTTACGCGATCAACACGAGCCTGGATGGCTGCTGCGATCATACCAAATTCTTCCCCGATGAGGAAACGATGGAATATTTTATATCCCTCACACGAGATGCCGGCACATTCCTCTACGGGCGTAAAACTTATGAATTGATGGTACCTTACTGGCCCGATGTGGCGAGAACCGGTTCCGGGGAGGATGACCGGGAAGTAGACATTGAATTTGCCCGGGCATTCGACGCCGTTGGTAACATCGTTGTTTTCTCGCAAACATTAGACAGCCCTGAAGGAGAAAAAACGAGCATAGTGCGCACCGGCCTTCACGACGAAACACTTAAGTTGAAACAGCATCAGGGCAAGAATATTTTAACCGGCGGCGTAACTATTCCCTCACAACTGGCGGCGCTTGGCCTGATCGATGAATATCATTTTGTGGTTCACCCGATCATTGTAAGAGCAGGGAGGCAGCTTTTTGACGGCATCAGCCTGCAGGAGAAATTACAGTTAAAGCTTGTTGGGTCGAAAACGTTTCGCTCCGGTGCTGTTGCGCTTCACTACCTTAAAAAGTGACTGTTTCCAGTTGTGCCTTGTCAACTATTCACCCGAAGTGAGTTTCTCGATATCATCCAGGTCCTTATGACGACCCGATGCTTTTTTGGCTTCAATCAGGTTATTCAAATGTATAAACCTGATAAATGAATATGTTGGCCACTAACTATTTAATTTTCTGCTTGAATGATATGTTCTGTCCAGTCTTGGTTCATTGGACATAGAAAAACCATAGGCTTGTGAAATCAGGTAATACGCCTGGCGCAGCCTCTCAGCATAAGAGACATTTTTATCGAATATGCCGGCCTTATCTGCTTCATCAAAGGTCTGCATTTTAAATGCCGTACGATCAAATCTGTAATCTGACATAATGTAGTTTATCCATAAATATAGCGATTGGCCAGCCTCATAAGCATTTTCCCGCCAATTCGCTTATTCCCAACCCGGAATTATAACGTAAATAGTAAGTTAAACATGGCGTCGCCATTGCCTACTTGCCTGCGCACCCCCTAAATCTGTCGCATTTACCCCCTGCGGCAAGTGATCCGGCTCGTTATATTTGGTAAGATCAAAAACCTGCTTCATGGCGAAAAATCGTTTACCCGCGTTTCTGCGCGTCATGGCATGCGCACTTTTCATATTTAGTACGGTCTTGCCGGGCCTCGGGCAAACTGCAGCAGGCTGGAAGTTAGAAAAAATGCCGGCAGACCTGGAAACCGATTTTGCGCTGAGCGCACTTCCCCCGCACTTGCGCGGCGCCGCGACAGTTTATTTACTCGACCCCGACAAAGGATATTATATCAGCAGGCAGGGAACGAATGGATTCGTTTGCTTTATCACCAGAACAGAATGGGAGTGGGCGGAATTCCGTCAGGACCTCGCCACACCGATCAGCTATGATGCAGAAGGCGCCAGGACCATCATGCCGGTTTATCTCGACGTGGCGACCATGCGCGCTTCCGGCAAATGCACGCCGGTTCAAATCAGGGATACCATCATAGCGAGAATAAAAAGAGGATATTACCAGGCCCCTTCGCGACCAGGAATTTCTTATATGGAGGCTCCCATGATGCGGGTGTATACCAGCAACGATCCCGCCAACAATCACGTAGCTTCTGTAAGCATGCCCCATTACATGTATTATGCTCCCTATCTAACGTTGTCAGACCTTGGCCTCGATTCCAATTCCGCGCTGGAGCCTTTCCTGGTAAATCCCGATGCCATGGTATTGGACGGTCAAAAAGGCCCTTACGAATACCTTATTACCCCGCTGAACGAAGCCGAAACGGCCAGAATACGGGAATCAGGCCAGGCGCTATTGAAGCGTCTGGAAGACTATAAATCTTATTTTAAAGTTGAAAGTATGGCAGGTGATCATCATCATTGACACATGCGTTTTTTTCTGCATCCCGAAACAGTTTTTGATTGTTTTCTGTACTTTCAGCATGGCTAAAAAGCTCTGAGTCTGCATGGCTCGCCCCGACTCATAAATACGTATGGCTGCTAAAAATCAGATACTCGATATGACGCCTGTGGGCATGAAATTTACTGTTTTGCAGGCCGGCGTCGATACCAATGGAAAGTCGTTAGATCTCCATTGGGAGCTGTTGCCCGGATGCAATATGAAAGATCCCCTGGTGCACACTCATCCACACGCCATTGAAACCTACGAAATACTGGAAGGTGAAATGGAATTTTTCATTCGGGACAAATGGGTAGTTGCAAAAAAGGGGGACAATCTTTCGGTTCCTAAAGGAGTGACCCATGCCTTCAGGAATCCAACGGAAAAAACAGTAACTGTTTATAATACGCACCAGCCTGCCTTCAGAATGGAAAACTATTTTGAAGACGTTTGCAAGGTGCTTGACAAGCTTACAGACAACAGAACCAAAGATTTTAAAATGAACCTGAGGGCCATGTTGTATATGAGTGCGCTCATGAACAATTACCGCCAGGAGATAATCGCAAAAAAACCACCCGATGCAGCAATCAAGTTCCTCGGCTTTATCGGCAGTCTTGTTGGAATAAGATATTAGTACTTCGAAGATGTTCTCCTGGTGAACCCGGACAACTATTACTGAATCTTCCGGGAGATCAAGCGCAAATTGATTTATTCAATTATTATCGCGATCTTACCTGGCAATTTTAATATCTATCCTTGCAGATCCAATCCTTTTTATTTACCAGTTTTCTGCTGATAAGCTTCGGGTTGAATTCTTCCGCGCAAACCCAGCCTGTCGATCTTTCGCATATTAAGTCTGTCTTCAATAAAATTAACTCCAACACTCGTTTAACAAAAGTGACCCTGGAAAATGAAGAATTTTCCGATCAGACTCCCGATGGTGGCGCTTCTTTAACAGGTTACTTCGATAAAAACAGCCTGGTGAAAATATCCTTCTGGATAGGCCTTTCCTATGGCATTCGGCAAACCGACTTTTACTTCGACAACGACTCGCTTGTTTTCTGTTACGTGACCGAACGACACTTCAAGACCGGACAAACGACCATAGACTATACAAAAACCGAGCTTGCATTCGAGGGTCGCTACTATTATAACAATTCCCATCTCCTTCTAAAGAAAACCGCGGGCACTGGTTTCCAGGGCAAAGACAACGAGGATGAAATCATTCCGGATTCAAGACAATATTTCAAGCTATTAATGCAAAAGATGAATAGAAAAAAGCATTAATTGTCTTCTCAGTCCCTGAACGGCCCTTTCACCTGCTCCCAGGATTGCAGTGAATCCGGATTTTCTTTTGCGCGCAGCAGCGTTTGACGAACCGCTTCTTTCTGCCATTCCGGGATATCGGCGATGCCGTCTTCCAGTTCGGAAAGAAATGTATTGGCTGCCTGTTCAATAACAGACTCCGCCTCGCGCGACACATTGGGAAACTCTTCCAGAAATTCCTGGAGAGAGCTGTTTTCCAGGTAGTCAAATAAGGTCTTTACTGCGACCCGGGTATCCACCAACAGTTCCTCCTCCATTAGTGCTATGCCTCACAGGTGTTACAACATATTGTTCATTCCCATTCCAATCGTTTTCGCGTATAGTCTCCTTAACTGCCCCTGTCTTCCCTGTTGAACCCTGATTTTTTCTCTTTACTGCAGCTCAATTATTAATTTCGATTCAAAATTCTATATATAATTTTATAGACAATCCAAAAAAACAATACAGAAAAGCATAGATCAAATATTCTAATAAAAGTCCCCTCTCCTTCACCTCCTTTCTTTATAGATTCGTGTATTAAATAAGGTAGAAAATTAAACCCGCTAGGTGAAGACAATACTTCAATCAAGAAAAATGCAGTTATAGCCAACGCCAGAATTATTGATAACGTCCTTTTGTTCATTTTAATAGAATTTAATTATCAGGGATAATTTTCCCCTCAACTACTTTATAGTTTCCTGCCGGCAGTTGTGATATTTCGTTAAAGAAAGACATGATTGAATGGATTTGATTTTGATCACTTTCAGTATTCATTTGTTCTGCTCCAGGCATGGGGCTATTCCCAGCAATCTTGTCATCTTTATGCGAGAATTGAAGCGTAGGACCCATATTTTTATCTTTTATTGCCTTCTGACTTTGTGGCTGATATGGCGCAAAATCAGCTTCAAATGCAACTTTAACTCCCTCTATTTTATGCTCACTTGCGTAGTCAAGAATAGCCTGGACATATCCTTTAGCATAAGCACCCCCCATACTATGGGAGATAATTTTAATAGACTCAATAATATTTCCGTTTTTATCTCGTGCTAGACTGGCAATAATCATTGCTGCATCAGCTCCTCCCTGTATACTTCCGGCAATTTCTCTTTGAGTAGGACTGAGATTTCCAGCCAATATCGCCAATGCTCCACCGTGAGAACCATCTCTATATATAGCATGATAATCTTCTAACCGATCCATAATAGCTTCATCAAAAGCCTGAGTTTGCCGTTGCTGATGCACTTCTGAAGTATGCATCCTTCCCAACCAATCACGTTCACTTCTTAATCCGACTTTTACATTTTCATATGATCTCCAATATTCAGGTTTGCCACCTTCGTTTCCCCAATTCATTCCATTGATAAAGATGACAAGATTACCATCAGGATCTACAGCATGTGTAGGTTGATTTAAAGAATAAACATAAGGCGAAGTAGCAAAGTACAATTCCGCTTTGCCATCTGTTCTATGCCAACGCCCTATTTGCTGATCATACATCCTTGCACCGAAGTCTGTCCACTCTAAACCTGATGCATCGACAAATTCCTTTGATTGCAATTCTTTGCTTGTAAACTTAGATTTATTTTCTGCATAATTGGTCTTGAAGGCTTTGGAGGATATCCCCGCCATCGTCAATCCGAACGGATAATAATGCGTTTCCTCCAGCAGTGGTCCACGGGTATGTATCACCTGCAGATTGTCAAAGAACACCGCAACCGGGCTTTCGTTGCTTACGTAAACATAAATATATCCATTTTTTGTTACCGCGATATTCTGCATCGACGGGTCACCGTAGTGGTCCTTTACCACGCCGGCGCTTCCTACCCGGCTGAAGCCGCCGCTCACCTGCTTGAAGTTTTCATCGAACAATATCCAGTTGATATAAGCTTTGGGAACAGTACCGGATTCACGATTCGGATCGTTCAGAAAACCATTGAGCGGACTGGTCACATTGGGATCGCCATTCAGGCCTGAAGGAGTAAATCCCTTGTCAGCCGCTGCACCGCCGGGGGCGCCCAATAATCCCGTCAATATATCCATCACCGGTATGCTGTAGTTCAACCCGCCGGTATTGGCTGTGGGGTAATAGCTCTTCCCCATAATGTCTATCTTGTCCCCGCTCATCACCTTCAAGGTCATGCCCAGCCCGTTCACGCCGCCACTGCTAACGGCCAGCAGCTTATAGAGCTTCGTGCTGTTGTTGTTCACATTCGTATTGCCGCTGTTGCCGGAAGGATACGGGCTGGCGATCCCGTTGTTGTTCTGGTAGTCCGTGATCCCGTTGTCCAGCGATTTGTCGACAATATTATCCGGGTCGATGGTATAAAAAGTTTGCTCGAAGCCTAACGCTGTACCGGCATCGTTATAAGTTCCCTCCAGGGTCGCGGCCGGGTATATGTCCTTTTCCTGCTCATCCGTCAGCACCATCCGCGTATTGCCCAGATGGTCCTTAACAAAATAATCATAGTTGAACCCGGTCGGCTGATTGTTCACCAGTACCGGTCTTATCCGCCCTTCTTCCTGGGAAAAGAATTGCAACTTGTCGGTATAAGCCAGGGGAGCCAGTGAAGCATTACTGTAGCTTTTGCTTTCATAAATAAACCCGTCCAGGTAATAGGTGGTTGTCGTGATATCGGTGGTGTACGCAATTTTATTATAGGTTACCTGGGCGCCGAGTTCTTTGGTTTCTTTTTTGTGCTTGTTCCCCGAGGCATCGTAGCTGTAGGTGATCGTGCCTTTGGTATCCGTCCCCGCATCTTTTTTAACCGTTACCTGCCAGGGCAGGTTCAGCAGGTTATAGACTATCGCGCCTCCGCTGGTCTGATCCAGCCCGGTACTGCCATCGATCCTTTTATTTTTATCCGTGATCAGGTTGCCGTTCTTTCCTGTTTTTTAATTTTGATATAGGTCAAATCAAACTGCCACTATGAAAAAGCCCTGGCAGACCCCGTGAATAACTTTTGCTCTGAATGAACTCACCCTTTCGCTCACGCCTCAGGGTGCGAATTGGCTCTCGACGAAAGTTTGAAAATGGAACATAATAAATAATCCACATCTACAAATACTATCGACATACCACCACTTCCCCCACATACTTCGAATCAGAAGTTGTTCCGAGAAGCGTCACAAAGCTGATCCAGGCGTGCACTTTTTTTCCGGAGAATTCAGGCGCTTCGATCTTGCAGAATCCATCACGTCTGGCATTCACCCCGAGGCTGAACGCCCAGCGACGCAGGGACGGGCAATACGCCACGCCAAATACACGGTCTTTGTGAGAGCATCTCACCAGGTAGCCCCCGGTATTCCATTTCAGCATGAGCCGGCCGGGTGCGGGAGAATCGAGGGAAACAGTTTCCTCGTTTGGAAGGGGGCCAAGACTCAGCATCACGCTGGAATAGTCGATCCGGAATTGGGGGTGGCTTCCCGTAATCGCATAGCGATAGTTATAAGTGCGGATCCTGTTGAGCCCATCCAGAATCCAATGGTGCCTGGGCTGCATCGCGGTAAACAGCGGCTTTAAAGATTTCAGAAACTGAACGATGATGATAAACCTCGCCCGTTGCTCGAGCTGCAAAGGGGTCGGTTTCTTTCTCGAGCGTCGCGGTCTTTTGCGGACAAAATATTTTCCATTACGACAGTATCCGACCAGGTCGCCGACGCGACCGGTAAACTGAATTGGATTCAGACTATGTACAATTGCCATGATAATAATTTTTAAGGTTGTTGAATAAAATCGAATTAAATGGAGCCCTGATAGAAATCAGGGCTCTTTGTTTGGCCATGCACCTGGGTTTAGAGAATGTTCACCTGGCCCGTGAACAGAGTAACCGATGCCGCGGTTCGCTTCGGCGTCGCAAAGCCGAGCCAGGTCTGCACGGTTTTGCCGCTGAAGGCGGTTACATCGATGGTTGCACTGCCCGCGCCTCTCGTCGCGGCGCTTGAGTTGAAGATCCACCGTTTGATCTCCTCGCAGTACACGCCGACAAAAGCGTTGTCAGTTGCCTGCGTGTATCCACCATCGCTATTGTCGGTCCAGGTTATGGTGAGCTTGCCGGCTGCCGTCGAAGCGGCTTGCGCTATGTCGACATTGGGCAGATCGCCATATCCGAGCTGGATCTTCGGATAGTTTACCGTGAAGTCGGGATACGCACCGCTGATCCCGTTCTTCACATTGTAGGAAAGCGATTTATTGGCCCCCGTCATTTGCGTGACGGTGGGTCCATAAATCTGGTTCAGGCTTTTCGACAACGGTTTGAGGAACTGGATCATCAGCCGGAAGCGCGCCTGTTGCTGCAATTGGTCGGGGGAGAAATTCTTTCTTCCTCCCGCCGGTTTGCTTTTGACCACTTCGATGCCCTTCCAGGTTGAGCCGACCATGCTGCCGACCTTTCCCCGGAATGCGCCGTAGAGGCCTTTTGAAAAACGTCCCATAGGATTGATTTTAAAGTTGTTTTCAAATCGGATTACTGTTCGTCAGCCGCCGGTCATGCTTGCATTTGCTGCTCCTTCGATCCGGATATTCTTTCTGCGCAGCGAAGATCTCAGAAGCAGCAACCGGAACCGGTGACTGACAAGGCAAAGATGGGGGCGCGGGAAAACGATTTTTCAGTATATGATCAGAAGTTCGGTAAAATAAATCCTGTTTTTCTTAAAAAAGGTCTTCTTAAGCGGGGCGGCGGTTTGGACTTTATTCGAAATTTATCCGGGTTTTATTCGAGGTTTATTCGGAACGTATTCGGAATCTTCCGAAGCCATCCCGAAGAAACTCCGAATACATCCCGAACACAACCCGGGAAAAACCCCCTTTCAGCTCTTGTCCGGATGCCATCAACATTTCCTTCCCCGGAAATATTTTACCGAACTTCTGATCGTATACTGAATTTTCGGCGATCACCACCCCCATCTTTGGTTTCGAAAACAATCACAGGAGAAAAAGAAATTCAACATCCTCCTGTGAAAACCTCATCCCGCGGAAATTGGAGTCATGAACGGATGCGGGATGAACCGGCCCCTCCTTACATGAGGGAGGGGCCATTTTTAAAACTTATGCATTATGGAACTGGAGCTGCTCAGAACATACAAGCCCGAAGGGACCAATGGAAAAGTCCTCTATCTCGGCTGTCTCGTGGTTTACACCATCGAGCTGCCCTGGAAGGACAACCGCGCAGGGGTTTCCTGCATACCCGAGGGAAGGTATCGTTTATCAAAAAAATGGGATCTGAAGTTCGGCTGCCACCTGTTGGTGATGAACGTTCCGCAGCGTTCGGCTATTCTCGTTCATCCCGCCAACGATGCCCTGCTCGAGCTGAAAGGTTGCATTGCTCCGGTGTCTGTGATTACCGGTGAGGGAAAGGGTCTCCGGTCCCGGGTAGCACATGAGGAACTGATCAGCCTCGTCTACGGAGCCCTTGACCGCCGGGAGTCCGTTTTCTTAACAGTTAAATCAAATCCCTATGAATTTGGTTGAACGGGCTGTATCGCCCACACCATCATTCTTTCAAAAGCTCAGGAATATCGGGCTGGCGCTCGCTGCCATCAGTGCGGCCATCATCGCCTCCCCGGTAGCGCTGCCCGCCATCGTGGTGACGGTAGCCAGTTACCTGGCCGTTGCAGGATCGGTGCTCGGTGCGGTGAGCCAGATTACCGTCCCCGGAGAATAAT
>DASZRP010000233.1:0-9828 GCA_035548895.1 Puia sp. | reverse complement strand
CGATTCTCCGGAAAAAAAGGATCCGCAGCCCGCGTTGAAGGTCATCCTTTCACCTGCTGGTACTACAATCCTTCATTTATTAAGAAAACGCTGCGCGATGGTTTCGAAGTGATGAAAACAGAAGGGCTTTGTTCCCTGGTTCCTCCGTCTTACTTAGAAGGCTTTGCTGAAAAACATCCTGTCCTCTATCGCTGGCTGGAAAAAAAAGAAGCTCAGCTGAAAAGTACCTGGCCTTGGCGACAGATTGGAGATTATTACATCATCGCGCTGCGAAAAAAAATCAATGCACTGCCTCATTATGCTGGAATGTAAGCGTCTGCAATCGCTTCTGATAGGCGCGCAGAATGTCCTGCTGCAAAAAAACCGGATTGGGTCTGGCAAAATGCTTTCCGGTGCTGAGGCTCATCAGCCTGCCTCCGGCTGAGGTTCTGCCGCTGATTTCCTTTTTCTTCCAGCGCCTCGAAGTTATCCGCATAAAATAATCATCGAGCCGGTCGCCCACCCAACCGCCAAGGAGCCATTCACCGGCGCGCTTGACCACTGAATCCCGCTCCGGTTCATCAGCAACAGAAAGCCCGGAGCAATAGTTGGGATAAAAGTCTTTTGCCCAGGCATTCTCTTTGAAAAAAGTTTTAAGGGACGACCTGCCGCAAGCCGGCACTAATGTGATCAGTTCGATCGCGGTGTACAGGTTTTTCTCTTCTATCTCAAGCGCTTGCTCGTCAATATAATAGTTCATGCAATACCAATGCTGGCGGCCGGTCAGGAAACTGATTTTCTTGATCAGGTGCATCAGCGTTCTGGCAATCCACAGCCTGTTTGCCCGGGCAATAATGAAATAGTCTATATCCGCGTCTTCCGCTGCAAAGTTTTTAGATAAAGATCCGGAAATACCTATTGCGCGCACATAGGGCATCTGGAAAAGCATCCGGGAGATCTTTTTCCCTTTCTGAACCATCGCCTGCGCTCGCAGGTTACCGTTAGTTCGACGGCAGGCCAGGTTCTTATCGTTACTGATCGCATAGAACTGCTGATGAAGAAAAACATAGTTCTCCCGAACCAGCTCCTCAAGCGCCCATGAAAATTCATTTTCATTAGCGGGTTGTTCGAGGAAGGAAAGGATTTCTGATCTGGCTAACGGATACCGAAAAATGTCAAAGTAGGCGAGCACTTTCAAAATGCTCAGCCTCAAGTCTACCGGCATAGGTGAAGTATTCCAATAATGAACGCGTATCTTGCCCGCCTGGTTGCGTTTCATGCAGATGGCTTCTTATAACAGACGCTCATCCTACTGTTGAGCACCGACGCCGGAAGCAAAGGGAAAATCCAGGTCATGCCGGGGCGTATTGACCTTATTGAGTTCTTCGAACACCTGCCCGTCTTCGTAGTCAACCGATACATAAACGGAAAGCTGTTGATTTGAAGGTCCCTTGAATGTTCCTTTTACCGGTGAACAGTCCCGGAAATTACGGCCTACTGCCAGCTTCACATGGGTATTGGTGACCCATACATTATTTGTCGGATCAATTCCGGCCCAGCCAAACTGTGGTATCCAGGCTTCAACCCAGGCATGTGTGGCCCCCTCACCGCGAAGCCCGCGCCGGTTAGGACAAATATAACCGCTCACATAGCGGCTCGGAATCTTCATCGTGCGCAGCACCTGCAGCATCACGTGGGCAAAGTCCTGGCAAACACCTCTCTTCTGTTCGAGGATCTCGTCCACAGTAGTCTCCACAGTTGTAATTCCCTTGGTATAATGGAAATATTCGTAGATATAGTCGCTGCAGTTTTTGATGGTCATGGCAACGGAATGATCGGAGCTGTACACCGTCGCCGCGATCTCATCGATCAGCGCCTGCGCGTGAATGGCATCAGCCATCGAAAGTTCGAGCATTTTCAGCTTGCCCCTCACTTCGGCATCGATATCTTCAAACCGGCTGCTGAAATTCATCCTGAGCTCTTCGCTATTCGTCGTTCTGACCATCATGCGACTATTGATGATCAGCTCACGATGCGGAGGCAGCAGGGTAAAGATGCCTGTCCGGTTTCCCCAGTAATCGGTAAAAACCTGCACATCAGGATGGCCTGTGATCAGCAGCTCATGCTGCAGCACTTCCTGCTCGGGCGACAGATAGGGATATATCCTGATCTCGTTCACGCTTTCTCTTACGGGTCGCCCGTATTCGTAACTGGTGATATGCTGAATCTTGAATATGGGCATGTCGGGTTTATGAATAGGAAAAAAAATGCTCCGCGATCTGCTGATTGAACTCCAGTAAAGCCATCCGGATCTCTTCGAAAAGCCCCGGAAGCGCTGCCGGTTTCAACCGATCTGTTTCGGTGAACCGGACCTTGCTGAACAGACGGCCGAAGCTACTCAACAACGCCAGGCCTTCGCGGCTGTTGTCATGCTGGGTAATTTTTTTCAGGTTAAGATCGATCCGCTGCATGGAGTAAATCACCGAACGGGTGAAGTTTTCATTGGCCAGCACCTGGTGCACCACGTTCTCATCATGATCCGCCGTTTGGTAGGTCTTCAGGTGAAGCTCGTAACCAGATAAAGAAAGCAGCAGCTGACGCCATTGCAGAAGGTCGTTGGAAGGAGTATCCTGCACCGGCATTATCTCCAGGTGCTTTTCCATAAACGCAATGGTTTGCAAACACCGCTCCATGTACTTGCCGAGGTTCATGAACCACCATCCCGTTCCGCGGGGCATCGTGATATCGGCAACGCCGGTGTACTGCACGGTATGACGTATTAAAGGCCGCATCACATCCAGACCATGGAAGGAATTGATCTTCAGCAGCAGGCCGGGCTGGTTTACATGATGATAGAACTGATTGATCTCTTCCCATACTTCCTTGGTAATATGGTCCTGCGCACCGCGCGCATTCTCCCGGGCCCGCCCGATAATGGCCTTCAGGCTATTGGGATTGGAGGTTTCCAGCAGCAGTTGTCTGAGCGTCTCCTCGGTATCATGCTCCATAGCCCTGACACGATCCGGTTCAGCATCGGTAAATATTTCGATCACCGGTCTCCAGGTGATACTTCGGCTCGCGTCCTTATCCAGGGAAAGAATATAGTGGGTGGAGGCAAGCCGGAGCATGCCATCGGCACGCTCCATATACCGGTTCAGCCAAAAAAGAGAATCTGCCACCCTGCTCAGCATGCCATAGTTTTTATTCATTTAGTCAATTACCCAGGTGTCCTTACTGCCTCCACCCTGTGAAGAGTTCACCACCAGCGATCCCTTTTTCAAAGCAACCCGCGTCAGTCCGCCGGGCACGATCTGAATGCCGGACGGCCCCGACAGCGCATAAGGACGAAGATCCACATGCCGGGATTCAAGCCTGCCATCGATAAAGCAGGGGGCAGTGGACAGGTGAATGATCGGCTGGGCAATAAAGCTGCGCGGATCGGCTTCGATCGAAGCCCTTGCCTTAAGCCATTCTTCCTCTTTAATGTTATTCCCCATGATCATCCCGTAGCCGCCCGACTGGTTGGTGCGCTTGATCACCATGTTCTGCAGGTTATCGAAAACATAAGCTCTCGCATCCGGGTCTGAAAGTTCATACGTATCCACATTGGGTAAAACCGGTTCTTCGTTGAGGTAGTAGCGGATCATCGCCGGCACGAAAGCATAGATCGCCTTGTCGTCGGCAACCCCATTTCCGATCGCATTGACGATCGCAACCGTTCCTTTTCGATAAGCTGAGAGCAGACCGGGAACTCCCAGTATGCTGTCGCTGCGGAATATCAGTGGATCAAGAAATTCATCGTCTACCCGCCGATAGATCACATGCACCTGCTGAAGGCCTCTGGTCGTTTTAAGATAGACCTTATGATTGTCGACCAGCAGATCCCTCCCTTCCACAAGCGCGATGCCCATTTGCCGCGCCAGGAAAGTATGCTCGTAATAAGCCGAATTGTACACGCCGGGCGTCAGCAAGACCACATGAGGATTGGCGACCTGTGTAGGCGCCAGCGAACGCAGTATCTCATGCAGGAGAATAGGATAGTTGCTCACCCTCCGCACAGGCGATCCGGATACAAGCTCCGGAAATATTTTTTTGGTGATCTCCCGGTTCTCCAGCATATACGAAACCCCGGAAGGTGTGCGCAGATTATCTTCGAGTACATAGAACTGACCGTTGTCGCCACGGATCAGGTCGATACCCGAAATGTGAATATAGATATCGTGCGGCACACGGATCCCGGTTACTTCCCGCAGGTAGTGAGGACAGGTGGCGATAAGTTCGGCCGGCACAACGCCATCGCGAACGATCTGCTGATCCGAATAAATATCTTTCAGGTACAGGTTCAGGGCTTTCAAACGCTGTTTGATGCCATCTTCAATCACTTTCCACTCGCTTCCCGTAATGATCCTCGGAATAATATCGAAGGGGAAAATGCGCTCAATACCTGCATTGTCATGATACACGGTAAATGTAATGCCCTGGTTCATGAAAAGCTCGCCAGCCAGTTTTTCTTTCTGGGCAAGAACCTGTGTGTCCAGTTGCTTGAGTATCTGGACCACCTGCCGGTAAGGGTCGCGAAAGCCTGAACCGGATTTCATCTCATCCCAGCCCCCGGGCGAGCCGATATACTGTTGAAGCAAATATTCTGCAGTTACCATGGTTCAGGTCCTAAAAAAGAAATTGCAGCCGTTTATACAGCTGCAATCGGTTATATACTGAAGGTAACTAAAACCCGGCATTCTTCAAAAATCAAAATGGATCTGTTTTTTAACAGGCTCGCTTCTTCCCTATCTGAAAGTTTTTTATATTTTAGTGAACCAAAAGAAATATCCATGAAAAAAGCCAGGCTCGCTTTTTTATTCTTTCCCATAATCGGATTGCCCGGTCTTATAGCCGGTGGATCTGGCACGACCAACATCCTGGAGGTACGTCCCGATCCCTGGCCCATCAATCTGCAACGGATCATCGACCGGCGGGATACCACTTATGCACTTGAATTTCGTGACCAGGGCGTGATGACCGGTGTAGTGCTTGACACGCTCCCTTTTGGCAATCTTCAGCAGCTCAAATATTTCGGTCAGGGCCTCAGCGCCCTGAAAAAAGGACATACCGGCGATGTTGCCACCTATAGCACCTATACTGTGAAGCGAACCGACGAGCGGAACAAGAAAGAGCCGGCCTGGTATCTGCTGCGCTATAAGGAAGGGCTTACCAATTTTCAGCAGCCCGAAGCTGATAAGATGATCGAACTGATCAGTGGCCTTTGAATTTTAACAATCCGCTTTCCGATCCAAAATATACTCACTGGGGAACCGATTCGTCATTTACGGTGAACCGCGCCACCGCCTGCTTTGTCTTGCTTCCACCTGGCAAGGGATTTGAACGACTGCAGACATAACATATCCTGTTCATCAAAAACATAAGTTATGAAAACAGCAGCAAGCAGGCGGCCTGCAGAAAACCGGGCGAGCGCCAATTCGAAATTGCAGAAGTTCTTTATCGACCAGTTGAAGGACATATACTGGGCAGAAAAGAAACTGGTGAAGACATTACCCAAATTGAGCGAAGCCGCCACTACACCGGAGTTGAAACAGGCATTCGACGATCATCTGATGCAGACAAAAACCCATGTATCGCGGCTGGAAGAAGTATTTGCAATCACCGGCGAGCAGGCAGTAGCGGTAAAATGTCCGGCCATTGCAGGCATCGCAGATGAAGGAGAAGACATCATCGACGAAACGGAAACCGGAACGGCCCAGCGGGATGTGGGGCTGATCTTTGCCGGACAGAAAGCCGAACATTACGAAATCGCCACTTATGGCGGTATGGTACAGTTAGCCGAAACACTGGGCTATGCAGATGCCTCCGAACTTTTGAAACAAACGCTTTCTGAAGAAAAACAGGCAGACGAACTGCTGACCAGCATTGCCGAAAGCAACGTGAACCAGCGTGCACTCGAAGAAGTGGAGAGTTAATAACGATTAGCACCAAATCCGGGGCTTAATAATGAGGTTTATCGTTCATTCGGTAAACCTCATTATTTTTATATCGTTCTATCCTCACTTTATGGCCCGGTCCAATGGTCCGCAGATTCCGTTGCCGTATCGTAGACCAGCATGCCTTCATTGTGATCGTCGAGCCGGCCGACAGATTGACCAAGACTGTTCCAGGCTGAACTGCATCCGATGCTTTCAAAATTATCGCAATAACCAACGCTGTTGACCATCAGTACCGGTATCCCATGTTTGCGTGCCGTGTCTGGATAGTGGATGAACGCCTTGTCGATTCCGCTTTCCGATTTGGCAACGCTGGCCAGGTAAAGGTTACCACCAAGCTTCATGGCGCGGCGGGCATGCTCCGGCTGCAGGCTTTCATAGCAGATGGCCGGCGCAATCCGTCTGCCGCACAGATCCAGGATAAGCTGTTCGTTTCCTGTTTTAAAATAGGGTAGCTCGTCGGCATGCAACTGCTGCTTGGAGTAGATCTTCGGATGCATGTCCGGTTGAAAGACAAGCATGCTGATCTGTATTCCGTCGGCCGATCTCGTTGGCAGGCCCAAACCAATAACCAGCCTGCTCTTATCGCTAAGCGATTGAAAAACGTTGAGCCGTTCGTCTTCCCGACTCATTGCTAACTGATCGGCCAGTTCCGGTTCATAGCTGGTTAGCGAAAGTTCGGGGAAGAAAATGGCGTCCGCTTCCGAACAAATGGCAGTTTCGATAAAAGCCAGGTGCCGGATGATATTGGCTTCGATATCACCGCGATGGGGTCTTATTTGTCCGAGAGCAATTTTCACCGTGACTATTAGAGTCCCGCAAATCGAAATGGCTGGCTTACTTTGAAATTCATCGATGACTCACCGGCATAATTTTCATTGCCTTCCAGGCTCAGCTTTTTCACTTTGGCTTTTTCGCTAAAATCGATCTTGCTGAACTCGACCCAGATCACATTCGGGTTCAGTACATTGTCGAAATAGTACACCAGATTTTTTTGATCGGCCACCGTCCTCCATTTGGTGGAAGAAATATTGGGTTCGGTTTCCGAAGAAATACCCAGCGGTACCGAGCAATTCCGGATTACACTGAAAACGCTGGCAATGGCAACCTGTGTTTTATCCGTTTTAGGAATAGCGTTGATATAGTAAGAGGCCCTGACAAAGCGGTCGGCCGCCCGGTTAGTGCCAGGCAGCATGATCGTTCCCGGAATGCCTTGCCAATAGGTGTTGATGGCGAGCTGCTGGCCGAATACAGGGGAGTTGGTCATCACCACATAGCTCGGGTCGTGATGAATCACCAGTTTGCCATCGATGTATTCGAATATGGCATTATCGCCGCTCGCATCAGAAATGGACAGATGAACCGTGGCAAACCGTTCCGTACCCGGAATATGGCTGGATACTATAACAAATTCATTTTTCTCGAACGCGGTGACGGCTTCAGCAACCGTAGAAAAATTATCCAGCACATATTGCATCCAAAGCGAAACAGACAGTCCTTTAATAGTCCCGTTCTTTTCAAACTTCGGATAGGTTGATTCAGCTAACCATAAAAGGTTTCCAACCAATCCTTTTTCGTTCATACCGTCTGAAGAGGCAATATCCCAGGAGCTCGTAATGACACTGCCGTATTTCGATTTCCACTTGACCGAGCTGTTACCCACTTCTCCGTTTCTATCCATCCCTCTCGGAAATATCCACAGGTTGGCAGGGATATCTCCGCCCCAATCCATCGAGCGAGCGGTAATGACCAGGCCATTGGGTCCTCTGTAGACCACACGGGTACAGGCGCCCAGCGGATCAATTTTGGTTAAAAAGACAAGAACCGATATCGCCAGGATACGGGCCGTTTTGCTTAGCTTTTTCATATCCGATAGGTTTGTTATCCTCCCAAAGCTAACAAGTTTGGCTCGCAGATCGGAAACTCGTTTGGATCATCTTACAAAATCAATGGGTTTAATTCCGATTCAACCAGAGCGCCCGCGGGTTTGCCGCTGAGCCAGGTCTGCCGGTCATTCTCCTGATACTGGTTTTGAGGTTGAGTGATCCGTGCTCCATCGGCAACATAGATAATGGTCATCACTTCGCGCATCCGCGCGGAAAGATTTCCCGGCGCGCTGTGGATAGTGAACCCATAATGCCAGGTGGCGTCGCCTGCTTTCATGGTGGCGGCCCGGCTAACCGGAAAGTTTTTAGCTTTTACGTATTCAGCATATTCTTTCTCCGACTCGTCGGATATCTCGTGATTGAAAACTGCTCCATGCTTTTGCGAGCCGGAGGCAAAAGTCAGCATCCCCATGTCGATATCGATATCCACCAGTGGCATCCACATCGTGACGGTATTGTGCGTGTCGATTGGCCAGTAATACTGGTCCTGATGCCAGGGCGTGGGGCCACCGTTGGGTTCCTTAAAAAGTGCCTGGTCATGATAGATGCGGACATTCGAAACACCAAGCAGATCGGCAGCCACTTTCCCTAATCGTTTGGCCATTACAAATTGCTTCACGGCCTCGTCCGAACGCCATAGGTTCATAATCTGCAAAAAAGCCTTGCCATAAGTATCGCGGTCCTCAAGCTTTCTCTTTTCTGTATTTTTCGCCACCGCAGCTCTTGCAATCGCTTCACGGTAGGCAGATAGCTCGGCCGGACTAAGCAGCCCGCGCACCAGCGTGTGGCCTTTCTCGCGAAAAGCAAAAATTTGTTCTTCAGGAATCGATAGAAAAGTTTCCAGATCCGGAAGGGTGTGTTGGGTTTGCAATCGCATTTTTTTATAACAAAGGAAAGAAATGTCGGCGCATTTCTCCTGCGTCAAATTGTCAAAATAATGGCGCGAATTAACTGAAATGAAATGTAAATCCAATTCGCTAAGTCTGCTTTCGACGGTGAACGAGCAAAAACGCCATCGACAAAACGAGCGTAATAAGCGGAGAAATAAGCGCCTCCCAGGAAAGCTTTTCATTTTCCATCATGATCGTAATGCTGATAATGGCCAGCGTCAATAAAATGGTTTCCCAAAGGAGCGTTTTCAGTTCACTTAAGGAACTTATCCGGAGCCAGGCCGGGAACAGGCTGTCGTCTGCGTGCGACTTCATAAAAATCCGGTAAATTCCATAGGAGAAAATAATAAACAGGAGGCCCACCATAAAGGCATCCAGGGCTTCGATGGCATACAGCCCCGGGCTTTGCCAGTTCCCCGTTGTAAAACTTCGGTATAGGTAATAAAAAGCGAAGACCGTATGATGAATGCCAATTAAAATGAAAAGAAGGGAATTAAAAAAACAAAAAACACTGATGATCTTAAAAATGATCTTTTGTTGAAAAAGCTTTTCCATAACAGCCATTTAAAAAAACCAATTCCGCCCTGACGGCAAATTCACCAACTAAAGTAGGGAACTTAAGCCCTGAACAACTCGTTTAGCTGTTAAATCGATCCGCAACCGCCGGCAGGCATACCGCGCAAAAAACCGAAACCGGCTGACTTAAAATTTTTACGCTTCACCCGGGCAGCCAAGCCCGTTACCATGATCTCTTCCAACCGGGCGGCATAGTAATCGTGGGAATTTGCGTCGCGAACGCTAAATATTCTTCCCCCGCTCGATCTGAAGTTTCTTCAATCGCGAACGTAGCGTATTGGGATGCAATCCGAGCTTAATGGCGGCGCCGTCGTCGCCATTAATCTTCCAGCGGCTGTCTTTTAAGATCTTCAGAATATGCGCCCGTTCAATATCGCCAAGTGAACTGGAGTCGGTTTCTACCGTCAGCTCCGCATCAGCCAGATTCCAGCTCAGGTTCAACACGGGCCCGTCGCTTTGAATAAACGATCGCTCCAGCACGTTAATGAGTTCCCGCACATT
>DASZRP010000232.1:0-11915 GCA_035548895.1 Puia sp. | reverse complement strand
CGTCCAGCAATCATGCCCCGCGTCGGGATACACGGTGAACCGCACATCGGGATTATACCGTTTCAGGGTGCTGGTCAGTAATTCCTCGCCGCGAATGGGTACTACATTGTCAAGTGCGCCATGAAAGCACCAGACCGGCATATGACGCAGCTTCCATATATCGCTGGTATCGCCTCCGCCGCAGAGCGGCGCAATAGCTGCAAGCACTTCGGGATGCTTCATCGCCAGAGCCCAGGTGCCATAACCGCCCATGCTCAGGCCGGTCAGATAAACCCGGTCAGCGTCCACCCGGTATTTCTGTTTGATATCGAGCAGCAGCGCATATAGCGTTTCGCTGTTCCATCCGACCATTGCGCTCGGGCATTGTGGGGAAACGAGGATAAAGGGAAATTTTCTTCCCTGCGCCACCAGCTTGGGAGGACCGTGCACTTTTACTTTTTCCAGGTCTGCTCCGCTTTCTCCACTGCCGTGCAGGAAAAGCACCAGTGGCCATTGCTTCGAAGTATCGGCAGCATAGCCATCCGGCAGGTACAGCAGATAACCGGTTTTCTGTACAAACTCTTCCGGGGTCTGTTGGGCATGAACAGGATTTACAGCAGCCGTGAAAAATAAAAACAGGGAAGCAAAAAGCAGATAGATCTTACGCATACTTCAAATTAATCTTTTATTTTAATAAAACAGGATTTTGAAGAAATTTTGCAGATCACCATTCATCAATTATTGCCTTGAAACATCCGCTCGATAATCCCATCTATCATGGCCTGGCTACGGGCAATAGTCACCTGGCGCATGGCGATGTGCTGGCCAAATATTTTCCGGAGAATATTTCGCCGCTGATGGGGCTTCGCGATAATACCGTGGCCGATTTTGAAAACCTCGCCGGCAACGTACCAGGAAACCGCGTCTTCATTTTATTTACTCCCGAAGAGATTGAAATACCGTCGCCCTGGAAGATGCTGAAGCAGCTCGGTATTCAGGTGATGGTGTACGATCGCAGCCAGCCGCCGGCAGGCGATGAATCGGAGATCGTCGATCTGTTGCCGGAACACGTGCCAGCCATGCTGGCGCTGACCAAATTGACGGACCCCGGTCCCTTCCTTTCAGAAACCATCAGGCTGGGCAACTACCGCGGCATATTCGACGGCAACCGGCTCGTGTCCATGGCAGGACAGCGATTGCAACCCATGCCTTATACCGAGATCAGCGCGGTGTGTACGCATCCTGACTATACCGGTCTCGGTTATGCGACAAAGCTGATCGCCGATCAGCTCGAGCGGATACTGAAAAAGGGAACGATTCCCTTCCTGCACGTGCGTCGGGACAACCAGCAGGCCATCCACGTGTATGAAAAACTGGGATTTGCCACCAGCCGGAAACTCGAGTGCTATGTGATCAAAAAGAAACAGTGAGCGACCGCAAACAACATTGGGACCATATTTACCAAACCAGGCCGCTCGAGGCGGTGAGCTGGTATGAACCGACGCCGGAGATCTCGCTCCGGTTCATCGGGCAGCTCAATCTGTCGCCCAAAGCGAAGATCATCGATATCGGCGGAGGCGACAGCCTGCTCGTGGATCATTTGATGGACCTGGGTTATGAAGACCTCACCGTGCTGGATATTTCGGCGGCCGCCATTGAGCGGGCAAAGAAACGGTTGGGTGAAAAAGCAATCAAAGTGAAATGGATCGTTGCCGATATAACCCGGTTCCGGCCAACGGAACAATATGATCTCTGGCACGACCGCGCGGCCTTTCATTTTCTGACGGACGAACCCGATATCTCGAAATACCTGGAAGCAGCGGTAGTAGCACTTAAACCAACCGGCGTTTTGGTGATCGGGACTTTTTCAGAGCAGGGACCCCAAAAATGCAGCGGACTGATGGTAAAGCAATATTCAGAACAAACCATGACACAACGACTGAAAGAATATTTTGAAAAGATCCGGTGTGTGGGAGTGGATCACAGGACCCCGGCTGGTGCGGTACAGGATTTCGTGTTCTGCAGCTTCCGGAGAATTTCAGGTCGTTGAACCGTATATTTCGTCGATCCCATCCGTCTGTTCGTCGACTAATTTTCATTTGACCGGGTCTGTAACGGCATTTTTGGACACAGCACTGCATATATGTTGCAAAAATTATTGTTTCTTTTTTCATGTTGTCTCCTCTTCAGCGCCTGGCTTCCGGCTCAGATCGAAGCCACAAGCCATAATACAGACGCACTCTTCAATGCGATCCGTTCAGGCAGCCTGAGCGAATTGCAGCAGGCGCTCGATC
The DNA here is from genome assembly GCA_035548895.1 of Puia sp. Classification (GTDB taxonomy): domain Bacteria; phylum Bacteroidota; class Bacteroidia; order Chitinophagales; family Chitinophagaceae; genus Puia. The sequence continues at coordinate 9,642 of DASZRP010000232.1, read as the reverse complement.
ACGGAGCAGACGCAAACGATTCCCTCGACGGATATTCCGCCCTGATGGCCGCAACGCTGAATGGTTCACCAGATCAAATGAAACTGCTGATCCAATACGGCGCCAGGGTGAATGAGCAGACTTCCGACAGCATCACAGCCTTGTGGCTTGCCGTGCCCGACTACGAAAAAACAAAATTGCTGTTAGACAATGGGGCGGATCCCAATCACAAAGTGCAGGGATACGGCGTGCTGGTGAAGCTGGCGGGGATGCCGGGAAGCCTTGGGTTGTTTCATTTGCTCCTCAGCAGAGGATGCATCCTGAAGCAAAGCGCGCCGGACAACTATCTCGTGTACAATGCGGCCCTGGCGGGCGATACAGCCATCCTTGGCTTTTTGCTGAACAACGGGTTCAACGCAAATGATACCGTTTCATTCGGAGACTATCCAATCAATACAGCACTTAACTTCCAGAGCTTCCCGACGCTGAAAATGCTGGTCGATCACGGGGCCGATGTCAATGTGCGACAATGGATACCCCAGGGTGCAGACGCGTTCATGGGATTTACGCCGCTGATGTATGCCGCCTTGTTGCACGATAAACCCGCGCTGATGTATTTATTAACGCATGGCGCCGAAGTAAATGCCAAAAATAAGCACGGCCTTACACCATTGATGTTGCTGGAACAATCAGAAACGGATGATCCTGAAATGACCAGCGCATTGATCGAACATGGCGCAGTGGTTACGGAAAAAGCAAGCGACGGTACCGATGCACTGTATTACGCAAAGCAAAAAGGCAATACAGCCTCTGTAACCTTATTGGAGAAATATAAAGGCAGGCAATCGCAATAAAAACAGATAAACATGAAGCGGAAAACTTTTTCAACGCTGCTGGTTATTGCTGGCAGTGTTGCTTTGCTGAACCTGCTCGGAAGCTGGAAGTATAAACCAGGCCCGGCCGGCAGCGCCGAAATAAAACAGTCCGCCTCGAAAGCCTTATTGCTCCTGCAAAAAAGCGGCTATATATTTATCAATAATACCCGGACGAAATGCGCGTCCTGCCATCATAATACCCTCACTTCGATGGCTACGGAAATAGCGCAGCGAAAAGGCATCCCGGTGATCGATTCGCTTTCGGGGGCCAATATTGCTGCCATGGAAAGAGATCTGGTGGCTGTCTGTAACCCCAACCTCACTAACCAGTTCCTTGCCGGCGTGAATTTTGGCGAGCCCTATCTTTTGGTCGGACTGGCCGCGGAGAAATACAAGCCTAATTTCATTACCGATATAGCCGTAGACTACCTGATGAGCCAGGTAAAGGCCGATGGGTCTTTCCTGGCGGAGTCGGGCAGAGATCCCATGGAAACCGGCGATATTCATTTAACCGCGCTGGCGATACGGTCTATCCAGTTATATGCGTCCGCTGCGAAGCAGGATAAAGTGAATCAGCTGGTTGCCGGAACGAGGACATGGCTGGAAAGCCAGCAGACCGGTCAGCAGCAGGAGCTCTGCTTTCAGTTGCTTGGCCTTCACTGGTGTGGCAGCAGCGAGGCGCATAAAAATGAAATTGGCGGAAAAATAAAAGCAATGCAAAATGCAGATGGCGGCTGGTCGCAATTGCCTACCCTGAAAAGCGATGCTTATGCCACCGGGCAGGCGCTCTATGCTTTATATGAGAGCGGCGTGGAAAAAACAGCAGGGGCCGTTTACCAGAAGGGGTTGGAATATCTGTTGAAAACGCAGGAGGCGGACGGCTCCTGGTTTGTTGCCACGCGGTCTTTCCCCATTCAGCCTTTCGTAAACAGCGACTTCCCGCCTTATGATGAAAACCAGTTTATCTCTGCGGCAGGAACGAACTGGGCAGTGATGGCTTTGCTGAATGCCCTGCCGGACCTTTAACGGTTCAATCCATCAATTCCTCCGCTTGCAGCAAGTCTTTAGTCTTGTGAGAACCGGAGTTTGCTCTCTTGCCAATCCGCAAGATGCGATAAAATAAATTCCATCAGTTCCTTCGAAGCATCCTCGACGGATTGCTTATCCGTATGGATGATCAGGTCAGGATCGACGGGCCTTTCAAAGGGATCGTTGATACCAGTCAGGTTAGCGATTTTGTCAGGATGATCATCCGGCAGCATGGCTTTGCGGTACAGCCCTTTTGTATCCCGGTTCATCAGCACTTCCAGGGAGCAGTCAATAAAAACAGTTTTTACCTGCGGATAGTTCCCGACGATTTCCCGGCGCAGGTCCTCATAAGGATTGATTGCAGCGATCAGGCTGATGGGATGCGTACTGCTTATCAGCCTCGCTGCTTCCGCGGCAAGGAGGCGGATATTGGTGTTCCGGTCTGCTTTCGAAAGGCCGAGACCGGCGCAAAGTGTTTTCCGGTATTCATCACCGTCAATAACGGTCATGCCAATATGATGTGCTTTCAACAGATCCTGGACCTGTCTCGCCAAAGTTGTTTTTCCACTGCCTGAAAGACCGCAAAACTGAATGATCATACTACAAAGGATTATGTTGAACCGATCCGGGTTCATCTATTCGTCCGTTTCCCGGCGGCTTCAGGGTGGCTGATATTTTATTGAATAATCGCTGCTCCAGTTCAAACCTCAACCTTGTAAAGAGCGCTCCGGTTCTTTCCAAAGGACGCAGCGGATAACCCAGCGCTGTGGCAGGACCGGAAAGAAAAGCGGACAGAACCTCTTGCTCCCGTGGCGACAAACCAGTCACCGGGCTCCTCGGTATATCCAGAATGGTCCCTGCTGGAAGATCGACGCTGAACGAGCTGTTGGTATGGGCCGGTTCACCGGCAACAGTTGGTATCAGCAGCGAAGGATGCGGGTCGATGCCCAGGAACCGGGTTATGCGTGCCATCTCCGAAATAGGATTGCTGCACAGCGATTCATAGTGAACAACTAAGTACCCGTCTTTATGCTGAACCGGCTGTTTGATGGCTGCCTGGTAAGAAAGCTTCATATCCCGCAGGCAGGTTTTCAGATGGAGACCCGGCTCCATGCGCTTGCGCGACAGGAGCACAGCTTGCGGCGACCTGACCATCTGGATAAACTTCGCTGCAGGCAACTGCCGCCAAAGCGGCGCGGTATATTTTTCCATCGTCGGGGTTTTGTCGACCCAGTAACTGGCGGTCAGTCCTCCGTCCGGTTTTCTGCTACAGGTGGCATAAGCCAGCACGAGGGCCAGGTGCGGCCAGATGGGAATAGCGGAGAAATGTTGTTCGGCGAACCGGTGCCAGGCGCTGAAGGTCCGGGCAAAATCCAGATAGGGGGAACTGGTAGCGGTACTTTTCCCGAGCGACCAGTAGGGTGGCTGATTAATAGGATTGGCTAACCGGCGAAGCCATCTCGTTAAAAGGAAAGTCTCGCGTTCTGCAACGGGCATCACGCGGAGTTGCGCAGCGAAATTCGTGAGAAAGCTGCCCTCCGAAGGTAGAACAGTGAGTGCCGGATGACCGTCTAACAAGTCCCTGAGCAGGGTAGTTCCGCTCCGGTGCACGCCGCAGAGAAAGAGTGGACGGTGGGCCAGGCGGCTGCCTTCGCTGATCTGTCCGGCCGTCAGTTCAGCGGGCCCGCAATGTTTACTGAATTCCCGGATCTTTTCAGACCATGCCGCCGCTGCTTCCAGGAGGGCTTTCCCAGGCGCGGCGTTCAGCTTCCGTGCAGGAAGGACTTCATTGAAAGCGGTTTCCAGCGTCAGGATTTCCCGGTACATAGTCTGTCGGCGGTTATACCGCCTTCTTAGAGAAACGCGGCAGCAGGGAAAGGGGTTGCGAATTCCAGCAGGAATTGCCACTGGTAAAAACCGGCTTTTTTACTATTTTAGTTGCCCGGTTATGCCGCTGAAAACTTCGATAGTCACTTTTTTCACCAGGGGCAAAGTAGTTTTTGCTACCATTGCGGCCATAATTACTTTTTCCATCACGCTTTATAATCAGTTCAAATCAACACCCACCACGGAAATATCAGGTTTTGTATCGACAGAAAAAGAGTCCGTAGTGCCGGTAGACGCGGTGGTTAAAATCATCAGTCCCATTCAAAGCCAAACGGAAACGGATTCCAGGGGCCGGTTTAAATTCAAGCTGCAGAATATTCAGAGTGATACTTTTTTGCTGGTGGTGCAGAACAAGAAGACCAATACGGAAACCAAGCAGAACGAATATATCAATGCCGTGCAGGGCAAAAAAGACATATTCGTGCTGTTTAATGCAAATATCGACAGTGAAAAAGTGTATGCCCCCTGGGGTAAAAGCACTTCGCCTGAGTATTCACACAGGAAGCCGGAAATGCTACGTCTTTTCCATGACATCCGCCTTCCCAAGAAAAGGCATTAAGATGATCTGGAGAATCAGGTTGTGAATTGTCTTGAAAAAATGTTCTCCTGTTTTAAGTCACGGCAATAGATCAAAATTGACCGCTTTGGATTTCCCGGCTTATTTTCCGCCCGACCCGGCGCTCATGAGGTTGCTGATCACGCCGTTCGTGCCTGACTGGCTATAGTCTTTCGGTATGGTAAAAAAGCTGCTTGCTATCGAAGGCATGGATATTGCCTTGGTGAGTTCCATGGTTTCGGATACGTCCTTATTGCTGATACACATTTTTACCAGGCAGCCCATAGCGCCGGCCTGCTTTAAAGCAGACAGCATGCTGCCTGTGGATGACTGGCCAGGCGCATTCGCCATTTTTTCATATACGCTGTAGCCGGGAACGCCGGTGCTCGTCCACATGTCGATGGTTTCTCTTTTGGAAGTGAGTTTAACATGTTTGCAGGAATAACCGCCCACCGATTCATTGCCTACGACAACAGCCTTGTACTGATCCTGATTACTATTAATGAGCGCCGTGTCAATGATATTCAGGGCATAGGTTTTTGTCTCATCATCCAGCGTGACGCTGTAAGTTGGCATGCTGGCCCTGCTGATCATAACGACGGGCTTGCTGTTTATCTTTTGTCCCATCATGGCGGCCATTAACCATGCCAGATCCATTTCGCCACGGGCCCGCCCGTCCGTTGTAAACCAGTTTTTGGTGATATTGGAGACTGGCGCTTTCCCTTTTGCTATGACGGTATTGGTGGTCTCATAGTAAAATCCGGACGCGGCCGGCTCGCCTGTTTTTTTAAAACCCTCTATTGCTTTTGCTGAGTCCGCAGCCGATACACCATTGCCTCCGGCAATATTGCCCAGGGCTTTGGCTACCAGGTCACTCATGGAAGTATCGTTGGGATTATCATTGGCAGCTTTGGCAAAGCCGCCCAGTACCCGGTTCGTAGCGCTGGTGTCAGATTTTTTTGAGCTATGATTACCGGACATGAGGCTGTCGGTCTTATCCAGTGTCTTATTGGTAGCGCTGGTAACCTTGCTGTCGCCGCGGTTTTGCAGGGTATTCTTCACATTATCGAGCTCGCGTTTAAGGAAAGACTGAGCGTTTGCCGTATTGATAATGATCATGAGCATCAGTGGCAGAAGCGCCAATCGTGCCGGCACATTTCTTTTCATTTTCGTAGATTTTTGAGTGGTGATTCACCGCCACCCAAAAATGCCGATGCCGGGGCGCCTGTTCGCCGGATAATCGTTGAACCTATTTTAATTATCGACGAACAGACTTTTAATTTCCACAACATTTATGCGACGCCGGAAAAAGGACATCTCTCAGTCGCCAGCGGCGGCTCCTCATTCCTTCATCCCTGTTCATTAGACGATTTAAAAAGTGCGTTCGTCGGGTATTTATCTTCCGGGCTCCCGGAAGGTTCAATTTTATGATGAACCCATAAATACCCCTTGATGAAAAAGTCATTGCATACTATCCTGCTATCTGGCTTGATTCTCCTGATATCCGGCCTGCTCATCGCTTCATTCGCCGATAGCCCGGCCGATGCCGGAGGCGAGAAGCAGGAAACAAACGCCCCTGCGATCATTTCATTGGGCGGGAAAGGTACAATCACCTGCAGCCTGGATGGCCGGCAGAGAACATTTGCCGTCCAGCAGAGTTTCTTCGAGATCTCGCTTGATCCCGACGCCAAGGGAACGAAAGACGGCATTGAAATACTGGACGGCAGTCCCAAAAAAGAAGGATTTCAGTTCGAGTTCAAAAAGAGCGGGATCACAAAGATCACGGATAGAGCTACCGGCGATCTCTACTGCATTATCAACTACTATAATCCGGATGGCATTGTGTATACCGGCAAGGATATTGTCATAAATGTGATTTCTTACGACAAGCAAAAATTGAACGGTAGTTTTTCCGGAACACTTGTGAATGCTCATTATGGCGCCGTCGCCGACAAATACCCGGAGCTTATTAAAGTCACCGATGGGAAGTTCAATCTGGAGAACTGATCCGGAAAGAATTGACGATCAAAAATTTGAAATGATCATGACCAGCACAATCCGCCTGGCGGCATGTCTCGCCGCTTTATTTGCCGCCTGTCTTTCGTCCTGTAGCAAGAAGAGCTCTCCCGATGGCGGGGGGACGTCCGTCAGCAGCTCCAAGTATGTCGTCGATACCTATGCGAAATCCCCGACCGGTCTGTTTTACGATCTGGAAGAGATGTGCGTTGACGATAAGGGCGTTCTTTACGTATCGCAAACCCAATATGACAATATTCTAAAGATCGATCCCATTCTTCAAACCATTGGCAACTTTGCCGGCATGGCTAAAACGGCGGGGTGCGTGGACGATCCCTTTGGCTCCGGGGCGCCTTCGCTGACTTTTCCGGGTAATCTTTGGATAAATAATGACAATCTTATTTTTATCGGCGACTATGGCTGCGGCAAAGCCAAAGTGGCTACCACCACGGGGATACTGTCTTCCGTGGAATACGAAAATCCCTATAACCTGGATCCGGGAGTCAGCGGCGCCTGCGAAGATTATGAGCAGAATATATACCTCTATGGCACTTATACAGGCCTGTACGAAGTGCGGGCCTCAGACCATGTGCTGGTCTCGGTAGTGGACGATACCAACCTGGGCATTATCGGTTCAATGACGATGGACAATAACGATAAAAACGTTTATCTCTCGGCAAGTCACCAGGTGTTTGAATTGTCCGAGGGCTCCCTGCGGTCAATTGCCGGCAATCCCAATCAAATCGGAAATGTTGACGGGCAGGGTAAAAGTGCGGCCTTCGGAGGCTACATGGTGATCTGCATGGGCGGCGATGGAAATATTTATGTTGCCGACACGAACGACAATACGATCAGGGAAGTGACCCCGAACGGTGTGGTCACGACGATTGCAGGCGACGGAAATGCCGGATATACCGACGGCAGCGGCGACAAGGCAGAGTTTAACAGTCCGAGAGGAATTGCCTATGCCAGTACCGGTGACGGGAATGTCCTGTACGTCAGTGATAACGGGAACAATGTTATCCGGAGGATTAAGCTGCCGAAATAGATCTCGGTCCAACGAATCAATCTGCGAATCCAATCTTCCCTGCGACCTCTTTTCTTCAAATTTTCTGTAGCTTGGTTCTTTGATCACCCTAACCGGTTTCCGATGAACCGCCTCATTTGCTGTTTATCCCTTTTCATTTTGTCCGGCATCTGTGCTATTGCACAACCCGGAATCACGGAACCTATTCCGTCGTCGAGGCCGGGCAAGTATCAGGAGGAGCAAATACAACGTAAATACGGCATGTTCATACATTTTGGCATTAACACCTTCTGGGACCAGGAATGGACAGATGGCAGCAAGCCGCCGGCTTCCTATCATCCGGATACAGTCGACGCCGATCAATGGATCAGCACAGCGAAAGAGGCAGGCATGAAATATGTGATCCTTGTGACCAAGCACGTGGATGGGTTCTGTCTCTGGGACAGCAAATACACGACTTACGACGTAGGTAGTTCCGGGAATAAGACTAATGTGGTGGAAGCCGTTGCCAGGGCCTGCAAGAAATATGGCATCGGCCTGGGTCTTTACTATTCGCTCTGGGATCGCCATCAGAACGCCGACCTCGCAGATACCTCGCTCGATGAAGCGTATAACCAGTATATCGTCGGTCAGCTTCGTGAGCTGATCGCGATCACGGCGCCCTATACGCATATCGTGGAGCTCTGGCTCGACGCCGGCTGGGAGAAAAAAAGGGAGCGCTGGCCCATTGCCGTTATTTACAAAACGGTAAAAACCCTGGAGCCGCAATGCCAGATCGGAGTGAACTGGTCCATCGGCAAACCCGACAATCCGGACCCGGATTCCGCCTTTCTGTTGCCCACGCAGCAAAAAGCCGGCTACCCGATACGTTATTTTCCCAGCGATTTCCGGATGGGCGATCCTTACCTGCCTGCCAATCCCGATCCGAAATTATTTTCGCATAAGGGTAAACTATATTATATGCCCTGGGAAACCACCGTTTGCTTAAGCCAGAAATGGTTTTACAATACCACGGATACCGTCGTTAAGACCCCGCAGCAGTTGTACGACCTGTATAAAATCGCTACAGCGCAGGATAATATTCTGATCCTCGATCTTCCGCCCGACCGTAGCGGTCGCCTGCGCGAGAAGGATCGGCAAACCGTGTTCGCCTTGCGAAGACTGATAGCTGCCGATCATAGCACTCATTAATCCGAATATAACGGGCTTCCATATTTTTTCTGCGGATCATGGCTTAGCTTTATCTGTATCAAACTTCATCAATATGCTGTCTGATAAAAAACTCAAGGCCTTTGTGCCGACAACAAAACTGGATCGGGCAAGATCATTTTATAAAGATGTGATTGGTTTAAAATTCCTGTCGGAAGATAGCTATGCTTTAGAATTCGATGCGGGCGGAACTTTATTGAGGGTTACCATTGTACGCGATTTGACGCCCCATCCATTCACCGTTTTGGGATGGAATGTCGAGGATATTGCTGCTGTAATAAAGCAACTGAACGGCAAAAATGTTTTTTGCGAACGATATGATTTTCTTCAGCAGGACGATCTGGGGGTGTGGGTATCACCCAACGGTTCAAAAGTCGCCTGGTTCAAGGATCCCGACGGGAATCTGCTTTCGCTGACGGAGTAAAAGCGCCCTCTATCCCGTTGAATAGATGACAGCTAATGGTTAACTGCCCTTGTCATCCATTCTCCCCATTCACTATCATCCGTCATCTATTGTCAACAAGGATTTGGCAGTAAAGTCGATCATCTTAACCTCTAAATAACACGCATATAACCGTCATATAACCCGGACCAAGTCCGTTAATTTCCGGGTTATATAACGGTTATATAGACATTATAATACTATTATTGCCGGTTAAACCGACGAAAAATCTTATATTCGGTAAGCATAAAACCTTTTCTATGGGAAAATATCTGAATGGCATTAACGGCCCTTTTATCGGCAAAGTCGGCACCGCGGTCGGCACCACCTGGAAGGGCATACCGGTCATGCGCAGCGCACCGGTAAAACGGAAAAAGCCTTTTACGGAAGGTGAACTGCGCCAGCAGGCCCGGTTCAAGCTCATCAACAAATTCCTCAACCCCCTGATGGACCTTTTCAAGGCAACCTTCAAAGCCGAAGCGGTACTGGTAACGGAATACAACAAGGCCATTTCATACAATATCAAGAATGCCATTACGGGCGTTTATCCGGATTTTACCATCGACTATGAATCCTTGCTGGTGGGGCGGGGGGATCTGCCCGGTGCGCTGTCGCATGCCCT
>DASZRP010000231.1:0-18020 GCA_035548895.1 Puia sp. | reverse complement strand
AAATATCCGATGGCTGTGCTGACCGATGAGCAGGCCTGGGACCTGGCCGCTTTCATCAATTCAAAACCCCATCCGTTCAGGCTTTTTAAGCAGGACTGGCCGCTGCTCGCTTCCAAACCATTCGACTACCCGTTCGGACCTTATACTGACAGCTTTGCGGAAACGCAACACCGGTACGGCCCTTTCACTCCCATCGAGAAAAATAAAAATGCGGAAGCTCAAAAATGACGTCTTACGTATCGCACTTTCTATACCCGCAGCATTTTTTGCAAAAACTATAAGTATATTTATATAAGGCCTTCCTGAACGGACGACCGGTTGCCCGGTTCCTGATTCACTATGTTACAAAAACCCTAACCATGGAAGATCACCTGCTGCAGCAGCTATTCTTCACCCATATCCGGAATAACCTCCCTCAGCATATTTCCCTGGTGGATGAAATTTCGGCACTGCTGAATATCAGCAACGACAGCGCCTATCGGAGAATACGGGGCGAAAAAGAGATCTCTTTCGATGAGATCAGAAACCTCTGCGCCCATTTCAAGATCTCCTTAGACCAGCTCTTTTATCTCAACAGCGAGTCGGTCGTATTCAGTGCGAGACTGGCCGATCATACCAATTTCAATTTTGAGCAATATCTAAAGAGCGTCCTGGAACAATTGAAATTCATGAATAGCTTCGACCGGAGGGAATTATTCTATCTGAACAAAGACATTCCCATTTTTCACCAGTTCCATTATCACGATCTGGCCGCTTTCAAGGTCTTTTTCTGGATGAAGACCCTGATGCAATATCCTGAGCTCAGCAGAAGCAGCTTTTCCATTGAAGATTTTCCGGAAACCCTGCAGAATATCTCCAACAAAATTGTCGACGAGTATAACAAAATACCTTCGGTGGAGATCTGGAACATCGAAAGCATTCACAGCACCATTCGCCAGATTGAATATTACAAACAGACCGCTGTTTTTAAATCTGCCAAAGACATCTTGGCCCTTTACGATGCGCTCGATAAAACCATCATCCATATCGAACAGCAGGCGGAAGCAGGTTATAAATTTCCATTACACAGCAAACAACAGGGTCCCAAAACACCTTACAGGATCTATGTCAACGAATTTATTTTAGGCGACAATACCCTGTGCGCTGTATTGAACGATACCAAGGTCGCTTACGTGAATCACGCGGTGATCAATTATACTTTTACCAAGGATACGGCCTTTAGCGAATACACCTACAAGCACTTTCAGAATATCATTCGGAAATCCACGCTCATCAGCGATACCGGCGAGAAAGAACGCACCCGGTTCTTCAACAGCATGCACGAAAAGATCGAGAAAAGAAAACAGGCCGCGGAACATTATACCGCCTGAGCGCTATTCGCCTGTCACCTGAATACCATTTTTGGTGAACCGGATCAGGCGTTGCTTATACAGATTGCCCGTCGCCATTTTAAACGCTTTCTTGCTCATGCCGAAAAAAGAATAAATCTCTTCCGGAGATGATTTATCGTAGTAAGGCAGGTATCCGTTATGCTCCTTTAAGAGGCGAAGTATTTTTTCCGATTCATCTTCCACACGCTGGTATCCCGGCTTGCCAGCCACCACATCGATCTTGTTATCCGGGGAAATATTTTTTATAAAACCGGTGAACCGGTCGCCTGCCTGGACTGAACGATAGATCTCGTTGAAATGCAGCACCCCGGTATATTGATTATTGATGATCACCAGCCAGCCAATATCTGTTTTTCTGTAAGCGATCAGATCAACTTCCTGCAGTATTTGGAGTTCAGGATGATCATTGGACAGATAATGATCGAGCTTCTCTGTCGCCGCAAGCCTTCCCGTTTGTTCATCCATTACAATTTTCACGAGGTATTCTCCCGTTGGCTGGATGAAACTGACCATCGCCGACTTGGGTATGAATAGATCCTTCATCAATCCCCAGTCCAGAAATGCGCCCTGTGGCGTAACGCTGACTGCTTTCAGTTTGGCAATATCTCCCAGCACACCCAACGGTTTCTGCGTTGTGGCAATGGGCCTTCCCTCGCCGTCGTGATAAACAAATACATTCAGTTCGTCGCCTATTTTAGTATTGGCCGGAACAAAGCGCCGGGGCAATAACAGCCCTGCTTCCCCGTCGTCCAGAAAAACGCCCATAGGTTTTTCCTTGATCACTTTCAACCGATTATATTCTCCGATCCTTATAGCCATAAAAAAAGACTGCCGGCAAAGATAACCCGCCGTGGCCCCATTTAATTTTGCCGGAAGCATTATTATTGGTAAATTTTATTTTCTTAATAAACGACCGCCCATGCAACACCCAATTCCTTCCGAATCAGCAACGAATCAAAAGCCCGATGAAACAACCGCAAAGCCTTCCATGCCCCGCAGAAAATTTGTCGAAGTAATATCCGCCGGAGCGGCTGCATTTACAATTGTCCCGCGCCATGTGCTTGGCGGGAAGCATTTTATTGCGCCCAGCGATAAGATCACGCTGGCCTATATCGGCACGGGCACGCAGGGCACGCGTGAGTTGCTGCCCATGCTGACCATTCCCGGGATACAGGTGGTTGCCGTTTGCGATCCCAACCGCGACGCTGTGGGATATAAGGACTGGTCGAAAGACGGATTGAAGAATGAGATCCGGACAACGATCAAAAAATCTGATTGGAACCCGGGTGGAGACAATACCATTCCCGGGGGCAGGGAAAATGGCAAGTCGATTGTGGATACCTATTATGCGAACAATCTGCCAAACCAGAAAATGAACGGCTGCCGGGCCTACGCCGATTTCCGCGAGCTGCTCGATAAAGAAAAAGACCTTGATGCCGTCAAGATCATGACGCCGGACCACCTCCATGGGGTGATCGCGATCGCTGCGTTGAAAAAGAAAAAACATGTGCTGATGCACAAGCCCATTTCCAACCGGTTGCTTGAGGGAAAAATGGTGATCGACCAGGCGAAACGATCCGACCGGATCACGCACCTCGTGCCCTGGGATTCGAATGGTTCTATGGATCCGGTGATGCAATTGATCAATGCCGGAGAGATCGGGACCTTAAGGGAAGTGCATAACTGGACTAACCGTCCCGTATGGCCGCAATACCCCATTATGCCAACCGATACGCCGCCCGTGCCCGAGGGTTTGGACTGGAGTCTCTGGCTTGGCCCCGAGGCAGACCGGACCTATCACCCGGAATATACCAATATGACCTTTCGGGGCTGGTACGATTTCGGCGGAGGCTGTATGGCCGACATGGGTCATTACAGTCTGTGGACCGTTTTCAATGCCCTGCAGCTCGGAGCGCCCGAGATCATCGAGCCCAACCTGAATCATTTCTGCGCTTATCACGACAGCGTGCCCTACCGGGTTCAGAACGATTTTTCATTTCCTTTGGCCAGCACGGTCCGCTTTAAATATCCTGCTGTGGCATCGCGCGGAGCCATCGATCTCTGCTGGTACGATGGCGGCATGAAGCCCACGCTTCCCGATGAACTCGCTTCAGCGGGGAGACAACTGCCTGAAGAAGGAATGATGTTTGTCGGCGACCGGGGCAAGATACTCTGCGGTTTCTATGTAGATAATCCGGAACTGCTGAACAAAAAGAATCAGCCGCCTGCAACAACGGGAAAAACAGGCCGGGAGGATCCGGACGAACGAATCCGTAAGGCGCTTCAATTATTTGCCGACGCCTGCAGGAGCGGGAAGCAATACCCGGGAAGCTTCCCGGAAGCCGATCACCTCACGGAATCGATCAATTTATATGCAGTCGCTCTGCGAGCAGGACATTTATTAAAATACGATCCGGCTACGCAGCAGATCACCAATTCTGCGGCCGCAAACAAATACCTTTCCCGCAGTTACCGGAACGGATGGGACCCTGCCAAATTTTGAAAAGAGTACTTAAAAAGATTGTGCCATGAACTATCTGAACAGGAGAAAATTTATCCGCCGGACCGCTTTCGGCGCAAGCGCCGTGTTCGCTACGGCTCAAATGCCTTCTCTGCTAAAAGCTGAAGGAACCAGCCGGTTCATCGATCATCCCATCGGGTTTCAAAGCTTTTCCGTGCGCGATTTGATCGGGAAGGATTTCTCCGCCACGCTGCGCATGATGGCAGGCCTGGGTTACCAGCAGGTGGAAATGTGCTCCCCTGCCGGGTACGTCAGCTCAGGCTTTGGTCCGCTGACCAGCCTGAAAGGCGCTGAAATGAAAAAAATAATCGAAGATGCCGGCCTGCATTGCCCAAGCTGTCACTTCACTTTCGGTGAGCTAACGGACAAGCTCGACGATCGTATCGCTTTCGCGAAGGACCTGGGCCTTAGTCAAATGATCTGCTCCAGTTTCTGGCTTGCCCAAACGGCGACCCTGAAAGACTATCTTGATTCGGTCGACAAGCTCAACAAGATCGCGGAAAAAATCGCCCGGGCGGGAATGGAAACAGGATTCCACAATCATGACATGGAATTTAAACTGCTTGACGGGCAGCTCATCTACGATGCGCTCATGAGTCACTTCGATCCCTCGCTCGTTAAAATGCAATTCCAGACTGAAGTCATCAACCTGGGATTCAAAGCGGCAGATTATTTCAATAAATATCCCGGAAGGTTTATCTCTGCCCACCTTTCCGACTGGACGGCAGATAAAAAACAGGTACCCATCGGACAGGGCATTATCGACTGGAAAACATTTTTTGCCGCCGCAAAAACAGGCGGCGTAAAAAACTTCTTCGTCGAAATGGACCTGGGTACGATGACCGCAAGCGCCGACTATATCAAAAGCCTTTAACGACGGTTCAGCACTCAATCTATTAGCAGGACGGCAATGTTCATCCCGTTTTTAACAGGTGAATAACCAATCACCTGCCGTTTCATTCGTGAAACAGGCCGGTTTTTATGATCTTGCGCATTCCCTTGTTAATCACTAATTCCGTAGATCAGAAAGCTATGAAAAAATTGCTCTTCCTTTCATCATCCGTATTCCTTTTGACTATCGCTCAGGCACAGGTGAAACTTGGAATAAAAGGCGGCGTAAATATTTCCTCCATTACCGGTAATACCTATGGCAGCACCAGTACGCTGGCGGGCGTAAATGCGGGCATATTGGCTTCCTTTCCGCTCTTTGGTCATTTCAGCCTGCAACCTGAACTGGTGTATTCTGCACAGGGCGCAGAAACTTCCGACCTTACCGTAGCCGCAACGCTGAATACTACCTATTACAACATTCCGGTGCTCTTCAAGTACACGCATCCCACCGGGATCTTTGTAGAAACAGGCCCTCAGATGGGCTTCCTGACCAAGGCTAATTTAAAATTCGACAACTATACCGAGAATGAGAAGCCCAATTACAGATCGGCCGATTATGCCTGGGCCTTTGGATGCGGCTATCAGCTGAAAGCAATCGACCTTGGCATCGACGCCCGGTATAATATGGGTCTTACCAATTTCTTTGAAGAAAATTATGACGGCCAGGCAAAAAATAATGTCTTTCAAATCGGGCTGTACTATCTCTTCGGATTTAAATCCTCGCCTGCTCCAACACCATAACCGGGCTTCAAAGGCCATGCGCTTTGCACAGCAACCGCGTTGCATTTTTTGGATGGAATAAAAAGAAGTGCTATTTTATTGTCCCGTTTTGCACTGGCTTTTCGGGCATGAAATTCATTTTTAACAAAGCACACCCTTTTGCCCATGCATCGGCCTGCCCCGCGCGTTTTCAATGCAGGAATCAGCAACCTCACCCGATTTCTTTTTCCGATACTGCTGCTTCTTTTGTTCAGTTGCCATCAGCCCGATCGCGGCTGGTCGGCTTATAAAGCCGACGCCGCCAGCACCAGCTATTCGCCTTATGCTGATATCGACACGACGAATATTGCGAGGCTCAAACCAGTGTGGACTTTCAATCCCAACGATGCAACAGAAGGAGCGCGGTTTGGGGCAAGCGAATCCAATCCGATCATCATAGACGGGATCATGTACACCGCCTCGGCGCGTCATCGTATTTATGCTGTCGATGCCGCGACGGGTAAACAGGTATGGGCTTTCGATCCGTTCAACGGAGCCCGCGGCGGCGGCACCTGCCGCGGCGTTACCTATTGGGAAAAAGGGTCCGACAAAAGAATTCTCTTTACGGCCGGCGATCATCTCTTTGCGATCGAAGCCAAAACCGGAAAACCCATTTTGTCGTTCGGCGATAGCGGAAAAGTAAGCATGAATATCGGCATGCGCGACGATCCCAAGCTCATTTCCATTAAGCCGACTTCTCCCGGGATCATCTTTGAAAACCTGCTGATCATTGGAAACGAGGTATCGGAGCTCTATGGCGCCCAACCCGGATATATTCGCGCTTACGATGTGGAAACGGGAAGACTGGCATGGACCTTCCACACCATTCCAAAGCCCGGGGAGATCGGATATGAAACCTGGCCGAAGGATGCCTGGAAATATGCAGGCGGCGCCAATGACTGGGGCGGCATGAGCCTGGATGAAAAAAGAGGAATGGTTTTTCTGGCTACCGGTTCACCCAGCTATGATTTCTACGGAGCAGACCGTTTGGGAGAAAACCTTTTCGGGAACTGCGTCGTTGCGCTCGACGCACGGACCGGAAAGCATATCTGGCATTTTCAAACGGTTCATCATGATCTCTGGGATTATGATCTCCCCGCCCCGCCCAACATGGTTACTGTAATAAAAGATGGTAAGCCGGTCGATGCCGTTGCGCAGACTTCCAAGGTCGGATTCTTATATCTGCTGAACCGGGAAACGGGCGAACCGATCTTTCCGATCGAGGAAAAGCCTGTCCCCGCTTCCGATGTACCGGGCGAGCAGGCCTGGCCCACGCAGCCGTTCCCGACAAAGCCCGCGCCCTATTCACGGCAACGGATGAGCGAAGAGGACCTGAGCGATTTTTCACCTGCCGGCCACGATTCGCTGCTTGCCATTTTCAGGAGGCTTCGGTACGAAGGACTATTCACGCCGCCTTCAGTGAAGGGCAGTCTGAATTTTCCCGGAACCATCGGCGGATCGGAATGGGGAGGCGCTGCCTACGATCCCGAAAGCGGTATTTTGTATTTGAAGTCAAACGAATCGCCGGAGATCAATGTCCTTAAAAAACTGGATGCAACGAATATAGAAACGGGGATCTCCGGATTCGAGGAGGGCAGGCAGGTCTACAAGATTTATTGCGCTTCCTGTCATAAGGCAGACCGTTATGGCGATGAGCCGCAGTTTCCCTCCCTGGTCGACCTGAAAAAAAGAATGACCGAGGATGAAGCCATTCAGAAAATAAGAGAGGGCGGAGGAAAGATGCCGTCTTTCGCCGAAGCGCTGAAAGGGAAAGAAAAGGCCATTATCGCGTTCCTGTTCGATAAGTATGATCAGCGCCTGGCCATCCGCAAAGGCGATATTTCGGAAATTGAAGCCAATCATTCTTCCAACGCGGAATCGAAGAACGCTGCGCAAAAAAAAGATACGGTAACCCGTTATATCAATGTGTCGGCCTATGGAGTGTGGCACGATCCGGACGGCAATCCGGCAATTAAGCCGCCCTGGGGCCAGCTGCATGCCATCGACCTGAGCACCGGGGAATATAAATGGCAGGTGCCCGTTGGCGATCTTCCCGAATTACGCAAACCGGGAGCGCCTGAAACGGGATCGACCGGTTCACCCGGGCCCATGGTAACCCGCGGAGGCCTGGTATTCATCACCGGTTCGAGAGACCGGTCTTTCCGCGCGTTTAGCAAAACGACCGGCAAATTATTGTGGACTTACACACTTCCCGGCATCGGTACATCGATCCCCTGTTCCTTCCGGTGCAAGGGCAAACAATATATTGCTGTCGCCGTCGCCGGAAACAAGCAAACCCCGTCCGGGTCGGTTATCGCGTTCGCATTGGATGATTGAATGCGGAATATTCAGACGTAGGCAATAGCGTCCATTTCGACCAGGGAGTTACCAGGAACGCCACCTTTTGCTACCGCGACGGTTGTTCGCACGGGAGGATGTTCTCCGAACCGGCCTTTGTACACCTCGTTCATAGCCTGGTAGTCGGCAATGTCGTTTAGAAACACGGTTACTTTAAGTACTTTCTCCATTGAAGAACCGGCCTTGATCAGGGCATTCTCTAACTCTTTCAACACGATCTCCGTATGCGCTTTGATCTCGAAGGGCTCAACATGAGCGCCCTTTCCGGCGATATAAACCAGATCGCCATGCCTGGTTGATCCGGAGAACAGCGGCACTTCCTGAAATGTCGTAATATCTTTTGCCTCTTTGGTTCCGGCAGCCATCGGCTTTTCCGTGCCGGCATTCGATTTCGCGAACAGGCCCAGGCCGATAGTTCCTCCAAGGGCAGCTGCCAGTTTCTTTAATGCAGACCTTCTTGCTGATTTCATGTTTTAACTATTTATGGTTATTTAATACGCGTCACGGTCGGATGAGCCGGATGATAAACCGGAACGATCCATTTGATCCAATAAGCCTGGGCCAGGGTGAGGACGCAGATAAACGCCAGCAGAATAAAACTATGCTTTACCGTGAACCGGAAAAGATTAGCCTCTTTGCCCACCAGCCCGGCCGCCGCAGCGCCCACCGCGATCGATTGCGGCGAGATCATTTTGCCCACTACTCCGCCGGTCGAATTAGCCGCAACAGTTACCACCGGATCCACGCCGACCGCTGTGGCGGTGGCATGCTGTAAAGTGCTGAACAAGGCATTGGAAGAAGTATCCGAGCCCGTAATGAAAACACCCAGCCAGCCAAGCACCGGCGCAAAAAAAGGATAAAGTATGCCGGTTGCTGCGAGCGCGTTCGCCATGGATACCGACATGCCGGAATCGTTGACGAGGTAAGCGAATCCCAGGATAGCCGACACCGTTAGAAAAGGTTTTTTCAGCTGGCGGAGGGTCGACAGAAAGATCCGGGATGCGTTGCTGATCGTTGTGCCGGTTAAAAGAATGCTGATCAGCGCGGAAATAAAGATGGCCGTGCCGGCGGCAGAAAGCGTGTTCAGCCTGAAAATATGGGGAATTGCATTCCCCCTCGTGTCGGTGATTGCCTGATGTATCCAGGGCATATTGATCTGCCAGGTGCCCAGCCTGTTGAGCTCTGCAGAAACCGGTTTGATTCCCCAGCAGACAATTAAGATGGTAAGGATAAGGAAAGGCGACCAGGCCCGAAAAACTTGCAGCCGGGAGTACTCCGGCGCAATCGCCTGCTTCTGGTCATCCTGAAGATGCCAGATTTGTTTTGGCTGCCAGGACCGGAGAAAGATCACCAGGCAGAGAATGGAACCCCCTCCCGCAATAATATCGGGAAGAAAAGGGCCGATATAGTTCGAGCAAAACCATTGCAGCAGGGCAAAAGAAAATCCCGATACGAACATGGCCGGCCAGATCCCGAAGGCTTTCTTAAAACCGCACATCAGCGTGATCAAATAAAACGGCAGCATAAAAGAAAGGATCGGTAATGTCCGGCCAATCATCTGCGACAAGACAAATTCCGGGATACCCGAAACCTGGGAAGCCACCGTGATCGGAATGCCGATAGAACCAAACGCCACCGGTGTGGTATTGGCAATCAAACAGAGCCCCGCTGCATAAAGCGGATCAAAGCCAAGTCCCGTGAGCATAGCCGCACTGATGGCCACCGGGGCGCCAAAGCCTGCCGTGCCTTCGAGGAAGGCGCCGAAGGAAAACGCCACTAACAATACCTGCAGGCGCCGGTCTCCGGTTATTGACGCCATCGAATGCTTAATGATCTCAAACTGCCCGCTGGCAACGGTGAGGTTGAACAGAAATAAAATGGACAGCACGATCCAGCTGATCGGAAACAATCCATAGAGCGCCCCATGAATGAACGACATGGCGGCCAGGTGAACCGGCATGCGATATATCGCAATGGCAATGACAAAAGCAAACAAGGCTGCCAGCAGACTGGCCTGGTGTCCCTTCAGCTTTTTCACGACAAGCGCCCAGAAGATCAGCAGTACCGGCAATGCGGCGACCAGGGCAGACAAAAAAGGATGATGCAGCGGGTCTGCGGATTGTATCCAGTTCATCAAAAGATATTATCATGCTATTTACCGCGCGCCGTGCACCTTGTATTGATGACGTTTCGCCGTCCAGGATGCTGTTCTATATTCGCTAAGGCTAAGCGTACCGCCCATGGCATCGTTCGATGATACTTCGCCCCGGAATTCAAAATCCAGTCTCACCCCGTTTAAGGTATATGCGCTGCGGAACATGATCTTATTGCCATAGATCTCACCTTCCAGGTCGCGCGTGGCGTAGCTGCCGAAATGCGTCCCGTTCAGATGATTTCCCTGCTGGTCCAGCACCAGGGTCTGTGTAGCCGTCTCCGCCACGAATTTCAATTCCATATCCCATTGCCCACCGACATCAAAAGCAGCTGCGCCGCTGGGCTTATCCAGTTTCGGAGGATTCGAAAGTACTTTATATACCTGTTCCGCGATGATTTTTTCTTCACCGGGTCTCAACTGTGATGTATTGATATGGATAGTTGGATTCATATTCGGAGGAAAGGGCAGGAAGCTGCCGGCGCCGCCCACGGCTACCCGGGGATTACCATTCCACAATAACTGCTCAATATCATCTCCGGTTAACGGAATTTGCTTCATATCCCAGCTTACCCGAAGGCCGGGGCTCGGATTTGAAAGCTGGCCTGCCGTTGGCTGATGAAGAGAAGTCGTTACCCCGGGAATCCCTTTTATCTTATCGTCGATGTACTTCAATTGTACGGTCCATGCTTGATTTTCTTTGGCATGATCGCGTTTCATCCACATCTCCACCGCGGCCAGCATGCCCAGCACTTCTTCCCTTCCCACTTTATATCCTCTTGCGAATCCATGATGAGGTGCGCTGGTTACCCAGGCTGCCTGCATCAGGTCTTTCCTGCCGATCAGCAGTCCGGCGCATTGCGGTCCGTTCAATATTTTTCCACCACTATAGCACACCAGATCCGCCCCTGCCTGAATATGGGGGTTGGGTACCGGAAGCCCCTCCGCAGCAGCATCCACCATAACGGGAACTTTCATCGGCTTCACGATATCCGAAATCTCTTTTAACGAAAGCGGTCCTGCCATTGAACGCTGACCGGCAAGCACGAGCACCATGGCCGTTTGGGGTCCGAGCGCCGAGATCAGCTCTTCCTTGTTTTTGACCGTCACCATTTTTACGCCGATACCACGCACGGCGGATTCATAAGCGGTCCAGGAATAGTCCGGAATGATCACTTCGTTTTTTAATCCCTTCATATCGGGAATCTGCCAAAGCTTATCCGGGTTTCCGCCAGTAATTACGCCAAGCGTTCCAATGATCAACGCCCCGGTTGCCCCGGTCGTGACCACGCCCCATTCAGCTCCGGTCAGCTCCCCCAGCCTTTTTCCCACTCCGTCCATCAGCTCATCGAGCATAACATAATCCTGCGTGGCTTCGCGCATGGCCGCCTCTACTTCAGGCAGGATCCTGCTTCCTCCGATAATGGTAATGGTGCCCCGGCCATTAATGATCGGGCGCACGCCCAGCGTTTCATACATACTCTTTGAAGGCGGATGGTTCGTCACCATATTTTCCTGACCCGGCGATAACCGGGCAAGTCCGGAACCGGCAACACTTCCTGCAATCGGCAGTATGCTGAGGTTCTTGATGAGTTCTCTGCGTTTCATCTGTTGAAGTTTTAATAACCCGTGTTCTGGGTCAACTGTGGATTGTTGTTGATTTCCTGCTGAGGTATCGGGAAGTACCGGTTCTTGGGTGAAACGTACCCGGAAGGTCCGAGCACCTGGGCCGCCAGCCCCCAGCGTTGAAGATCGGGGAGCCGAATATGTTCGAAGGCCAGTTCCACCTCACGCTCATGAACGACCGCAGCAAAAATTTCGTCTTTGGTCCCTGCCGGATAATCGGCTGTCGGAAGATCGGGCATGCCCACGCGGTCGCGGACTTTATTGATCGCTGCCACCGCGTCGGTGGGATCGCTGTTTTCGTTAGCCGCTTCGGCATACATAAGCAATACATCGGCCAGCCTGATGATAGAAAAATTTCTTCCCAGGTTCGCGTTATTGGTACGCACCACCGGATAGGAGCCTTTTTTCTTGGCATAGCCCGTCGGGGTCCAGGAGGCTTTGAAGGAAGGTGAAGTGGCATCATAAGGGTCTCCATCCCGAAAGATCGAATAGAATAGCCGCGGATCGCGTCCATTAATAGCCGTGGGAGCCGATGAAGTTTCAAAAGCATCTACCAGGTCCTGCGTCGGAAGCAGGTTGGAAAAACCTCCCTGTCCCTGAGGATAATCATTTTCAACCCGCGCACTGCCCTGGCCCGTCAGATCGGCATATTGTATCTCAAAAATCGATTCGGCGTTGTTGTCTTTCACCAGCAGGTCGCTGAAATTCGGCACCAGTGAATATTCGCCTGAGTTGATCACACTGTCTAAGTAAAGCTGTGCGTTCGTATAGTCGCTGGCGTATAAATAGACCTTGCCCAGCAGCGCCTGCGCCGCGCCCTTCGTGGCGCGACCAAGATCTGCGCTTGAATATTGGGAACGTTTCGGTAACCGGTTACAGGCATCTTTAAGATCCGAAATCATTTGCGCGTTTAAGGCATCCAGCGTGCTGTTAGGCACCTGCGCTTTCGAAGGGTCCGTCGGATCGGCTTCAGTAACCAAAGGAACCGGTCCAAAAACGGTAGAGAGCTGCCAGTAAAATAATGCGCGCAAAAATTTTGCTTCGCCAAGGATACGGCTCTGTTCGGCCGCATCCATCTCGATATCCGGCACGTGCTGAAGCACCAGGTTTGCCCGGAATATACCTTCATAGGCGCCCTGCCATACGTCGTCCGGTATCACGTCGTTGGGATCCAGCGACCATCCGTCCAGATTCAGCCCCTGGGTATTGAAGATCTCAATATCATTCAACGGAGCCTCGGTGATCTTCGCATAGTTATCAGTGTTAAGATTTCTGACCGAACTGTAGGCCGCGGTAACGGCAGCCTCCGCATCGGTAGCATTGCGATAATATGAAGTACCCGTCAGCACACTGGGCGGTTCCACGTCCAGGAAATCCTTGTTACATCCGGCTGCGATAAGCTGCAACAACAGCATCGTCAGCAAAGTATATTTGAATTGTCTCACTTTCATCGGTTTGAAATTTAGAAATCAACAATAAAGCCGCCTTCAAAAATCCTCGGTATCGGGATCATCGCAAAATCGATCCCCCGGGTGAGTGAACTCTGGCTGCCCTCCGAGAGCTTTCCGATCTCCGGATTGTATCCACGGTATTTGGTGAACGTGTACAGGTTTTCGGAGGCAATATAAATCCGTAGGCGCGAGAGCTTGAGCCGGTTCAGCGCAGCTGCGGGAAGATTATATCCCAATTGCACATTCTGTATTCTCAGGTAAGAAGCATTCTCCACATACCTGGTCGATGGCCTGGTGTTCTGGCCGGGATTTCCGTATATCGCCCTGGGCATATCCGTATTCGTGTTCGAAGGAGTCCAGCGTCTTAACTGATCCGTTGTCGCATTGTTGTCGCCGTTACCTTCATTGACGGTCGCCCAAACCAGGTTGTAAAGATACTGGCCCTGCTTTCCGGTGAGGAAGAGATCGAGATCGAAATTCTTATAGCGCAGGCTCGCGTTAAATCCATAGGTAAACTTTGGAAACGGGCTCCCGATAATCGTCTGATCGGAACCGTTGACCACACCGTCGCCGTTGATATCTTTGAACTTTACGTCACCAGGGCCGGAGCCGGCCTGTTTTGCATGCTTGTCCACATCTGCCTGATCCTTAAAAATTCCTTCCATAATATATCCGTAGAACTCGCTGATCTGCCCTCCCTGCTGGGTAATCGAATAGGACTGTTCTGTTCCGCTCGTAAGCTGTGCAATGATCGGTTGGTTTGAATTCAGGGATATCACCCGGTTTTGATTCGTGGCGATATTGGCCGAGAGGCTATAGCTGAAGTTTTTCGAGCTGCTGTTCTGATAAGTGGCGGTAAATTCAAATCCCTGGTTCCGCACCGATCCTGCATTGACGAACGGCCCGTTTGTTCTCCGTATTCCGGAAGTAGTGGGTATGGGCAGCTTGATCAGGATCCCGTCGGTATTTTTAACGTAGTAGTCCAATATAAAACTCAGCTTGCGCTGAAACATCGAGAGGTCCAGGCCGATATCGGTTTGTGTTGTTACTTCCCATCTCAAATTGGAGTTACCCATGTTGACGAATGTAGCGCCGGGCGTCAGTGTTTCCGCTGAACCGAATACGTAGTTGACATTGGGTTGAATGGTGGCGTATTGCGCAAAATCGTCTATATCCTGGCTACCCACTTTTCCATAGCTAGCCCTGAGTTTCAGGTCTGAAATGGCGCCCCGGTCTTCCATGAATTTTTCCTTGCTGATGATCCAGTTGCCGGAAATGGAAGGGAAAACGCCATACCGGTTGTTGCTGCCGAAACGGGAAGAACCGTCGCGGCGCACAACGCCCATGATATTGTATTTGTCTTTAAACGAATAGCTCACCCGCGCCATCTCCGATTGAAGCGCCCAGCCCGTTTCATTCCCGGTAATGCTGCGTTGTTCGAATCCTGCCGCCACTGTCCTTAAATCATTGCTCTGAAACGTTCTGACTACCACGGTTGTTCCGGTTGACCAGGATTGCTGCTGTGTAAACCCGGCCAGGGCAGTCAGCTTATGAAAGCGGCCGAAAGTATGCTGATAGGTAAGCGTGTTGGACAAATAATAAATATTGCGATCGTCGCGCGTTTCGGTGAGTTGGGCAAGCGTATTAACATATTGCCCCATATCGTAAGTCGGCACAAAATTCAGTTCGCGACCCGTAGTCATGTCGGCTGAAGCGCTGAAACGATCCGAAAGGCCCGGAATAATTTCCCAATTGATATAGGCATCGCCGATCAACCGGTTTTCTTTACGCACCTGTTCTATCAGGGTCAGCATGCCAATGGTATTCTGCCTTCCAACCGGGGAGTATTCCAGGCGCGGTCCGTCAAATCCGCCATCGTCGTCTGCTTTGTATACCGGCACGGTTGGAGATTGCTGCAAAAGCTGGCGCATGTTCAGTGAAGTGGGTGAAAATGTTCCGCTCCAAATGCTTTGTGCAAGGCCAATGGTTTCTCCCACGCGCCAGTTCTTTCTTTTTCCAAGAACGAAATCTGAATTGATATTTACTGAATATCGTTTGAAATCGCTGTTCGGCAAATTTCCCTGCTGATCCAGATAACCTCCGGAAACGGCGTAGTTGGAATGATCGTTACCGCCGTTAAGGCCGACGTAATAATTCTGAATTGCGCCGGTATGAAACCCGCTGCGCTGCCAGTCGGTGTTGGTCATCAGGTTTTTCGAACGCAGGGGTTCCTGAAGCGATACCGGTATTGCCGCACCACCGTTCGTATAGGCTTCCGTGGCGTAGTCGATATACTGCGCTGAATTCATCATCGGGATCAGCTTCGACACCTGCGAAAAACCGCCGGTTGCCTTTACCTCAACATGATTCTGGCCGGAATGCCCTCCCCGGTTGGTCGTTACGATGATCACGCCGTTTGCCGCGCGGGCGCCATAGATTGCCGCCGCCGAAGCGTCTTTTAATATTTGAACAGATTCAATATTTTCCAGCGGCAAACTTGCGAGGGGATTGAAATTCCGGCTCGTTCCGTCGCCAAGCACAGGCACGCCGTCGATAACGAAAAGCGGATTTGCATTTCCGAAAGTAGCTACGCCTCGGATCGACATATCCATTGCACCACCCGGCTGACCGGTAGTAGGCGTAATATTAAGACCGGCTACCCGGCCCTGGAGAGCCTGCTGCAGGCTGCCGGTAGTTACGTTCGCAATTTCTTTTCCGCTCACCGTAGCAATGGCTCCGGTGATCTCGCTCTTTTTCTGCGTACCATAACCGATCACCACAACCTGATCCATGCTCATGTTGGTCGGGATCATCGATACGCTGACCAGCGACCTGCCTCCCACCGGTACTTCCTGCGTAGTATAGCCGACACTCGAAAAGACCAGGACGCTATTCTCTTCGGCCATGATGGAAAAATTACCGCCGCCATCTGTTGAAGTGCCGGCGCCTCCTTCCTTAACGGTGACACTCACTCCTTCCAACGGAAGGCCTTTTAAATTGGTCACTTTCCCCTTCACATTGATGGCAGTCGGATGCATTGTTGCCGGATCAATAACGGCAATATCCTGCCGCGAAGGCCTGGCCTGAAGGATCAGGATCTGGTTATTGACCTGCTGATAGGTCAGCGTGGTACCGGCAAGAACGAGCTTGAGAAATTCCTCCACCGTTTTCCTTTCCGGCGATATCGTCAGGTGACGAATATCTTTCACTTCATCATTGCGATACATAAAGTGAAACGGGCTTTGGGCTTCAATTTTTTGAAAGGCCTGCACCAGGGTCTCATTATTCAATCCGATCTTAATCTCTACCTTATCAATCGGTTGAGCTTTGACCGGAGTGGCCAAGAGGATCTGCTGGGCTCCGGCAATCATCAGGGTGATGGTCAGGATTCCAATGCGCATGATTTGTCCGATATGGGGCTTTCGGAGTTCGGGTCCGGATTTTGGTGGTGATTTGAAGAATGGAAATGCTGCATCGGAAATTAGTGAAAGATTCATAATTTCGTCTTGTTTTAAGTGAGTAAAACCGTGGCTAACGGGATAAAATTTAAAACAGGTCTGAACCGATTGCCGTCGGCCAGGACATGTCCTCTGAAGCCTATTCAGAGGATTTTTTTATTATATGTCAGGGATATCGCCTGGTTGTGCAGTGATTATTCATCATATCTTCAGTTTTTGGTTACTGTCTGTTCAACGACTATGATTTAATATCGTCGCCGTCGATTTTTGCTCGTCTAACTTGTAGTCGAGCTGATTGAATACACAAATGCTCTGCATTGCCTGTTCAAAGCTTTCATCCTTCGAAAACGTGGCCGTAAATCGTTGCGAACTGATCGAAGAATCGGCAATCATTACGCGGACATGGTATCGGTCCTCTAACAGTTTAGCTGCTTCAGAAAGGGTAGCATTGTCCACAAAGAGATCCCGGTCCTTCCAGCGCAGGTAGCTGTCGTTAACGATCCTGTTTAATTCAACATGCTGAGTTTGCCCATGCCAGGTGATCTGCTGATCGGGCGTAATGACTCCCAGCATTTTATTCTGCTCATCGCTTACGCCGACCTTACCGGTTTTCACCGTTACCGTAATATCCGATTCTTCCGGCATTGCGCGGATATTGAACGAAGTGCCCAGCACGATCGTTTTCAACCGCCCGGTATGCACGATGAATTGCTTGCTTGCATTTGGGCGAATATCAAAAAAAGCCTGCCCTTCCAGAAAAACTTCTCTCTTATCCATCCCGTCGAACGATGAGGGATAATTAAGCTTGCTGCCCTGGCTTAGCACCACGGAACTGCCATCGGCCAGAAAAATAATCCTGTTCTCATCAGGCTGCACCGCAATGGCATGGTCTGCAGCGACCTGTTTTCCCGTCGGTTTATTCAGCAAATAATAAGTACCGGTCAGCAATACGCCGGAAATAATGGCTGCCGCTGTCCATCTGCGGGCGGCGGGGCCAAACCATCTTACTTTGGCGCGATCGGCTATTTCTTCGATCCCTGCAGCTTCTCCGATCCCCCGTCTTATACTATTTTTCAGCGCTTCTTTTTCCTCCGGAGCCAGTGCCTTCAGGCCATCCGGCTCCTTAAGAAAAAGCTCATAGTAAGCTTCCACGATACGTCGTTCTTCAAGTGTGGTTTTCCCATCCGAATACTTACGCAGGAGCTCAATAAAATACTGTTTGTCCATTCTTTTCAGCCGGCTTTAGACTATGACCCGAAAACAAGGAAAAGCCCCACGCTGCCTTAAACTTTTTTCAAAAATTTCCCAGCAGGCAAATCAGGGCAAACAAATGGAGAAGGGATTCTTTCAGGGTTTGAAGAGCACGGCCGATCTGGTTTTGTACGGTTTTCCGGGATACCTGCAACTGGGCGG
>DASZRP010000230.1:0-16810 GCA_035548895.1 Puia sp. | reverse complement strand
TATAATTTTCAGTCCAATATTTTTCTATAAATCCCCATTTATCATTCTTGAATTTATGAACTGTGTCAATGGGTAATGCTTTAAATAATAGTTTTTTTTCTCCACTAAGTTTACTGATGTAAAGTCCATCTTTTACTCCGCTGTTCTCACATTCCCTCCCTGAAATATTTGCAAGTCTAACCGCTTTAAAATCTTTTATATAAAACAAGTCGCTGTCCCAATTCATGTCAGCACAACCACTTTTGTGATAAGAATAAAAATACTTTGTCCGACTTATGTTTTCTGAAGCAGGAAAGTTTTCAAAGTCTTTTACTTTTCTAAATGTTTTAGTTGTCGGAACATAAAGTAAAAGGTCAAATCTTTCAGGGGTGTTGCCACCTTTGTCTAAATAAATATCTTCATATCCATCCTTATTGAAATCCTTAAAGTCCCATGTGAAATAGTCACCCGAATATTTCAAATAGATTTCATTTTTTGAGTCCAGCAATTGAAATCCGCCTGATGTCAAGAAGCCACAATATTTTTTCCCTTGAATTGTCACAGTCTGCTGTGAATAGATTGAAGTGTCAACTCGTGTTGCTTTGTTTCGTTGGGCAAATAGCTGAAATGAAAATACCAATAAGAAAAGAGTTGATATTATTTGAAGTGGTCGTGTCATAAAGTTGCCTACAACGGCAGGGCTTGGCGATGTGGTAATATTTGAAAATCGCCCATTGGAGCAAACCTAATGTTGCTTGCGGTTATAGCTTTTCAGTGATGTCACTATTTTTTGTTACTGTTTTTTTTCTTAGGTCAACTGTAAGTTTGTAATAAACTAAAAGTTCTGTTTCACCTTTCCATTGTCCCCAACCATAAGCTTTTACCTCAAAAATATTTTGTTCGGTAATTGGGTTTATTAAATGGTCGAGGCCGTCACCTTCCTTCTCAAGTTTCTTTTCCTCGTCAACAATGTACGGCTCTTTTTTTACAAGTTCTTCTACTTGTTCTTGCAAATTTTCCATCGTGTCTACTTTTTTTGCAAATGCCAATTTCCAATTCTTGCCAAATCTCTGCTCCAATATTTCGTAAACACGTTTGTTCTCTTTATTTACACTGTCAAGTAATTTTTGTGAAATAATGCAACCAGTAACTCCATAATACAAGAAGCCATAATTTTTCGCCACGGTATTCATTGCTCTCTGTTGTCGCATGTCATGTAAGTCCCCCCAAAAATCCTACAGTAAAAAATAGGCAACATATATCCGTCTTCCCTATCTGCAGTGGCTGACAACTCGGGGTCGTTGATAGTCCAGGGACCGATGAAGTGAGACAGGTCCCCGCTCCCATCGTTGCGATTCAATAATTGTCCGACGAAAAAACACCCGTAAACCGTTCACCGTCAACCATTAACCATATTGTCATCTGTCAACTGTCATCTGTCATCTATTATTATCCACCTCTCATATACCTCAATGCAGCCTCGATTTTCCTGTTTATCCTCCGTTCATCTTCCGTTTATCCTCTGTGTTAATACGGAAGATATACCCTTTATTTACGGTTTATTTACCTGATCACGTAGGTCTCTTCGAGGTTTCTTAGTATATTCACATTATGGCTATCGTGGGCAATAATCCTTTTGTTCAGAATATTTCCGGTACGATCGGAAAGCAGATCATCTATAAAAAGTACTACGACAAGACCGTCGTCTCCAAGATGCCGGACATGAGCCGGCGGGTATTGAGTGAAAAACAGCTGGAGTCCAATGAAAGGCTCCGGCTCGCCAATATCTACGCCAAATACATTTATCTTACGGAAGAAGGAAAGATCCAGGCGCGCGTCAGGCTTAAATTGCCGCCCCATAAGTCCCTTTTCCATGCCCTGGTGAAGGAATACCTGAACCGGTACCGGGATCTTCCCATAGAAGAAATGGAAAAGGCCATCAACAATCTGTAAGCGGGCTGCCTAAGACAGATCAGGCCCTTCAAACATGACAACGATCCGAGGACAATACATCGACATCCCCAACAAAAGGATCTTCCCCTGCGAGCTCCGGGTGGAGAATAAAAAGATCACCGCTATTACCGAGCTCGGCAAAAACGAGAAAACACCGCAGCAATACCTCTGCCCCGGTTTTATCGATGCCCATGTTCATATCGAAAGTTCCATGCTGGTGCCCTCCGAATTTGCACGGCTGGCCGTGGTGCATGGCACTGTCGCCACCGTGAGCGACCCGCACGAGATCGCCAATGTCTGCGGTATGACGGGCGTTGATTTCATGATCCGGAACGGCAACGAGGTTCCTTTTCATTTCTACTTCGGAGCGCCAAGCTGCGTCCCTGCCACACAGTTCGAAACCACCGGCGCCGCACTCAATGCCCGGGATGTGGATGAACTCCTCTCCAGGCCCGGGATCAAATACCTCAGCGAGATGATGAATTTTCCGGGCGTTCTGCATCACGACCCGGAAGTGATGGCTAAGATCGCTTCAGCAAAGAAATATCATAAGCCCGTCGACGGTCATGCCCCCGGATTGAGAGGCGCAGAAGCGAAACAATATATCGATGCCGGCATCAGCACCGACCACGAATGCTTTACGGCCGAAGAGGCGCTGGAAAAACTTTCCTATGGCATGAAGATCATCATCCGGGAAGGAAGCGCCGCCAGGAATTTTGAAGCCCTGGTCCCGCTGCTGAACGATCACTGGAAGAACATGATGTTCTGCAGCGACGACAAGCACCCGGACAGCCTGGTAAAAGGTCATATCAACGAGCTCTGTGCAAGAGCGGTGGCAAAAAATATCGACCTGTTCAAAGTATTGCAGGCGGCCTGCATTAATCCGGTTCAGCACTACCAATTGGACTGCGGACTGCTTCGCGCCGGAGATTCGGCCGATTTCATCGTGCTGAAAGACCTGCAGCGTTTCGAAGTATTGCAGACCTACATCCGTGGAGAGCTCGTGGCGGAAAAAGGGAAGACGAAGATCGATTCGCCGGCAGGCGTGACGGCAGTGAATCAGTTTCACAAAACCCAGGTGTCGGCAGCAGATTTTCTTGTTCCCGCAAACACGACTCATTACCCGTTTCCTGTTATCGAATGCTACGACGGACAATTGATCACCGGCAAGCTGAAAGAAACACCGCATAAGCATAAGGGTTATTGGGTGGTGAACCCGGAAAAGGACCTGCTCAAGATCGCGGTGGTGAACCGGTATAAGAAAGCGCCCGTCGCCCTCGCCTTCATCAAAAACTTCGGACTGAAAAGCGGCGCACTCGCTTCTTCGGTTGCGCATGACAGTCATAATATCGTCGCCGTGGGCGTGGAAGACGAATCGATCGCCCGGGCCGTCAACCTCATCATGGCCGAACAGGGCGGCATCAGCTGCTGCGGAAACGGCGCCGAGCTGGTGCTTGGCCTGCCCGTGGCCGGCCTCATGAGCTACGACGACGGTTACCGGGTAGCCGCCGCCTATACCACGATGGACGCGATGGCCAAGGAACTGGGCTGCGGGTTAGAAGCCCCCTTCATGACCCTCTCCTTTATGGCCCTGCTGGTGATTCCCCATCTGAAACTCAGCGATCTGGGGCTTTTTGATGGAGACCAGTTTAGGTTGCTGGAATAAATGACGGATGATAGATGACAGATGACAGGCTTTCAGTGAATTAGATTGTTAGCAATTGGGCAACCTGATTTACTTAGAATCCGCCGACCGTTTACCGTCAACTGTCATCCGTCATCTATCATCTGTCATCTAATAACCGTTTTCACCGGAAAAATCCATCCCTTTACCGCCTTTCCCTGCCGGATTGCCTATAAGCGCTTGAAGGCCGTGATGATCCGGCCTACCTTTACTGAAATTTTTAAACCCCATGAACGATATGAACGATACGAGCGGAAATACGGGAAACCCCGAACCGGAGAAAAATTATAACCGGCCCGGCCCCCGGATCCTGCTGCCGCTCGGCCTGCTGGCCATTGGCGGCGTCCTGCTTTTCCGGGAAATGGGATTTCCCGTTCCCGAATGGATCATCAGCTGGCAGTGCCTGCTGATCGCCATCGGCATCTTCTCCGGCCTGGCCAGCGGTTTCCGCGGCGGCGGCTGGCTGATCATGATCCTGGTCGGCAGCTTCTTCCTGATCGACCAGTGGATTCCCGATATGTCCCTGCACCGCTACCTCTGGCCCATCATGCTGATCATATTAGGCCTCTTTATGCTGCTTCGCCCGAAAAGACCTCATTGGGGAGGGCCCTGGGGCGGCTGGGGAGGCTGCGACAGGCGCAATTTCCGCGATCAGCGCAGAATGTTCAGGCACCATATGCGGGAGGCCAGACGAAACCGCCGATTCGACTACGGACATACCGGCTTCGGTTCATCCAGCACGGGATACAGCTCCGAGGACTTCTTAGATATCACCACGGCTTTTGGAGGAATTCATAAGAACATCGTGTCGAAAGAATTCAAGGGCGGCGACGTTACCGTGTTCATGGGCGGGATCGAATTGAACCTCACCCAGGCCGATATCCAGGGCGTGGCGCGATTGGACATCACCCAGATCATGGGCGGCACCAAGCTGATCGTTCCTCCCCATTGGGAGATCCGTACCCAAACCACTTCCGTATTCGGAAGCGTGGAAGACAAACGTCAGCAACAGGCGGTGACCAACCCCGACAAAGTGCTGATCCTCGATGGAAGTTCCGTATTCGGCGGTATTGAAATCAGGAATTTTTAAACCAACCATACTACCGATCATCATTAAATCAAAACTATGAACTGGTATCTGACCAAACTGGTGTACAGGATCATCTGCGGACAGGGGAATCACACACCCCAGTTTGACGAACAGCTCCGGCTGATCGAAGCCACCGACGCGGAAGAGGCTTACGACAAAGCCACTCAGCTCGGAGAACGCGAACAGGATCAATTTTTCAACCAGGAGAAAAAACTGGTGCAATGGAAGTTCATCAATGTGGCCGAACTGTACCGGCTGAGCGGCCTGCTCGATGGCGCAGAACTATATTCCCGTATCCAGGAAACAGATAATGCCGACCTCTACATAGAAATGACCAACAAAAAGGCGGCTCATATTCTGAACAACAGCAAGCACAAATTCCTGGAAATTATTTAAGCCAATCCCTTGATGCGATCACCGATAACGGTTAACAAGTTCCGGAACAGTTTTTTCGGATGGTGGCTCGTGTGGGGAGGCCTGCATCTCCTGTTGATCTATAACTATGGATTCGGATTGGCAGTGGCTGCCGTCGACAGCCTGGCGACCAACAGCCTGCTGTTAGCTTCATCCTGGCTGGTGATCAATATTCTCCGGTTTTACATGCCGGATAAAGACCGGAAATGGTATGTCATATTCCTGAGCGTCACCCTGGCCCTGGGGGTGACCTTCACGGTGAACTGGCTCATGGGTCTTCTGTTCGCGGGCCCACAATACTTCGCTTACCATCAATTTCTTTTTAAATCCTTCTGGATACGGCTTGGCGTTGCCTTTCTGCTGATCGGATGCATGACCATCATCTCTGTGCTCTGGTACACCATCGAGGAAGAGCAGGAAATACGCAAGCGAAAGGAAGATGCTGAAAAGCTCAGCCGCGACGCCGAGCTGTATAAGCTTCGCCAGCAACTGCAGCCGCATTTTCTTTTCAACAGCCTGAATTCGATCAGCGCGCTGATCGGCGCCAATCCCGAGCAGGCCAGGAAAATGATCTACCAGCTTTCGGATTTTCTGCGGTCCACGCTGCGGCGGGAAGAAGAGCAATGGGTGAAAATGGAAGAAGAGCTCCAGACCCTCGAGCTCTATTTAGAGATAGAAAAAGTGCGCTTCGGTCACCGCCTGTCAACCGTGATCGAAAAAGAAGAAGGCTGCCTGCAGATGCAGTTGCCGCCGATGCTGCTGCAACCGGTGATGGAGAACGCCATCAAGTTCGGGCTTTACGATACCACCGAGGCAGTGACCATTTCCATGTCTATTACCTGTGAACCGGATTACCTACAGATTATCGTGAAGAACCCATTCGATCTGGAGACCGCCGCGCCAAGAACAGGAACAGGCTTCGGTTTGAACTCCGTAAAACGGAGGCTCTACCTGATCTTTGCACGGAACGACCTGTTAACGACCTCGGCCACAGATCATATTTACACAACCAGCATAAAAATTCCGCAGCAAAGCGGAACAACAAAAGCATCTTAAATATATTTCGATGAACGCAGTAATTATAGACGACGAACCTCTTGCGAGATCGGTGATCAAAGAATATCTCCAGCATCATCCGCAGATACAGGTCCTCGCCGAATGCAACGACGGATTCGAAGGCGTGAAGGCCATCCAGCAATATCAACCCGACCTGATCTTCCTCGACATCCAGATGCCGAAGATCAACGGGTTTGAAATGCTCGAGCTGATCGATCAGCCGCCGGCTGTCATCTTCACCACGGCTTTCGATGAGTATGCGATCAAGGCTTTTGAAAGTCATGCCGTCGATTATCTCTTAAAACCTTTCAGCCGCGAGCGTTTCGACAAGGCTATGCAAAAACTGCTGGCGCAGGAGCCGGCTGCGGCGGCAAAGGCAAACCTCGCGCCCCTGTTAGACACCGCAGCCAGAACGCCGGCCGAGCAGCAGCGCGTCGTGGTGCGATTAGCCGGCAAGATCCGCATCATTCCGACAGACGATATCCACTACCTGGAAGCAGCCGACGACTATGTGAAAATTCACACGAAAGACGGTTCATTCCTGAAGAATAAAACGATGGGGCATTTCGAAACGGTGCTGAACAAAGATCAGTTCGTGCGCACCCACCGCTCCTATATGGTGAACGTTAGCGAGATCACGCGCATCGATCCTTATGAGAAAGAAAATCACTTAGCGATCCTCCGCTCGGGCGCCCGCGTGCCGGTGAGCAAGACCGGATATACGCGACTCAAATCAGTATTGGGACTTTGATCAGCGGCTGCTCCAGATGGCGCCGTTGATGCTGTCGCCCGAAGCGCCGGTAACAGACGACAAGACATTCTCCTCATCCCGCCAGCGCAGAGCGCCCATCAGCGCAATGATCAGCGCTTCCTTATAATCGACCAGCTCTTTCGAGGGTACAACGATTTCGACGCCCTGCGTTCTGAGCGCTTCGGCTAACCGCTCCACCAGGAACCGGTTATGCGCCCCGCCTCCGGTGACCAGCATTTTCAGCGATTCATTTTTTCTTCCTGCCTGCGCGAGCAGATCTGCCGTCGAACGTGCAACCTGAACAACGATATGCTCCACATAGGTTCGCAACGCGTCTTCCTGTGTGAGTCCCGCCTCAGCGATCGCTGGAAATACCTGATCCAATCCAAAACTGTTCGCAAGCGATTTGGGGAAGGGCTGGTGATAGTAGTCGAACCGGTTCAATGCTTCCAGTAAAGCTTCGGATACTTTCCCCCTGGCTGCCAGCTTGCCGTCCTCATCATAGCCCGCCGGGGCTGCGAGGAGGTTCAGGACCCGGTTCGCCGGGCAAACATCGAAGCCTAAGGGCCTGGGCTCGCGGATGGAAATATTCGCAATGCCGCCGATATTCAGAAAAAGATCGTAATCGGGAAACAGCAGCTTTTCTCCTATCGGCACCACGGGCGCTCCCTGCCCCCCAAGCGCGACATCCACGCTCCGCAGGTCGGTGATAGTATGAATCCTTGTGACCGCAGCAATGGCGGCGCCATCTCCAAGCTGGGCGGTCATTTTCTTTTCGGGCATGTGAAAACTGGTATGCCCATGGCTCGCGATCAACTGGACCTGGTATTCGAGCTTTTTTTCTTCAATAAACTGGTGAACACGGTTGCCCAGGTAATGTCCGTATTCCGTGTGGAGCAGAAGATAGTCACGCGCAGCCAGCTCAGGCGCAGCAGCAAGCTGTTCCTGCAGCTCCGGCGGATAGGGCAGGCAGGCCGATTCGCGGATATCGAAGGACCAGCGGCCGGCCTGCTCTTCAAAATGCACATACACGATATCCAATCCATCCAGCGAGCTGCCACTCATCAGGCCAATCACCTTATACTGCATAGGAAATATTTTTTTTCGATCTTTTGGTTTAGTTTTATCTGGTGTGGATTTCGAATATCGGATATTTAATTTTCATATATGGTGATTAATCTCAGCCGGGAGAATTCGATACTCTGCGATTGGGTGGCAGAGTTAAGGGATGAAACCATTCAGCGCGACAGGATGCGGTTCCGGCGTAACCTCGAAAGGATCGGAGAGATAGCAGGCTATGAGATCAGCAAAGAGCTGGCTTTTGAAGAAAAAGAAACCCAGACGCCATTGGGCATTGCAAAGTCGAGGGTCCTGAAATCGCAACCCGTGCTGGCCACTATTCTCAGGGCGGGCATTCCGGTTCACCAGGGCCTCCTGAATGTATTCGACAAGGCCGACAACGCCTTTGTCGCCGCCTACCGGAAACACGACCGCGACGGATCGTTCGAGATCAGTCTTAACTATATTTCCTGTCCTGAACTGGAGAACCGGGTATTGATCATCTCCGATCCGATGCTGGCTACCGGTTCATCCCTGGTCAAAACGATACAGTATCTACGCGAAGAGGGCCATCCCAGCCAGATCCACCTGGTGACGGCCATTGCCTGCACTGTGGGCATTGAATATGTACGTCGCGAAGCGCCGGGCTGCAAGATCTGGTGCGGCGATATCGACGACGAGCTGACCGCCAAGGGGTATATCGTGCCGGGCCTGGGCGATGCCGGCGACCTGGCCTTCGGGGCCAAAGTGCAGATGTAAGGGTTTTCCGCCACCGGGGGTATTTCCGGTTTCCTGTTTTTTACTTATTTTGGTGTCGCTTAACCCTCTAAACCATATTCCGATTACCAACCGAAAACCGGCCTTTCGTCAACCTGTACATACGGTTCCCAATCACCAAACCTTCGGGAAGAGGCCAGCGTGCTTATGAAAAGAATCATTCCATTCCTGATCTGCATTATATACCTGCTGCCGCGAACTGCTGCTGCCCAGGACCCTGCATTCTCACAGTTTTTTGTTTCACCGCTTACGCTGAACCCCGCACTCACGGGTAAGTTCAATGGTATTGTGCGGGTCGCCGGCAATTACCGGGACCAGTGGCCGCAGATCAACAATGCCTTTGTTACGTCGACCATTTCGATAGACGGCAATATTCTGGGGAACCGCCTTCCGGATGGCGACGCCTGGGGAATTGGCGTGCTGGCGATGACCGACCGGACGGCCAACAGCATCCTGACCTCAAATTATTTTTCTTTTTCTACAGCCTATCAAAAAGCATTGGATGAAAACGGCTGGAACCAGCTGGGTATCGGGTTCCAGGGCACTTATGCCAATAAAAGACTGGACGGCACCAAATTGAATTTTGAAGACGAGCTGGACCAGCAGGGCGGCTGGACCATCCCCAGCGAAGAATCGATCGACAACCGCACGGTCAACCTGACGTATTTCGACCTGAATGCCGGCCTGCTGTTCAACGGTTCAACAGACGGCAATAACAATTACTATTTCGGCGCTTCGGTGTATCATATCACCAAACCCACAGAGTCCTTTTTGGGCAACTCTTATTATGAGCTTCATCCCCGGGTCACTTTTCACGGCGGGGGTTCCTTCCCGTTATCTTCGGCGAATAACGACAATTTTATTCATCTCAGCGGTCTGTATAGCCGGCAGGCCAATGCCACCAACGCCATGCTCGGCGCTGCCTGGTCAACCGCAGTCCGAAATGACGACTCCAATCCCATTAACGTTTACCTGGGCGTTTGGGCAAGGTTCAGCAACCTGACCGATGCCGTGATCCCTTATGTGGGGCTTGATTTCGGTCCTTTCAGCCTGGGCCTCAGTTACGATGTGAATGTGTCTTCGCTGAAGTCGGCTTCGGAAAGCCAGGGTGGAATTGAAGTCTCCCTGATCTATATCAAGAAGCACTCGGATGGCAAGAGAGATATTCCTTGTCCGAAGTTCTAAGACTTTCTCGCACTGACATAAGGATTACCTTTTACGATAAAGCGATATGGCAGTTCTGCATCGGGACCGGCGTAGTCGACCCCAATGCGTGTGGTGACAACTATTTCTTCTTTCGCATAGCGGAAACCATCGTCGGCAATGAACAATTCGTCGGAATGCAGATCATTGCCGGAATGGATCTTATTCAGCCCCATGGCGCGGGAGAGATTTCCCGGTCCGCGGGTGAGCGTAAAATCGGCTTTCTTCTTCCCGGTTCGCTTAAGCATGACCGGGATGCCTTCCAGGGGCTCCAGTGCGCGGACCAGGATGGCATGGGGAATGCCCTGTTTGTTGGTAACGACATTGAACAGGTGATGCAGGCCGTAACAGAGATACACATACGCGGTTCCGGGTGAACCGAACATTACTTCTGTTCTTGCGGTGCGCCTGCCGCCGAAGGCATGCGAGGCGCGGTCTTCCACGCCGCGGTAGGCTTCGGTTTCCACGATACGTCCGGCGGTAAGCAAACCGTCGAAACGGGTCACCAGTATTTTCCCTAACAGTTCCCTTGAAATCCTGACAACGTCTGCTCTATGGTAGAATGATTCACCGAGTTTTTTCATGGTTCAGACCATATACTTCCCTGAAAGCGTAAATTAGCGCTATATTCAACATCTTTAAAAAATCAGATTGCTAAAAGAAATTGTCATTGCCCTGCAGGCTTACCGCAAGGCTCACCAATTCATCGGCAAGCACAACCTCTGGAAGTGGATCCTGATCCCGGGCATCTGCTATATGATCCTGTTCGCTGTGGGCATGTGGTTTTTCGTGATTTCCGCCGATAGCGCCGTTTCTTACCTGAGCCAGATCATCGGCATCGATCGCTGGCTTCATCGTCAGCACAGCGCCGCGCTCAGCTTTCTTTTTATGATGGGCGGCATCATGGTGCGCCTCACAATGATCTTCTTTTATTTCTCGCTGTTCAAATACATGATCCTGATCATCGGTTCACCCGTCTTTGCCTATCTCAGCGAAAAAACGGAAGCCATCATTGAAGGAAAAGAATTTGTCTTCAGCGCGCCGGCTTATTACAAGGATATACGCCGGGGCATCCTCGTCGCCCTGCGGAACTGCCTCTGGCAAACGGTCTATACGGTTTCCATTCTCATTCTCTCTTTTGTTCCATTGGCCGGCTGGGTGACGCCCGTGATCTCCTCTTCGGTGGAGTGTTATTACTATGGATTCTCCATGCTGGACTACAGTTGCGAACGGCATCAATTGTCACCCGCAGCGAGCAGCGCCTATATCAGTAAGCGGAGGGGTCTGGCCATTGGCAACGGGCTGATCTTTTTCCTGATGCACTTCGTTCCGGTCGCCGGCTGGGTATTGGCTCCTTCTTATGCTGTCGTGGCCGCCACGATCAGCATTTATCATCCGAATATTGAGGAATGAAAGCCGGTATTGTTTATCTGATCCCCACTTTTCTCGATGAAGAAGCCATCGATACCATTCCGGAATATATTATTCGCGCAGTGAAAGAGTGCGAAGTGTTTTTTGTGGAGAATGAAAGGACGGCGAGGCGTTTTCTGAAGAGGCTCTGGAAGGAAATTCCCATCGACACCCTGAGTTGGTTTGCGATCCATAAAGCGGAGAACAGCGTGAGACAGGAATTCCTGAAAAGCCTGAAAGCAGGAAAGATCGTCGGTATCCTGAGCGAAGCCGGTTGCCCCGGCATTGCCGATCCGGGGCAGGTACTGGTGGCTACCGCACATGAAGCCGGAGCCCTGGTGAAACCGTTGGTCGGCCCAAGCTCTTTGTTGCTGGCCCTGATGGCCAGCGGCATGAACGGACAGCTTTTTCAGTTTAACGGGTACCTGCCGGTGGATGCCGAGGCGAGGGCTAAAAAAATAAAAGAGATCGAGTCTCTTTCTCAGAAACAGGGTTCCACCCAATTGTTCATCGAAACTCCATATAGAAACCAGGCAATGCTTGACGCTCTGCTGAAAACCTGCCGGGGAAACACGCGGTTATGCGTGGGGGTTAGTCTGACGGGCCCATCCGAGTTCATCCGGACAAAGACCATTGCGGAATGGAAAAATACCGGCCTGTCTTTACCGAAGGAACCGGCGATCTTTCTGATCAATGCCGCTCAGGGCGTGTAGGGGCTCGTCAGGTTCCGCGGGTCTTTCATCGATAAAATGCTGTCGACGATATACACGGTAGTTCCCCGCCAGGGCAATGCGCCCATATATTCCTTGTAGTGCAGTTCGAATTCTTTGCCGCTGTTGGTCATCAGTTGATTGGCCACCTGCTCGTTCACCACGGAAAAACGAAATTCGTTCGATTTGACCGAGCCAGCCGCGCCGCCTTCAAAGCCGGCCTGGATCAACCTGCCTTCGTATGTCTTGAAGACATATCCTTTTTTCATTAGGTAATTCAGCTGTCCCGCTTTGACGCCTTCCCCAAACACCCAGTAATAACGCCAATAGAAAAAGATCGCGCCGACGACGATGATGATCAACAGCAAAATGGTAAAGAATTTTTTCATATCTGAATGTTTTATAGACCGTATTTATCGGTGAGGAAGATCAGGGCCGCCATGGTAATAGCGCCCAGCTCAAGCTCCCGTTTGTTTACAACTTCAAATACATCGCCCGCCGAATGATGATAATCGAAATAGCGTTGGGTATCGGGTATCAGTTCTCCTACCGGGATCTGCCTGGTTGCATAAAGCGGATCAACATCTGCGCCGCCGCCCATATTCAGGATCTCGGAAATTCCATAGGGACTGAGTAAAGGAGCCCAGGAACGAAGGGTAGCAAGCTGGGCAGGATTCGCAGAAACGGTAAAAGCCCTTGGCGTAAAACCGCCACCATCGCTTTCCAGTGCGAAAATATGTTTTTCGTTGTTTGCCGCGGCAACGGCGGCGTACTGATTGCCGCCGCTTCCTCCGTTTTCTTCATCGGTGAACAGCACGACCCGGATGGTATGCCTCGGTTTATACCCGGCAGCTTTCAATGCCCGCAATACTTCTATGGAATGAACGCAGCCGGCGCCATCATCCTGCGCGCCTTCGGCAGGGTCCCAGGAATCCAGGTGGCCGCCAACGGTGATATACTGATCGGGAAATTCGGTTCCACGCCATTCGGCGATCACATTATAGCCGGTGGTATCGGGAAGCCGGTATGCGCCGCTGAAAAGATAAAGTGAAGTGGATGGGTTTTTTTCGATAGCGGCAGCCAGCTTGTCTGCGTCACGAAGCCCGAGGGCGAGTGCCGGAATTTTGGGAAAAGAATCATTGTAGCGCATCGCCCCGGTGTGGGGGTTATTGTCAACCGACTCCGACATAGATCGAACGACCATGCCCACCGCGCCGTACTTTGCCGCCCGGCTGGCTCCGTATCCCCGATAAGGAACGGCGTCGAAATAAGCG
The DNA here is from genome assembly GCA_035548895.1 of Puia sp. GTDB lineage: Bacteria > Bacteroidota > Bacteroidia > Chitinophagales > Chitinophagaceae > Puia. The sequence goes on along the minus strand of DASZRP010000230.1, from coordinate 3,450 downwards.
AAAAGCGTGTTGACGAAATCCGGGTTCATCGGATAATTATAAAAAACGATCTTCCCACGTATCTCGTCTTTTCGCTGTTCGAGTTCGTCGAAATTATGAATAAGGATAACGGGCGCTTTGATTCCTTCTTTAGATGTTCCAACGGAATTGCCGAGCGCGATGGCCTGAAGGGGAATCTTTTTTTGTCCCTGTATCAGGGTAACCTGTTCTTTCTTTCCCCTGACCCAGTGCGGAATCATGCAGGACTGGAGATAGACCGTGTCCGCACCGGCGGCACGCAATGTTTTTATGCCCCATTGTTCGGCAGCATAGGTCTGCGGTGAACCGGACAGGCGCGGGCCGATGGATTTGGTGAGCTCGTGAAGATTGGAATAGGCGGTGCTGTGACGAAACACTTCCGAAGCGATCTTTGCGATGAACGCGGAATCGGACTGGCCATAGCCGTTAATGCAGAAAAAATACAGGCCTATGCCGAACAATACCCTGCGCATGAATGTTAATTTCTGCTAAGATAGGGATTACCGGCTTCCTTCGCCGGCCCGTAAAATTCTGTTTACCTTAGCTTATTAAATTTATTCCCATGCGCATCGGGATCGTTTGTTATCCAACCTTTGGAGGCAGTGGCGTACTGGCGACCGAGCTGGGCAAGGCCCTGGCGGACAAGGGGCATCAGGTGCATTTCATCACGTATCAGCAGCCGGTGCGGCTGATCGAGTTCAACGCCAATATTTTTTATCATGAAGTACGGGTAGCCACTTACCCGCTGTTTGAATACCCGCCGTATGAAACAGCGTTGTCAAGCACGATGGTCGATGTGATCGACAATCATCAGCTCGACCTGCTGCATGTTCATTATGCCATTCCGCATGCTTCCGCGGCCTACATGGCCAAGCGGATTGTGGCCACGCATGGCAAGCAGATCCCGGTGATCACTACGCTGCACGGTACCGATATTACCCTGGTAGGCCGCGATAAAACCTTAGCGCCGGTGGTGGCTTTCTCCATCAATGAAAGCGATGCGATCACGGCCGTGTCACGGAATTTAAGGGATGAGACCTACGAGACTTTTGATATCAGGAAAGAGATAGAAGTGATCCACAATTTTGTGGACGTGAACCGGTTCCAGAAAAAACCCATCGATGCATTCCGGAAAGTGATCGCGCCGAACGGAGAGCGCATTTTAGTTCACGCTTCCAACTTCCGAAAGATAAAAAGGGTGCTGGATGTCGTCCGCATTTTTGCTGAAGTGAACCGGAAGATCCCTTCCAGGCTTCTCTTCGTGGGCGACGGGCCGGAGCGTCCGGCGACTGAAAATCTTTGTCGCGAGCTGAACCTCTGCGACGATATCCGTTTTGTCGGCAAGCAGGAGCAGATCGAAGAGATACTGGCTGTCTCCGATCTCTTCCTTCTTCCTTCCGAATATGAGAGCTTTGGCCTCGCGGCACTAGAGGCGATGGCTGCCGGGGTTCCCGTGATCTCCACCGATGCAGGCGGGTTGCCCGAGATCAATATCAACGGGAAGACAGGCTTCATGAGCGCGATAGGCGATGTTGCTTCCATGAGCCGGGACGCTATTGCCATTCTCTCCGATGAATCGATGCTTCAGGAATTCAAGCAAAACGCGATGGAAAATGCAAAGCGGTTCGACATACACGAGATCGTACCGAAGTATGAGCGACTGTATAATCGGTTCCTTAATCAACCGGCGAGGGGAAAATATGAAGATGTGAAGATTGATGTGTAAATGTGGAGATATGAAAATGTGAAGATGATAAAGTATTAAGACACTGCCTTTCTAATTTCCACATCTCCACATTTACATATTTTCACATTAATTATCACATCTCCACATATTCACATTATCACATTTCCAAATTACCTACTCAACCATTTCTCCGGATCAAACAGATTATCTTTTTCATCGGAAAGCACGAATTCGAGCTGGCCGATGTCGGCAACTTTGCCGAGCAGTTGCCCGGTGCCAACCTCCTGCCCTTTCGAAACAGAAACGGTAGCTAAATTGCTGTACGTAGTGAAGTATCTTCCGTGACGGATCATAACGGCGCTGACGTCGCCTACATTGAATACACTTTGAACCTCGCCCTTGAATACAGCCGTAACGCTGGTGCCTGCCGGGGTTTCTATGGTAATGCCCTGATTATTGTGGACGATCCCTTTTAAGTATTGCTGCGGCCCAAAACGCATGGCGACGGTTCCGGAACGAACGGGCCAGGGCAGATGACCCCGGTTCTTTTCAAAATTGCCTGAGAGCGCCACATCCTCAGCGGTATTGAAAAGCGTCGCTCCGGCCGCAGGTTTCGTAACGGCGGGCTTAGACACTGTCACGTTGCCTGGAGCGGCAGCATTTCCAGTCTTTGCCGGAGCATTGGCTGCGGCAGTGCTGGCGTTGGCCTTGGCCTCTTTAATGGCTTCTTCCCTTGCGCGGCGGATAGCGGCTGCAATAGCGTTCCCCAGTTTCTGGTCCTGCTTCTGCTTCAGGCTCATTTCTTTCTTCAGTTCCTTCTCGTGCAGCTGCAACTGGTTCACCACTTCGTCCTTTTCTTTTTTTTCTACTTCCAGTACCTGCTTTTCTTTACTTTGCCGGGCAACGGCTTCTTCTTTTTCTACCCGTTTTACCTTCAATCCGTCGATCTTGCTTTGCAGCAGCGCCTGCGTTTTGACGATATTCTCGGCGCGCTCTTCGCGGTAAGCGCGATAGGATTTGAGATAGGCAACCCGCTTCAGCGCGTCATTGAAGCTGCTGGCGGCAAAAATGAAATTCAGGTAGTCGTAGTTGGTCCTGGTCTCATAAGCATACACCACGCTTTCCGCATATTGCTTACGCAGGGTGTCAAGTTCTTTTTTGAGCTTTAATATCTCCGACCAGGAGTTGTTCATGTCGGACTGGATGAAATCCAGCTGGCGGTTGATATTGTTAATGGCCGCCTGGCGAAGCCGGAGACGTTTTTGCAAAAGGGCGAGCTGGCCCAGGGTTTCCCTGCGGTTCTTATGGGTGGCATCGAGCGACTGCTTCACGTCTTCTATTTCCTGCTGAATGGCTGCGCGTTCCTTCTCCAGATCGGCCCGGGTCTGTGCGGGAGTCGGGTTTTGCGACAGGGCCCGCAGCAGCGAACAAAGCAGGAAAACAAGAACAAAAAAAGATTTGCGCATATACGTCCGGAGGGTTTGCCTGAAAGTTACTGTATAACGCCTATTTCTGTTTATAATTTTTCGGTATGTTGAACGGAAAGTTTAAAGCTTCGTTAAAAGCATATTGCTTGAAGCTGAGTTCGATATCCAAACGCTTCTTTTCCGTGATCGCGATCTTCCGGTAAGTGGAGAAGAGCATGGTATCGCGTTTTTCGTAGTCGCCATAAACCAGGTCGCAGGAGCGTCCCTTGAGCCGGTCAACATCATCCAGTTTACTGTGCAGTATCCGGAGATCGTCTT
>DASZRP010000229.1:0-2524 GCA_035548895.1 Puia sp. | reverse complement strand
ATGGTGGTGAAAGAGCGTAAGGGTAATAACGATTGAGGCTGCCATCAGGAATACCATGCTTCCGAATGTGAAACGCGGATTTCTTTGCAGAATCGACCTGAAGCAATTGCTGCCGGCTATAAAATAAGTGCTGAACTCCTTTTTGAGCTCGCTTAACAGCGTATCCCTCGGATCGCGGTTAGAATGAATTTTTCTGAACATCCTGGAGATCTTTGTTTTCGAGTGTTTTCCAATTGGTGATCAGTACACCGTGCGGATTATTATCGCTTCGCGGACTGTCTTTCAGGTAGCCTTCCGTAACCAGGGAGCGCACAACAGTTGAGCTTCGGCGGTCGATCTTCAGCTTACCATAGTACCTGAAATATTTTTTGGGCATGTCCAGCACGATAGAATCTGTCTGGAGCGTGAGCACTGAGCTGGAAGAAAGGATGGAATTGAAAAAACCATTTTCCTTCAGGTCATTGTATTGCTGCATCCCGGACTCGTCTACCAGGTACATGGCTTTTTTCATTTCATATTCCATGTATTTGTCATCGGGCGTAAGGGAAAAGAAAAGTGAGTGGAACAGATCGACGTGAGCCCTGTATTCAGCCGGACGATTCATCTGCACGTCGGTTTGCGTAGCCTGAATAGGAATATTATTATTCAATATATAGATGCTCTTTTGGGCATTGGTTACTATGCGAAAAGCGTAAAAGCAGTTGCACCCGACGATGATAATTGCAGTCACCAGGCTTCCGATGGCTACGATGGTTGCCAGCCTGATCTTGGCTTCAATGTTTTTGATGATCATAGTTTTGGAAATAAAAAAGGCTGCCCGAACGAACGGGACAGCCTGTTATTAAAAGGAGAAAGAGAAATTAAAAGAAGCTGCCGGATGCTTTCCTGGCTACGGCTGCTACGGTTCCGGCGCTCCGGCCAAAAGTAGAGGCGGCGGAACTAATACCTGAAGTAGAAATGATCCAGGTGGAGATACTTGGAACGGTAAACATGCATATTGCCCCAATGAGGAAAACGATGATTACGGTACCAAATGAAAGTACGCCGTTCCCGGCGAACCAGGCCAGTTTGGTCAGGTCCGCGCTTGTACCGTTCTGGCCGACCAGCACCTGGTATTTGCTGATCTCGGACTGCAAGGCATACTCCTGCATCAGGGCACACAGGTACATGATCAAATAACCGATACCTGAGTATAACTTCACGGACACGAAGCGGGCTATCCAGGTTGAAAAGCTGTCCCGGAAGGCCGGTAAAATACTGACAGCTACGCTGAAAGGCCCCAGGATGATCAGAATAGAAGAATAGATAATCTGAATCATGAAAATCACGTAAACTGCAATCCGGAGTATCCATATCCCGATCAATTCCAGCAGTTGGGTAAACAGCAACTGCATACCTACCTCCAGCCTGTTTTTCAATTCAAGAAGCGGTGAAACTACATCTGAGATACCTTGTTTGATCGTGCTGGTCACCGCGTCCCATGCCTGCCCGTACCAGGTATCACTTTCCTTCTCGGCAACCTGGGTCTGTGCCTCGAAGGTGATGAGCGAATTTGCTACAGCGAGCATCAGGTTTGATCGCTGTATGCGTAATGCGTCGACGGTGCCCTGTTCACTGTTAAACATTTGGTCGGTTTGATTCTCCACGAGATCGGTTGGGAACGCAACCATCTTCACAAAAGCCCCCCACCAGATGATGATCATGGCCAGGCCAAAGGGCCGAAGGAGCGGCATAATCTCCAGCCGTTTATCGCCCACCATCATTTCATAAGATTTAATGGCAAAATAGACGATCATAAAAATAGCTGCCAGGGCCTGGGCATCGCCGATAAACAATCCGAAATGATTCCAGATCGACTCTTTCAGGCCGCCGAGAAATGCCATCACGCCATTCTCATAAACGCCGTCCCCCTGCAGGAACTCCAGTGTTTGCTGGCTGCTGGAATTGCCGGTACCCTGGGCGAATACGGATAGGGACAAGAGCAGCAAAGGTCCGGTTAATAAAATAAACTTCTTTTTCATGTTAATATTTAGCGTTAAGCAATACTTTGTTGGCAATTTGTATGTCGGTTTGCGGCGTCCAGTTACCGGGATTTACCATGCCTGTTTTCAGTTGTTGTTGCTGAGCAAGCATCTGGATGTCTTTTGCCGCTGCCGCGACCCGGATACTCCATACGCCTGAAAGGGTGCGATATTCCTTCAGCATACGGTAATAGGCCATTATCCTGGAGCCCCGGTCCATGTCAGTGGTTCGCGCGCCCTGTAGTCTTTCTTTAAGCATAGCCAGTTGATTGGTGTACCACGAGTACAATCCTTCGGAAACGAGTTTTGCGCTGACCTGCGGAGCAAGCGGGCCAAGGATAGATACGGCGGAATAGTTGAGCAATGGCTGAAACTCCTGGCTGTAATATAATATCCACAGCGGGTCGGTATCTGAAAGCAAACCTGACTGACTGGCTATTTGCGATAAGGCTGTGTTTCGCGCGGTATCAGACTGCAATTTGTATTTGCCGTCGATTGAATTT